>JACDDR010000040.1 GCA_013816895.1 Bacteroidota bacterium
TTATAATTTACATTGTTCCCCTGGTTATAGGAATTACTATTCTGTTCATTCCATTGATTGTTGGAGCCGTTGAACTGGTTGTTCTGATTGTTGTGACCATAATTCTGCTCCTGGTTATAATTTTGATTCCCCTGGCTGTAATTACTACCCCCGCCATTATTATTGGAATTATAATTTTGATTGCTGTTGGCCTCAAAATTGTTTCCGTTTCCCTGATTATAATTTTGATTACGGTTGTAGTTTTGGTTATTACTCTGATTATTCATCGCGTGGCTTTGCCAGCCATTGTTTGATCCGTTGTTTTGGTTCCCGCCCGGATTATAAGATCCATAATTATGGCCGCCAATGTTTGAGCCAAAATGCTGGTTTCCCTGGTTATGCATTCCGTAATTATTCCCTTCGCCCTGGTTATACGAACCATAGTTTTGATTATTGCCTTGATTATATCCGCTGTAATTTTGATTACCGTTGTTATCAGAGCCATAATTCTGATTTCTTTGGCCGTAAGAATCATTGTTATTGCCAGCCCATTGATTATTGTTGTTCTGCTGATTGTATTGGTTATTATTATCTTGGTTTGAACTACCGAAACCCTGGTTCGAATTCTGAAACTCCCCCTGGCTGTAAGAGCCAAAATCTTTGTAAGCGTTTCCCTGCCCTTGATTAGACGATCCCGAATTTTGCTGCTTGTTTTGATTCTGATTATCGCCCTGGTTATAAGAACCTTTGTTACTCGAGCCTTTATTCTTAATCTTGTTATCCGAGCCAAAGCCCTGATTTTGCTGCGCAAATTTAGAGTCCTGCGAGTCTTCTGAATATTCATCGTCGCCAACACCCTTTTTCACCGTGGTATCCTTGATGCCGGAAGTCTCGTTTGTATCCTGGCTCCTGGTATAAGAATCTTCCTTGTCTTTTGTATAAGATCCCGCTGCATCATCTTTTGAGCCTGAAGAGGATTTGTTGTCTTTGGAAGATGAATTGAAACCAGAGTTTTCCTTACCTGATTTATTTTCATCATTTTCTTTGTTTTTAAAATTTGCCATGCCTGAAAGTTTTATTGATTTGTATTTAATTGCAAAAAAAATATGCCCGGTATGCTCACCTTGCACTTAATCTGAAAACGAATGAATTAAAAAAAATGCTATACCCCTTTGTAAACATTATTGCTCACAGTGGGTATAGCATTGGAAAGACTTTTTGTGGCCTTACTATTTAACAGTTATAGTGTTGCTTTTCGGAACTTTGTTGGTCACCATCAGCTCTACCCTGCGGTTGGCCTGATGCTGTTCTTCACTGCACTCTACACCATCGGTGCAATTATTAACCAGTTCTTTTTCACCAAATGCATGCAGGGAAATGATCCTTTTACTATCAACACCTTTTTCCATTAAATACGTTTTTACTGTTTCTGCGCGCTTCGCTGAAAGATTTTTGTTATACATTTCCGATCCGCGGGAATCCGCATAACCATTAACAATTATTTTTAAATTTGGATTCGCCTTTAATACAACCGTGTTATTATCCAGTACTCGTTTCGCTTCCTCGCGTAATCCTGACTGATTGTATTCAAAATAAGCCGGCTGCTTGTCCCAGTTCATGGCTAAGAGTTCATCTTCGCTTAAAAACCCATTGCCTTTCGAAGACTCGGCTTTAGAAATTTCGTTGCCCAAATTTTCTTTAATGGTTTTACTGTTCTCATCCCTATTTTTAGGGGACTTCATTTTATTCTTACCGGAATTCTTTTTATTTCCATAGGATTTATCAGTAACAGCTAAATCATTTCTGCCCATGGTATCCTTTTTCGCAACCTGATCACTCACAGTCACGACTTTTTCATTACAATACGAAAGCAAGGAGGTACATGTATCGCAGTACACAATAATTTTAGAAGAAATTGTGTAAGTTCCCGGTGCATCAAACTTTTGCTCAAATTGCGATGCGGTTTGCATCACCGGCACATTATTCACTGTCCAGGTATACGATCTTATTTTCTTTTCATATGCATCAGGCATGTTCAATGTTACTTCATAAACCATATTATTTGAAGCACTTGGCGTAGCTTCAACAGAGGTTACACCCTGCCCGCTTTCACCACACTCTTTTACTTTTGCCTGAACGTAATGCACCTGGTAAATATCCATATCTCCCTGACCTCCCGCACGACTTGAGGCATAATACCCATCCGGACTCTCAGGCTTTAACGCAAAATAAATATCATCACCGGGCGAGTTTAATGGCTGGCCGAGGTTTTCGGGAGTACTCCATTTCCCGTCTTCATATCGTGTTCTGTAAATATCAAATCCTCCATAACCCGGCAAACCATTGGAAGAGAAAAACAAAGTGCTATTGTCGCCCATATAGGGCGTGTCTTCATTGTATAAAGTATTAAAGCCCATGAGTTGTGGAGGAGACCACTCACCATCTTCGCCCTTAACTGAGGTGTAGATATCCATTCCGCCTATTCCTTTATCAGATTCGCTGCTAAAAAAAATCGTCTTCTCATCTTTCGAAAGACAGGCGTGGTTCTGAAGCGTGGAAAAATTAACAGACGAATTTAATTTATGAGCGGCTTTGGTAGAATCATTTAGGTTGGCCTCATATATTTTTCCGTCTCTGTAAACAAAAAGAATTTTATTATCCGCTGATGCCGATATTACCGACTCATTGTGCCTGTTGAATTTACGGTTCTTCGAATAATTTGGAAGCGTGTAACGTTCAGGAGTGGTAAAAGAACCGTCCTTAACCTTTGAGATATACATGTTTTCGAAATACCTTCCGTCCACACCATTTTTTACTTCTTTTGGATTATCTTTCCGCTGAGACGTAAACAACAGATTTCCGTTAGAGAAAACAGGACTATATTCCGGCATATCTGTATTCACGGGCTTGCCAACGTTTTTCACCCATTGCTCTTCGGCGGGGTTCACCTCAGGATGCTCCATTGCGTATTTGCAATCTGCGATCCGCTTGGTTAGAAAACCATCATAGTCTGGATTATCTTCTGTGTTGGTGGTTAAGGCCATTCCATAAAAGTAAAGAGCACGTGTGTAATTACCCATGTAATGATAACTGATCCCAAGGTCGTTATTTATTTTCCCCTGGGTTTTTTTCGGACTTTTTTCAAGGGCTTTTTCCAGATAGGGAATTGCTTGCTCATGTTTCCCCATATATTCTGATAACACGATCCCTTTGCCTGCATTGCCATAATAAGAGTCCTTATTTTTCTTTAAAATCTGATCGTAGTTCGTTACCGCTTTTTCAAAATCAGACTGCTCTACCGCTATGGCGGCCTTTCTCAGCATTTTTTTTTCGTGTGAGCAGGCGGCTAACAGCGCTATTCCTAAAACACATATTATTCTTTTCATATTAGTTCTTTTATTAGTTCTTTTTAATTCATGGCTAAAATTCATGCCAGTAGAGGCTTTTGCCACTGGCATTTAATTTGTGATATCTGTTTTAACCATAAAAAACATTAAAATGAAAAACTTTGGAATCATTCTGATAGTAATAGGCGCCTTAATGATGGCGATCACAGGCTTTAATTACGTAACTAAAAAAGAAGTACTTGACCTCGGAAAAGTTTCGGTAAACAAATCTGAAAATCATCCGGTAAGATGGTCGCCAATAGTTGGTGGCGTTTTACTAATAGGAGGATTGGCCCTTGTGTTAACCAATAACCGACGAAAAGTATTTTAATTTTAAAGGCCGCGCGTTAAAAAATGCGGGCTTTCTATTCCTTGCTGTTGGCAGGCGCTGAGCAGTCTTGCATACCGTTCAATATAACCCAAGCGATCTTGCACAGGATAAAACGCTCCTGGCCCCTTTCGTAGTGGAGGGAGCATTCGTCTTTGCAGCGGGTACCGATTGATGCATTGCCGAAGCGCCCTTAATTTATTCGTAATGACGGCTCATACTCCGGTGGCATTTTATTTTAATAATCCCATTAAAACTATCCCATGACTGTTATTACCAAACCACGACCCGGACGCATTTTTAAAAATGAGTTCCTGGAAAGCCTCACCAAAAGTTCTCCCCGTATTAGCATTTCGTTTTACACGTTAATTATTTTTTTCTTCGTTTATTTAAGCCATCAATTTACTTCACTCAATATTGTACAGGCTTCGTGTTTTTACGTGGCCGGAATTGTTTTATGGACGTTGATAGAATATTTTCTTCACCGCTATGTTTTCCATATTGATGAATATTTTCCAGTTCTTAAACGCTTTCATTACATTTTTCATGGCGTGCATCATGAAAATCCGAGAGATCATGACAGGTTGTTTATGCCCGTTATTGCTGGTACAATAATCGCCTCCTTTTTAACTGCGGTTTTTTATTTTTTCTTCGGACGGCATGCTTTTCCATTAATGGCCGGAATCTCTTCGGGTTATGTGGTTTACGCGTATATTCACTACACCATTCACACACGCCCAGGCAAATTGTATTTCCATCAGTTATGGATCAATCACCTCAAACATCATTATAAACATCCGGATAAAGCGTTCGGAGTTTCCTCGCCCTTTTGGGATATTGTTTTTAAAACAACACCGCCCGAAAACTCAGGGGAAACCCGGCATTTTTCTTAAGAACAGATAAAAATTTGAGCCCGGAAGAGTAATTTCAAAAAAAAAGATTTTTGGCACCGTATTTGCGAACAAAAAAGTGTAGCAATAATTCCCCAAATCTCGAATTTATCAACAACAGAGCCACTTCAGTCAAAATCGCAGTAGCTTTGATATCGCGGAATTTCTTAAGAATTCCCTATAAAATTTATACGCATGGCTTCAACAACCAAAAAATTAAAGACAGGAAATGGTGCGGCAGAACCAGAGGTTCTCGCGCGCCCCAGCAGCAGCAAAAAGATCAAGAGTAAAAAAGTAGCTTCCCCCGTGGATAAAAAACTCAACGGAAATCATAAAAAAATCAACGCTACAAATGGTCATTCCAAAAAGCTGATTGGAAATGGCAAAAAACTTAACGGGAAGCATTCGAACGGACATATTTCAAACGATATTCTTATCGAAGCTATTCCCGGTTCTTCGCTCGATTCTACAGAGCTTCTGAATATTTTACTGGAAGTAAAAAACGGAAATTTCGATGTGAAGATGCCGATCAACAAAGTAGGAATCAGCGGAAAGGCTTGCGATACCCTCAACGATATTATTCTCATCAATAAAAAATTAATAAAAGAATTTTCTAAAGCCCGCCAAACCGTTGGTAAGGAAGGGAAACTCAATCAGCGCATTTTATTAAATGACGCGCAAGGCGAATGGAAAAACGGTGTGGAAGATCTGAACTCGCTTATTTCTGATCTCGTGTATCCGATCCGTGAAATTGACCGCGTAATTTCCGCGGTAGCTAAAGGAAACCTCTCGCAACAAATTCCAATTGAAGTGGAAGTGAGTAATCACTTGTTACAGGGTGAATTTGCGCGTATTGCCAAAGAGGTAAATGACATGGTGAAACAACTCAACCTCTTTACAATGGAGGTAACCCGTGTTGCCCGTGAGGTAGGTTCCGAAGGAAAATTAGGAGGGCAGGCCAAAGTAAAAGGCGTGGGTGGTGTGTGGAAAGACCTTACTGATTCAGTAAATCAAATGGCCGGTAACTTAACGGCACAGGTACGTAACATTGCCGATGTAACAACGGCGGTGGCAAAGGGTGACCTATCCAAAAAAATTACGGTTGACGTAAAAGGAGAAATTTTCGAATTAAAAAATACTATTAACACCATGGTGGATCAGCTGAACTCGTTTTCATCTGAGGTAACCCGCGTGGCGCTTGAAGTAGGTACAGAAGGAAAATTAGGTGGACAAGCTCAGGTAAAAGGAGTTGCAGGTACATGGAAAGATTTAACGGATTCGGTAAATCAAATGGCTTCCAACTTAACTGGTCAGGTGCGAAACATTGCCGAGGTAACAACAGCGGTGGCTAACGGTGACCTGTCACGTAAAATTACGGTTGACGTTAAAGGAGAAATATTAGAGTTAAAGAAAACCATCAATACAATGGTGGATCAGCTAAACTCCTTCTCTTCAGAGGTAACACGCGTTGCTCGCGAAGTAGGTTCAGAAGGTAAATTAGGCGGCCAGGCTCAGGTAAAAGGTGTAGCCGGTGTTTGGAAAGATTTAACCGATTCGGTAAATCAAATGGGATCGAACTTAACATCCCAGGTACGTAACATTGCCGAGGTAACAACCGCAGTTGCGAAAGGCGATTTATCACGTAAGATTACTGTGGATGTTAAGGGTGAAATATTAGAATTAAAGAAAACAATTAATACCATGGTGGATCAGCTGAACTCATTTGGTTCAGAGGTTACTCGTGTTGCTCGGGAAGTAGGTTCAGAAGGAAAACTAGGTGGACAGGCCGATGTACCGGGTGTTGGTGGAACATGGAAAGATTTAACCGATTCGGTAAATAAAATGGCATCCAACTTAACATCGCAGGTACGTAACATTGCCGAGGTAACAACTGCTGTTGCTAATGGTGACTTGTCCCGTAAAATTGCGGTGGATGTTAAAGGAGAAATCTTAGAATTAAAAAATACAATTAACACTATGGTGGATCAGCTTCGCGGATTTGCTTCAGAGGTAACTCGTGTTGCACGTGAAGTAGGTACTGAAGGCAAGTTGGGCGGACAAGCTCACGTGCCGGGCGTTGCGGGTACATGGAAAGATTTAACGGATTCGGTAAATCAAATGGCCGGTAATTTAACAGCTCAGGTGCGTAACATTGCCGATGTTGCTATCGCCGTTGCTAATGGTGACTTATCTAAAAAAATTACGGTTGACGTTCGCGGGGAGATCTTACAGTTAAAGGAAACTTTAAATACGATGGTGGATCAGTTACGCGGATTTGCATCTGAGGTAACCCGTGTTGCTCGTGAGGTTGGAACCGATGGTAAACTGGGCGGACAAGCCTTTGTACCTGGCGTTGCAGGAACATGGAAAGATTTAACCGATTCGGTAAATCAAATGACCGGTAACTTAACATCACAGGTACGTAACATTGCAGAGGTAACAAAAGCGGTGGCCAGCGGAGACTTATCAAAAACAATTACGGTTGACGTAAAAGGAGAAATATTTGATCTTAAGAATACAATTAATAAAATGGTGGATCAGCTCCGCGCCTTCGCATCTGAGGTAACACGTGTTGCCCGCGAGGTAGGAACGGATGGTAAATTAGGTGGACAAGCATACGTTGCCGGTGTTGCAGGAACATGGAAAGATTTAACAGACTCTGTAAACATCATGGCAACCAATTTAACATCACAGGTACGTGGTATTGCAAAGGTTGTAACATCAGTTGCGACAGGTAACTTACGCCAGAAATTATCCATCAATGCAAAAGGTGAGGTTGCTCAATTAACGGATACCATCAATGAGATGATTGAAACCCTTGCGGTATTTGCCGATCAGGTTACTAACGTAGCGCGTGAGGTAGGAGTTGAAGGTAAGTTGGGCGGCCAGGCAAACGTACCGGGTGCTTCAGGTATCTGGAAAAACTTGACAGAAAACGTAAATCAGTTAGCGGAAAACTTAACCACGCAAGTACGTTCCATCTCTGAGGTGGCAAGCGCGGTAACAAAAGGTGACCTAACCCGAAACATTCGTGTGGATGCGAAAGGTGAGGTGGAAGAATTAAAAGATACCATCAACCAGATGATCACCAATCTTCGCGAAACAACATTATTAAATCAGGAGCAGGATTGGCTGAAATCAAACCTAGCCAAGTTTACGCAAATGTTACAGGGTCAGAAAGATCTTCAAACCGTTGCAAAACGTATCCTTTCTGAGTTGGCGCAGGTTGTAACAGCTCATTACGGTGCATTTTATATTTTATCTACTGAATCAGAAACAGCCAAGCTGAAATTATTTGCGGCTTACGCCTATAAATCAGAAAAACATATTCCGAAAGAATTCTCTATTGGCGAGGGACTTGTTGGACAGTGCGCGCTTGAAAAAGAGCGTATCATTTTATCAAATGTTCCGAACGATTATGTGAAGATCAGTTCCGGCCTGGGTAAAGCCAAGCCAAGTAATCTAATTGTATTACCGGTATTATTTGAAAACAATGTAAAGGCCGTTATCGAATTAGGATCGCTTGATATTTTCAGCCAAACTCACTTAGACTTTTTAGGTCAGTTAACCGAGTCCATTGGTATTGTTGTAAATACCATTGAAACCAATACAAGAACAGAAGAATTACTCACGCAGTCCCAATCCTTAGCCGGTGAATTAAAAATTCAGCAGGAAGAATTACGTCGTACCAATGATGAATTACAGGATAAAGCCCTCTTACTTGTTAAGCAAAAGAATGAGGTGGAAGCAAAAAACAAAGAGGTAGAGGAAGCAAGAAAATCGCTCGAGGAAAAAGCGGAGCAATTAACCTTAACTTCCAAATACAAATCCGAATTCCTGGCGAACATGTCGCATGAGTTACGCACGCCTCTGAACTCCTTATTAATTCTCGCACAACAGTTGTATGAGAATGCTGAAGGAAACTTAAATGAAAAACAAACACGTTACGCCAAAACCATTCACTCCTGCGGTGATGACTTGCTACAACTGATCAATGACATTCTCGATTTATCTAAAATTGAATCCGGATTTATTTCAGCCAATATTTCAAGCATCCGCTTCTCTGAAATTTCAGCGTTTGTTGAAACAACATTTAAACCAATTTCGGAAGCCAAGAATCTGCGCTTTAAAATTGAAATTGATCCTGAGTTAACAGAATCAATCGACACCGATTCGCAGCGATTGAACCAGATCTTAAAAAATCTTCTTTCCAACTCGTTTAAATTTACTGAGCGCGGAGAAATTAAACTTAAAATATTTGAGGCCAAAAAAAGCTGGAAGCCAGGCAATGCTATGCTTGACAAAGCAGAGCGCGTGGTTGGATTCTCCATTAATGATTCCGGTATTGGAATCCCTGCCGATAAGCAGAACATTATCTTTGAAGCGTTCCAGCAGGCAGAAGGTTCAACAAGCCGTAAATATGGCGGAACAGGTTTAGGACTTTCTATCAGTCGCGGGTTAGCGGAACTCCTGGGCGGAACCATTGAACTGGAAAGTGAAGTAGGAAAAGGAAGTACATTTACTTTATACCTGCCTCTTGACAATGCCGGTGCTATCAGTACTCCCGGAACGTCGGGACAGTTTCAGCATCCGCGCACCGAGAAAAAAGATCTTGAGGCTATCCTGAACACTCTGAACATGACCGCTGATGGCATTGAAATCAAAAAGCTGGAAGGCGTTGATGAGATGATCAATGAAACAGGTGATGACAGGGCCAACATTTTACCAACGGATAAGGTAATACTTGTGATTGAAGATGACTTAAGATTTGGAAAAATCATGATCGACAGGGCGCACGAAGATAACCTCAAGGTAGTGATCGCTACCAATTATGTTGAGATCTTTAATTTTGTTTCCCGCTTCTCTCCAATTGCCATTACACTGGATGTTAAATTACCCGACACCAGTGGCTGGAAAGTATTGGAACTTTTGAAAAACGATCTTAACTACAGGCACGTGCCTATTCATCTGATCTCTGGTGAAGAAAACCGCATCCTGGCGCTAAAACGCGGCGCACGCAGCTTTATTCAAAAACCTCTTACAAAAGATATTCTTGATGAATTATTTAAAGACATCGTAGAATTCAATAACCGCGAAAAACGCCAGTTACTGATTGTTGAGGACAATGAAATTGAATCCTCGCAGGTGGTAAAGCTTATGAAAGAAGAGAATATCGAAATCACCATCGCTGCTACCGGCAATAAAGCGCTGGAGCTATTAAAGGAAAAAGAGTTCGATACCATCATTCTTGACTATACATTACCTGATACCTCGGCCATTGAGCTGATCAACAAAATGAACAAGAAAAAAGCGGTGCTTGCCCCTATTATTATTTACTCTGCCAAAGATTTTTCGAAAGACGAATTGTCGCAGCTGAATAAAACAGCCAGCAGTATTGTTTTAAAAGATGTTCATTCGCTCGACAGGTTGCTTGAAGAAACAATGATGTTTTTGCATGTAGACTATTCCAAATTCACTCAGGAAAAGCGCAGGATGATGGAAAATATCCGAAGGAAGGGTGATATTCTTGCCGGTAAAAAAGTGCTGGTAGTGGATGATGACGTACGAAACCTGTTTGCCATTACCACCGTGTTTGAAAGATATAACATCAATTGCATTACCGCTGAATCAGGAAAAGAAGCTATTGGTCTTCTTAATGAATCGGACGATATTGAAATGGTGCTGATGGATATTATGATGCCGGAAATGGACGGATATGAAACCATGCAGAAGATCCGCAGGGAACATAAAAACAATTCGCTTCCCATCATTGCCGTAACTGCCAAAGCCATGAAGGGTGACCGTCAGAAGTGTATTGAAGCGGGCGCTTCAGATTACATCACCAAACCACTAAAAATGGATCAGTTACTCTCTATGATGAGGATCTGGTTCTATAAATAAGAGCTATGCAGAAACCGCTGAAAATAAAAATTTTATTGGTAGATGATAAGGAGAATAATTTGCTTTCCATGGAAAGTATTTTTGAGCGGGACGGTTATGAACTTACCAGGGCCAATTCGGGAAAGCAAGCCTTAAAGGTTTTGTTGAACGAACACGACTTTACGCTTATTCTTATGGACGTGGAGATGCCTGACATTAACGGCTTTGAAGCGGCAACCATGATCTACCAGCGGGACAAACTTCAGCACATTCCTATAATTTTTATTACCGCACATAGTTATGGCGATGAAAATATTTTCAAGGGATACAAAGCCGGAGCAGTGGATTATATTTACAAGCCCATTCAATCCGAACTCCTGCGCGCGAAAGTTTCGGTATTTGTTGACCTGTATAAAAAGAACCACCAGTTGTTAATGCAGGAGCAACGATTGAAAGCGATTAACAAGAGTTTGGAAATTGAGGTAAAGGACCGCATTGCCTCTGAAGAAAAGGTGATGGAGCTGAACAAACAGTTATTAAAAAACATTGAGCAGCTGGAGTCCACCAACAAAGAGCTTGACCAGTTCGCGTTTATCGCTTCGCACGATCTGCAGGAACCGTTAAGAAAGATCAGAACCTTCAGTAACCGCGTTGTTACCAAGTATAAAGATCATCTGGATGATGAAGGGAAAATGTATATGGATAAAATGCAGGGTGCCTGTGAGCGCATGCAAAACCTTATCAACGACATTCTCGCGTTCAGTAAAATTGCAGTATCAAAAGAAGCGCTTGTTTATTCCGACTTAAACGCGCTGCTTGAAGAAGTACTTTCAGACATGGATATGCAGATACAGGAAAAAAACGCGAAGATAACGGTTACCACTTTGCCGAAAATTCATGTATATCCAAGCCTTATTAAGCCATTGTTCCAAAATCTGATTAATAATTCACTCAAATATTCTCAAAAAGGAATAGAGCCTGTTATTGAAATAAGCGGAAAGATTGAAATACCGGAGGATGGCAAACTTCAGGAACATAAATACTGTCGTTTACAAATTAAAGACAACGGTGTTGGATTTGAACAGCAATACGCTGAACAAATCTTTACCATGTTTAAACGTTTACACGGAAATTCAGAATACGCGGGCACAGGCATTGGACTGGCCATCTGCAAAAAAATTGTGGAAGAGCATCATGGCTATATCAGCGCTAAAAGCGCGGTAAATAAAGGCGCAACCTTTACTATTACCCTACCGGCAGAGGCCAATGTTGAAAGCACCCAAAAAGCCCGCGAGCCCAACGAAGGGCAGCAACTGAGTGGTACGGTTTAAGATTTACCCTGATATTCCTGGTTTAGCAATTTTCTATTCACGTAATTGGATAAAGCTGCAGTGTTTCAGACGACATCATTTGGGCAATTGTAATTCGAGACATTCCAAAACTCCAAGTCGAAATAGACAATTTGTTAGGCAAGTAATTATTTGTGTGCACCTAATCGTCTTTCTACCCAACCAACTGCCTTGTGTTTACCGGCAACCGGCAATATCCGGTTACAATTGCCACCACCAGTATAATTAATACGATCCAGAAAAAAATACCGATAGCTAACTTCGTTGAAGGATCTTCCACTTCTGCCGTCGTCTCATTTTTTTTACGCACAACAGGCACCGTTACCGCCGCCAGAATAAACGCGAAAATTAATCCCACCACAAAAATTGGCATCACCGAAACACCCAGGACCATTGGCCCGAAGGGATTTATCCATAAATATCCCGCCCACGAAGCCAGAAAAATAGTTACAAAAACAAGCCAGATGGCGTCCCACGGGCCTTTATGTCTTAATACTCCGGAAAAAAACAGGGTGATAACAAAGGCCATCACTAAAGAGGCCACTATTTCATAATAATTACTCATAAGTTATGTATTGCTTAATAACCCATTCAAAAACATGCCAGTTGATTAAATTATAAAACCACTCAGGCAGCGAGCTCTCTTTCACAAAGATCTTGAAGGGCACAAAGGTCAATCAGGTCTTCTTTGGAAGCGCAACCTTTCAATAAACCACAACTTCTTCTGGCGCGCGAAAAAAGACTGTTCCGCGTTTTAGTTGAAACCTGTTCGTCAAGGGTCTTCAAAAAATTTATTTCTTCCTCGCAATAGCTTTTAATAAGGGGCTGGGCCAGCTCGCACATGGCCAGGCGCAAGCCTTGTAAATCGGGCTGAGTAAGCAATGTTGGCGGAACCAAAAACACATTTGAAAACTTTTCTCTTCTTTCAATGTTCTCTTTTAAAAGTCCGGCCAGGTCTTCAAATTTTTGTCCCATCATTTCCAGTTCATTCAGCAAAACTAAAACTGAACTTACGGTCACCGGTAAATAACGCGGATTATAATCACTATCCATCCGCCCGAACAGCATCAGCACCTTGGTGAGGTGCGTGGATACCAAGGTGCGTATATTTTCAGAACCTGGTGTCATAGCGAGCTTTTGTTTAATTTTAATTAAGGCCTAGTGTGGTTTATGTTCTCTCAATTTTCGTTTTTCTAAAACCGTATAATTTCTCCCGGAAATTTTTCAAACCTGTGCTGCTTTTTATCCTTGTATCCAGTGGGTAATCAGTTTCGACGCTTATCTACAGTATCACTTTTTTTTGCCGGGATCAAAAGTACTTGCCTGTCTTTTTCAGAAAAACGTTCCCAGGCCTCGTCGGCATCAACAGGAATTGTTTTTTTTGCTTTCCTGGTCAGGTTCCAGGATGCCTCATAAACCGAAAAGATTTTTTCATTTTCCGCCTTTTTTCGCCACGCCTCCAGTTCAATGCATTCGCTTTCGGTAACATTACCGGATACAAACCGCGCTATTAATTCATCTATTGCCAACATGCGTCATTATAATAACGTAACGTAGAACGTTTACCCCCAATAAACTTTTAAAATTTAATTTTCAGATGCCGAACCGGCAATTTGTGTATGCAGCAAATGCGTGGTAAATTCCCGTGTTAGATACGGCTGAAGCTCGCGGCGTAGCTTGCCAAGTGCTATGCCCATCTGGTTTTCTACAGTCTTAATGGAGATCTGTAAATACTCCGCAATCTCACGGTACTTCATTTCCTCGTAGCGACTCAGCACAAAAATAGCTTTACACTTTGGCGGAAGATTATCAAGCGCCGCTTCAATTTTCAATTCAAGTTCTTTTTCTTCGATCAAATTATTTCCATTTGAAGCATACGGTAATTCCCTACCGCCCGAATTTAAAAAAATTATTTTTTTATTTCGTTTTAAAAAATCGATCGAGGTGTTAACCACCGAACGGTACAAGTAACCTTTATAGTTATCAATGAGCTGAAATTTCTCTTTATTTTGCCACAATTTTAAAAAAAGATCCTGTACAATATCCTCTGCCGCTTTGTGGTTTTTAGTAATGCGAAAAGCAACATTGCACAACACTGCAAATTGAGTTTTAAAGATATGTTCAAAGCCATGATTATCTTCTTGCATAAGGAAGCGAAATAAAGAAGGAGAATATTTGATAATATCAATTTTTATGCCTTTTAACCGTTCTGCCTTCCATTCCGCTCTTTATCCCGTTATCCCCATATTTTAGCAAAGTTTAAGTTTCAAAAGAAAGCATTGTAGCGAATAATGCCCAAAACGGGGAATACTTGCCCATATTAGAATCTAAATGGATTTCAAAAACTTATCACGCTTTAAGTTATTGGCAAACTAACAAGACATCAGGGTACTTTTGCCGAAAATGGCCTGAACTCTTTCCCCAACAAGGGGATAGACTACCCTAGTGCCGGGCGAAAATTTTTTTTTTCTTAGGTTTTTAGTACATTTAAAATAAATATTCCATTATTATATGGGGAATAATATTCTCAAATTATTGTGGTTATAAATTTGCAGTGTAGAAACCAATCAAAAGACTATGGACAAATTACTTATTATTGAAGACGACATGGATATGGGTCTTCTACTGAAACGATTTTTAACCAAAAATGGTTATGAAGTAGAAACAGTTGCGAACGGTAAAAACGGCATCAGCACCTTTGCTGCCAAGCCTGCTGACCTTGTGTTATGCGACTATCGCCTGGGGGATATGGAAGGGGTGGAAGTACTCAAGAAAATAAAGGATATTGATCCTACTGTCCCGTTTATTGTAATGACGGGCTATTCAGACATCCGCACTGCGGTAAACGTTATGAAAATGGGGGCTTTCGATTACCTTACAAAGCCTCTGTTACCAGACGAAACATTACAGATTATTAAACGCGCCCTTACCAACAACAGCCAGTTGGCTCACATTGTAGTGGATAAATCAGAAAAGGAAGAACATAACGATTCTGACGTAATTTCTAAGCAACGCACAGTTCGTGGTAAAAACGATTACGTGTTTGGCAAAAGTGCGGCGTCAAAAGAATTATTACGACAAATAGAATTAGTGGCTCCTACCAATTACAGCGTTATCATATACGGTGAAAGCGGCGCCGGTAAAGAAGCGATTGCGCAAACCATCCATAAAAAAAGTAAACGCGCCCGCATGCCGTTTATCGCCATGGATTGTGGCGCTATGAGCAAAGAACTTGCAGGCAGTGAATTGTTTGGCCACGAAAAAGGTTCGTTTACAGGAGCCATCGGAACAAAAATCGGTCATTTTGAACTTGCAAATGGTGGAACTATTTTCCTTGATGAAATTGCCAACCTGCCATATGATGTTCAGTCATCCTTATTGCGCGTTATCCAGGAAAGAAAGATAAAACGTGTGGGTGGAAATAAAGAAATTCCTATTGACGTAAGAATCATTGTAGCGAGTAACGAAAACCTTAACGATGCTTACAAAAGAGGTAAATTCCGCGAGGACCTTTACCACCGCTTTAACGAGTTTCATTTAACAGTATCGCCGCTGCGCGAACGGAAAGAAGATATATTAATGTACGCCAATTTCTTTTTAAAGATGGCCAATGATGAGCTCAGCAAAGATGTTGAGGAGTTCAGCCAGGAAGTACAGGATTTGTTTGTAAGATATCCATGGTACGGTAACTTAAGGGAAATGAAAAATGTTGTTCGCAGAACCGTACTCTTAACCGACGGAAAAACTGTTGAGGCAAAATCATTACCCTTTGAAATTTCAAATTTCGCGCGCACCGCCATGGCTATTACATATGATAAACACGAAACCCCAAGCGAACACCCGGATGTACCGGGAGAGGACGTGAAAGAAGAGAAACCGGATCTTAAATCAGTTGCTTTAGGCGCTGAATACGATTTGATTATTAAAGTTCTGAAAGAAGTAAATTATAATAAAAGTAAGGCTGCAAAGATCCTGAACATTGACAGGAAAACCTTGTATAATAAAATGAAAGCTTACAATATGTAGCACTTATGGAAGAGAAAGAGAATATCAAAGTGTTGCTTGTTGAGGATGACGCTGACGATTATGTTTTATTTAAATACAGTTTAAATGAAATCAAGGTTAACAGCTATGAACTTGCCTGGGCCAAAAATTTTGAGACAGCCCTTGATCTCATTAAGAAAAAAGAACATGATATTTACTTCTTCGATTACCTTCTTGGCGCCAGAACCGGATTAGACCTTATTCAGGAAACCGTTAAACTGGGCATCAATGCGCCTATCATAATTTTAACGGGACTGGGTAACCAGCAAACCGATTTAAAAGCGATGGAACTCGGCGCCTCTGATTATCTGGTAAAAGGAGAGATTGATACTGAGAAACTGGAACGCAGCATTCGTTATTGTATCGATCAGAACCGCATGCTTAAAAAACTGAAAGCAAGCGAAACAAAATTCAGAAGCATTTTCGAGAACTCGCATGATGTTATTTACCTCTCTACAAAAGAAGGAAAAATACTCGACGTTAACGGGGCCGCAGAGCGCTTGTTTGGTTACACACATGAAGAAATGCTGCGGATGAATGCCGGTGATCTTTATGAAAACAAACAAGACCGCGAAAAATTTGCAAACGAAATTAAAGAAAAAGGCAGCTGCGCTAATTTTGAAGTGATCCTGAAGGACAGATTCGGAAGCCGCAAGTATTGCTCCCTTACTTCCAACATTGAGCGCACCGTTGAAAATGGCGAACTGTACCAGGGTATCATTCACGATATGACCGAGCGCAAAAAAGCGGAACAGGACCTCATGGTTGCCGAAAAATTTGCCTTTGTTGGAAAAATAGCACGCACACTGGCCCACGAAGTACGCAATCCCCTTACCAATATTAATCTTTCGGTGGAACAGCTCGAAGAACTAATTACCGAAGAATCCTATGTAATTTATTTTGATATCATTAAACGTAACAGCAAACGCATTAACGACCTGGTAACTGAGCTGCTCGAAAATTCCAAGCCAATGGAGTTACGCAAGTCCGCCACGCCGTTGGAGTCCATCCTGCAAACCACAGTGGACCTGGCCCGCGACAGAGCAGATTTAAAAAATATTAAGCTGATTACCGAATTTGACCTGGCCAACAAAAACATAATGGCAGATGAATCCAAATTAACCATTGCGTTTTTAAACATTATCATTAATGCCATTGAAGCAGTGGATAAAAACAGCGGGGTGATACGGATTGTGAGCAGTTGCGGAAAAGATAAATGCACCGTTGAGATTACCGACAACGGTCCGGGTATTCCCAAAGACCATGTAAATAAAATATTCGATCCATACTTTACAAGCAAACCGAATGGCATGGGACTTGGCCTTGCGGCAACTCAAAATATCATCAATACCCACAACGGTACCATTAATATTGAAAGCGAGGAAAACAAAGGCACCCGGTTTAAAATTGAACTTAATCTTGACTCTTAAGTAAAAAACTTAAATCTGTTTTTTTTCTCTTTTGTATTTTCCTTTTTTATCTTGATTATGGCATAAGGTTTTCACACAACATACTATTAAAAGATAAGCAGTATGCAAAAATCGAATCCCACAAAAAAAATATTTCCTAAACAACCACAAAACCGCCCGGGCCTTGAATATAAAATGACTCCGGAGCCGGAATACGAAGCCTTAACACCGGGAAGCAATAAACTCGAAAACAAAAAATGCGTGATAACCGGCGGCGACAGTGGCATTGGACGTGCCGTGGCCATTGCCTTTGCAAAGGAAGGTGCCGATGTAGCCATTATATATCTTAAAGAAGATAAAGATGCTGAGATCACCGCGAAAATCATCCGCGAAAAATACAAACGCGAATGTATTTTAATTCCCGCCGACATATCAAAAGAACGACAATGCATTTCCGCCATTAAAAAAGCGAATAAAACATTTAAACACATTGATGTTTTAGTGAATAACGCTGCAGTTCAGTTCCCGAAAAAGAAAATAACCGAAATAACTTCTGAACAACTCACCCATACCTTCGCCGTTAATATTTTCGCAATGTTCTGGCTTACAAAAGAAACGTTGCAGCACATGAAAGCAGGCAGCTGCATCATTAACACCACCTCTGTAACGGCATATCGGGGAAGCCCTGAATTACTGGATTACAGTTCCACCAAAGGCGCTATTGTTTCTTTCACAAGAAGCCTTGCAGCGAACCTCGCAGATAAAAAAATCCGTGTGAACGGAGTGGCTCCTGGTCCTATATGGACGCCCCTGATACCTTCCACTTTTAAAAACGTGAAAGCTCAAACTTTTGGAACCGAAACGCCGCTTAAGCGCCCTGGTCAGCCCTCGGAGGTAGCTCCGTGTTTCGTATTCCTTGCATCGGCCGACGCACAATACATGACGGGCCAGGTATTACATCCCAACGGCGGAGAAATTGTAAACGGTTAAACACGGCATCATAACAAAAATTTAAATATGCATACGGATATAACAGAAGGAGAAAAACTTTCAGGAAAATTGTCACTTACCTTCCGGAAAAATAAAACGTTCCTTGAATTTTGCGAAAAGAATTTCAATAATTTTAATCCCGATCAACACGAACCCGTTGCTATACGTTTGTTTCACGGTATGGAGACGATTGTGACGCTGTACGCGCTTGACAAGGTCAGACAAGAAGGAACAAATTACGATCAACAAAAAATTCCCGTAAAAAAATTTAAATCGATCACACTCACCTTAATCGACATTCTACCTTATGTTATGGAATTTAACTTCACGATCAGTGAAGGCAATTATGACATTGAGGACATGGAAGTGATTAATAAATAGCTGTGGGAATATCTTTCTACGGCTGTGTGAAAATTCCCCTTTTTAGGATTGGTTTTTACGATAAAAGCCGGAAATGAATAGCCAATATTAGCATTAGAGAGCCTAAAACCCCTCTGATTGCGTCTATTATTAAAAACAATTGCTAAAACATCCGGATTCGTTGATTTTGGCACGATTTTCTCTATTTTCTATAATTACACGAACTAACAGTACATTTAAAACTACAACATATGAAAACAGTTTTGGTTATAGAAGATGAAGATTTTATCTCCAGTTTAATTGCACGAGCATTAAAAAAAGAAGGATACAGTGTAATAGTAACAAGCGATTTTGCATCTTCAATAAAGGTGATTGACGGCTCTGCGGTTGACATTGTGGTGTCCGACGTAATGTTACCTTTTACCGGCGGAATGGAGATTGTGGAGCATATTAAAAGCAACGAGCGATTAAAGCATATCCCTATTATTTTGGTTACAGGCATGGATAAAGACATCCTTTACAGCAGCAAAGTAAAGGCGGAAGCCATTCTTTCCAAACCCTTTGATATGGGCCAACTGGTAGCTTTGGTTAACTCCAACCTCGCCAAACAGCTTACACAGCCAAGATAAGCAGTCACACGTTTCTTCTATCCGTTGTTTTTTCCTATTTTTATGATCAACTCATATGCAAATAGGCCTGAAACAATTATTTCTCATTTTCCAGCTCATTTTTTGTTTTTCCTTCAGGGGCTTATCACAAAATCTTAAGCCCATGCATATTATCGACTCGCTTAACACTATCCTCAAATCTTATGGCAAAGACCAAACACCTCCAACACTAGCCGACACCAACAAGATCAAGATTCTGAATAAACTTAGTTTTCAGTATTTCAGGATCAGTGACAATGAGAATATGTTTATTAATGTAACACGCGCAAATGAACTTTGCCTGAAACTTTTTTCCGTTCCAAGCTATTCTAATAATTACACGTTAAAACGTGAATTTGGCAGATCGTACCATTATCTCTCCAATTACTATGAAATTGCCGGCATGCTGCCAAAAGCTTTCGACAATTACTATACACCCTCGAAGTTAAATGAACAAATCGGGGATAAGAACGGCATTCCCGAATCCACGCACAACGGCGGCAATTTATACAAAGAACAAGGCGACCTGACAAAAGCGCTTGAATTATACACCCGCGTCCTTAAAGTGCGTGAAACTATATTAAATGAAATTCCTGAAAATAAATCCAATATAAAAGGCATTGCAAATGGATACAACAACATAGGCCTCTTATATAAGAAGCTAAAAAAATACGATGTCGCGCTGGATTATTTTTTCACAGCATTAAAAATTAAAAAAGATATTAACGATAATTTGTCCGCGGCAAACTCTCTTGGTAACATTGGCACCACGTATACAGAGATTAAAAATTATCCCTTAGCGCTCGAATACTTTCTTAAGGCATTAAAAATTTACGAAGAATACGGCGACAAGCGTGGCGCTTCATCGGTATATTATAACATTTCACTCCTATATGCAAGCGAAGTTCTGGAACCCGGCGACAAGCAAATGAATGAGCATATCGAGGAAGCCAAAAAAAATACCGATCATGCCCTGAGAATAGCGCAGCAGGTTGGCGACATCTCGTTGCTAAAAGATTGTTACGAAACTCTGAGTCAATTAGCGGAGCTTAAAAAAGATTACCCGGAATCGATGCGCAACTACAGGCTGTATATTGCCTTTCGCGACAGTCTGAATAGTTCGGAAGCCATGCAGAATATGATAAGGGCCGAAATGAACAATGAATTCGAGAAAAAAGTTTTTATCGCGGAACAAAAGCAGGAGGTAAATAATGCCATTCACAAAGAAGAACATGAACGCCAGAAAACACTCCGGAATTTATTCATTGTGGCTTTTGCCTGCATGCTCATTTTCGCGGGATTCTTTTTCAACAGCTTTCGGCAAAAACAAAAAGACAATGTGTTAATGTCGCAGCAAAAAAAAGAAGTTGAACTTCAGAAGTCGCTCGCGGAGCAAAAACAAAAACAGATTATCGACAGTATCAATTATGCCCGTCGCATCCAGTCTTCCATTCTTCCGCATCACGAAAAACTAAAAGTTATTCTTCCCGAAAGTTTTATTTTATATATTCCAAAAGATATTGTTTCAGGAGATTTTTACTGGTTTTACGAATTACCGGAGCCTGGAAAAATTCTTATCGCTGTTGCCGACTGTACCGGTCATGGCGTACCCGGCGCGTTTTTAAGCATGGTTGGCAGTACCTTACTGAACGAAATTGTAGTACATAAACAAATTACCGATCCAGCGCGAATCATAAAAGATCTCTCCTACGGCCTTTCACTAACGCTCATGAACAAGGATGAAAGCGAAATTGACCAGGACGGCATGGACATTACCATTTGTGTTATCGATGCGCATCAGCACCGCTTAACATACGCTGCGGCCAACCAGCTCATTTATATTGCAGGTGAGGATGGTCTTAAAAAAGTAGAGCCGCAGATCAATTCTCCTGAAGGCATTTTTGATATCACCGAAACCGTGCACTTAAAATCGATAGAAATTCCGCTCCGAAAAAATGATGCTGTTTATTTACTTACTGATGGCTTTACCGACCAGGTGAATGATAAACAGGAACAATCCGGTTGCAAACTCGAAGAAGCACTTTCAAATCTTTATTCCCTCTCCTCTGCTGAACAAAAAACAGCGCTTGAAAAAACTTTTGAAGAATGCAAGGGAACCGAGAAGCAGATAGATGATATTCTCATAATAGGATTAAGAGTTTAAATTGATCACACGATAAAAACAGATTAGATTTCTTACATGGAAGAGCAGGTAATTCTGATAGATGAAAATGATGTTCAAATTGGATTATGCGGTAAGCTTCTTGCGCATGAAAGCGGACAACTTCACCGCGCCATTTCGGTTTTTATTTTTAATCAGAAAAATGAAATGCTTCTTCAGCGGAGAGCGCAAACAAAATATCATTCAGGAGGCTTATGGACTAACGCCTGCTGTAGTCACCCACGCCCGGGAGAAAGCATTGAAAAAGCGGCGCAAAGAAGACTGAAAGAAGAAATGGGTATTGAAGCCGACTCTCTTTTTTATGCCTTTCATTTTATCTATAAAGCGAAACTCGATAAGGGCTTAACAGAACATGAACTGGATCATGTGTTTATCGGAAAAACGGATGAACAACCAAAACCAGATCCCGCGGAGGTTTGTGAGTACAAATATCTTTCTGTTGAAGAAATTAAAGAAGATCTAAAACAACATCCGGAGAAATATACGTACTGGTTTAAACGAATTTTTGAAAAAGTTATTTCAGCTTATTTTCAGTGAGATAAATTGGTGAATCCATAGTTTTAAACTATTGAATTATGATTTTTTTTACTGAATGCCTATTCTGGTCTTTTATTTCTATAAGATAAATTCCCTTAGGTTGGCTCCTCAGGTCTATTACCACGCGACGATCATTACACACTCTTTGTAAGATACAATTCCCGTAAGCATCATAAACGCAAAGTGTACTGATATCCGCCTCACCCATCTCAATTGTAAAAATACCTTGTGAAGGATTAGGATAAATATTATTACGCATTAAAAAATTCTTCTCCGAAACGGAAACCGCGGAATTCGTTCCTTTAAATTTCGCTATGAAAACACTTTCCGTTGTTGTAAAAAGCGAGTCATTTCCAAGTTTCAAATTTCCTTTCATGTTACCAGCTAATACAAAATCGCCATTTGAATCACGAACAATCGATTTTCCTTCTGCATGATTGCCATTGAATATATTCCCACAATATAAAGTATCCAATATAGTTCTTGTTCCTGCCGAATCATATGAGGCAAGTAAAAAAAAGTTATTGCGTGCGCTGTTAATATACGTGTCATCTGCAGCACCTACTATAAAACAGTCATATCCATTCGTTGCAATACTATTCGACTGAAACCATTGTCCATAGCTAAGAGTGCCAATCATTCTACTCCATATCAACTGGCCGTTAGAATTATACTTTTTTGTAATAGCAGCCCTTTCATGATTGCCATTATACTCACCAGTTACCGTCATATTCCCGTCAAGATCCAAAATAAAATCAAAACCCTCAATAGTATAACTTTCATTTAATAAAGTCACCCACTTTGTAGTTGTCATTGAATCTAATTTGCAAATAAACGTAGAGCCATAACCTACACGGTGCAGCGTATCCAACACCAGATCTGAACAAACACCCATCACATATATATTACCTGACAGATCCGATTTAATTTTCTGGCCCCGCGAGCCATAGGCTGAAGTATTTTGACTCCCTGCCGATTTTAAAATAAGAATGTTGCCTAATGGATCAAGTTTAGCAAAAAACATATTATTCCCTCCCTGGGACACAAGGCTGGTCGTGCCAAAACTGGCTGTACCCGAATATTGACCCGTTATCAGAATATTGCCACTTCCGTCGGCACATACGGCACTTCCAATGTCCTCCTGCGCGCCTCCATAACTAGTTGCCCACACTACATTTCCGTTAGACGTGAAGCAGGCAGTAAAAATGTCCGTGGATCCATTACTTATTAAACCATACGAACCTATCTGCAAAGAATTTGAAAAGGCACCGGTTATGTAAACATTTCCTTGGGCACACACGATACCGTTGATAGATAAAAAGCCTTGCAAATACAGTTTCCATAATTGATTACCCTGTACGTTAAATTTAGTGATGCAAGAAGTTAATGAATTGGAATTAGTAGCTAAATAAAAATTGGAATTACTGTCAGGAGCCAGTTGGCTTACCTCCTGGGTTGTAGTGTATGAAACGTTCTTTACCCAATCCCATTGTTGCGCGGGAACAGAATAAATCCAACAGAAGCACAGGAGCAATATAAAATTTCTCAAAATCGATCTTTTATTTAAAGTTAAGAACTCTATTACGCACTGTTAGTGTTCTTTCGTTATAACCCGTTTTTCTATAGCCAGGTGATGATTTCTTAATGGGACTTTAACCAAATCTGCTTTCAGAAGAAAATACAACCTAAAATTGCTATAAATAGTAGCATTTTTTACATTTTCATTCATTTCATTTTCCCGATCCCTATAAAAAATTATCTTTGTATTCATTGAAACCAGCGCTATGGGAAGAATTTTTGAAACACGAAAAGCAACAATGTTTAAACGCTACGCCAAAATGGCCAAGGCGTTTACAAAGTTGGGAAGAGAACTAGTAATGGCGGTAAAAGGCGGAGGGCCTAATCCGGATACAAACCCGCGATTGAGAGCGGTAATGCAAAATGCCAAGGCGGTAAACATGCCAAAGGTAAATGTAGAGGCAGCTATTAAACGCGCGAGCGAAAAAGACACGTCCAGCTATGAAGAAGTAATTTACGAAGGCTACGCGCCTCACGGAATTCCTGTGCTGGTGGAATGTACCAGCAACAATCCCACCCGCACCGTGGCCAGCGTACGTTTGTACTTTAACCGTGCCGGTGGCGCCATGGGAACTAACGGTTCGGTGGCTTTTATGTTTGAACATAAGGTAATGTTTAAAGTAGAAGCTCCCGGAATGAGCAAGGACGACCTGGAACTGGAGCTTATTGATTTTGGTTTGGAGGAAATAGATTACGATGCCGAAAGCAAACACTATGTTATTCAAACTGCGTTCACCGATTTTGGCAAAATGCAGACCGCTCTTGAAGAACGGAAGATCAATTTAATTGAAACCAGTAAAATTTATATTCCTACAACAACCAAAGAACTTACTCCTGAGCAGGAAGCAGAAGTAATGGCGATGATAGAAAGGATGGAAGAGGATGATGACATAGAAGCCGTTTACCATAATATTGCTTAAGAGATTGGAAAAACAATGGAAAATAGCAGAACATTCGCATTCACCCGCAGTGTCGAAACTTCAGGAAAAACTTGGCGTTGACAGAATTGTAGCCTCGCTGTTGCATCTAAGGGGGCAAACCACTTTTGAGACTTCGAAATTATTTTTCAGGCCCGAACTCTCACAACTGCACGATCCCTTTTTAATGAAAGGTATGCGAACAGCCATTGAACGCATAAACACCTCCATCACCAAAAATGAAAAGGTGATGATTTATGGCGATTATGATGTGGATGGAACAACAGCCGTAAGTCTTGTTTTCAGTTTTTTTAAAGAACATATAAATTTAATTGATCATTATATTCCCGATCGCTATAAAGAAGGATATGGCATTTCTTTTAAAGGAATTGACTATGCTTCCGAAAATGGTTTTTCTCTTATTATCGCCTTGGACTGCGGAATAAAAGCGAACGACAAGATTGATTACGCGAATTCAAAGAACATTGATTTTATTATTTGTGATCATCACCTTCCGGGCGATGAGGTGCCGAAAGCTTGCGCGGTGCTGGATCCCAAACAGCACGATTGCGAATACCCTTACAAAGAATTAAGCGGCTGCGGAATTGGCTTTAAATTGATACAGGCATATTCAATTCACAACAAATTACCGCTACAAGCCTGTTATAATTATCTTGATCTTGTAGCAGCAAGCATTGCAGCCGATATTGTTCCAATCACGGGAGAGAACCGTGTTCTGGCTCATTATGGTTTAAGCATTATCAATGCATCTCCCCGCCCCGGCATTAAAGCCTTATTAAACCTCAACCAGATAAAACAGGTAACCACTATTACGTCTTTGGTATTTGGGTTGGGACCACGCATTAACGCGGCCGGCAGAATTGAGCACGCACGAAAAGCAGTAGAGCTTTTAATTTGCGATAATGATGAGCAAGCCGCTGAACTGGCCCTGGCTATTAACGATACCAACACGCAGCGTAAAGATCTTGACCTCGGAACTACCCAGGAAGCTTACTCCATTTTAGAAAATGATGTTTTGGTTGCAGGAAAAACTACCACGGTTTTATTCAATGCAAAATGGCACAAGGGTGTGATCGGAATTGTGGCTTCCCGTTTAATCGAAAAATATTATCGTCCTACTATCATTCTTACCGAAAGCGATGGCAAGGCTACCGGAAGCGCCCGCAGTGTGAAGGAATACGATGTTTACAGCGCCATTGAAAAATGCAGCGATCTGCTGGAGCAGTTCGGCGGACATAAATTTGCTGCCGGTCTCACACTAAAAAAAGAAAATGTTGAAGCTTTTAAAATAAAGTTTGAAGATATTGTTTCCTCTACCATTACAAAAGATCAGCTGATTCCGAAAATAGAGATCGATCTTGTAATTGATTTTCATGAAATAACAGAAAAGCTCGTCCGAATTCTAAAACAGTTTGCCCCACATGGTCCTGAAAACATGATGCCTTTGTTTTGCGCCAGGAATGTGTTTGACACAGGCTGGGGAAGGATCATCGGCACCAATCATTTAAAACTGGAACTCTTTCAGAAATCAAATCCTAACATCCGCTTCCAGGCTATCGCTTACGACAAAGGCGACTATATAAATTTCTTCCAGCGTAAAACCCCAATGGACATTGTATTTAAAGTTATCGAAAATGAATACAAAGGAGTTACCAGCGTTCAGTTGCTTATCGAAGATATTAAGGTCAATACGTTGGGCTGATCTTTAACCGAATACAAGGATGGTGAAAAAAGAAAATCGGTTAGTTATTCCTGATGAGATTGTGATGAATAAAATATATTTCATCCGAGGGCACAAGGTAATGCTCGATAGTGATCTTGCTGAATTATATAAAGTAGAAACAAGAGTATTAAACCAAGCAGTTAGCAGAAATGAATATAGGTTTCCACGCGATTTTATGTTTCAGTTAAATGAAGTTGAGTGGAAAAACTTGAAATCACAAATTGGGGCTTCAAATTACATAAAGCAAAATTGGAAAACCTAAAACTATCCAAACTATCAGGGAGTTACACACAGAAGAGGTAATGTTCTATTAGGCTCTTTTAGTAGGATTATGGGATAAATTGTTACCCAGTTGTTACTCGGCATTTTCAAAGGGTTCATGACGGTTCAAGTACCGAATGAAGCCCCTTTTTGCGCGCTATCATTGTGCGCTGAAAGGGGAAATTATTAACCCTTTAAAAACAAAATGCAATGGGAGTAAAATTGAGAGAAAAGAAAATGGCTGATGGCAGAATATCCTTTTACTTGGATATTTACCACAACAAAAAAAGATGGTATGAATTTCTAAACATTCATATCAGCAAAAACAAACTTAGCGAAGAAGACAAAGCGAAAAAACTTCTCGCTAAAGAAATTAAAATCAAACGCGAGAACGAACTAATTGTTCAGGACAACGGCCTTGTGGATAGATCAAGACGTAAAGCCGATTTTGTTTCTTGGTTTGAAGCGTACATGAACGGAAAGAAAACAAACTACAAAAACAATCTTAAAGCGTTCAAACATTTACAAAGGTATATGGACGGAAAAACTTTACCTTTTCAAGCGATCACACCTGACTGGCTTAAAGACTGGAGCAATTATCTTTTAGGGAAGGTGAGTAACAACTGCACGATGGATTATAACAAAAATTTATTTACCGCCTTTGAAGAAGCGGTACGCAAGGGAATAATTTTTGTAAATCCTTTCCGAAAGATCCCACGCCACGAAAGATTAAAACTAAAACCCGTTTACAGAAATGCATGGACGCTTGATGAACTTAGTCACCTGATGCTAACGGATTACAAAATTGAACCACAATACAAGCAAGCTTATTTGTTTTCGTGTTTTACAGGACTTAGGTGGAGTGATGTTAATCCTTTGCAATGGAAAGAAATAATTACAAAGACTATTGATGGCAATGAAGAATGGTTCATTTATTTTGAGCAAGAAAAAACAGAAGACATAGAATACCTACCCTTATCCGATCAGGCCGTTCAGATTTTAAAACAGCGAAAGCAGGAACAAAAAGAAAATAAAGAAATAACCCCCTTTGTTTTCCCGCGAGTAAAAGAAACTGATGAAGAAAATAGCACGGTCTATAAGAAAGTGTATTATAAATTAAAGCAATGGGCAAAAGCCGCCGGGTATGATGAAAAAAGAATGCACTTTCATACAGGACGACACACCTTCGCCACAAATGTCTTGGAAAATAGCCCTGACGGTGATCTGTGGACGGTATCAAAGCTATTAGGCCATAAGAGCATTAGTGCTACCCAAATTTACGCACACGTGCGCGACAGCAAGAAGAAAGCGGCTGTAAAGGGACTCCCGATGCTGAACTTCAAAATACCGCAAGCTGTGGCCTGATAATGGGTAATGAGGGCAATACTAAGCCCCTGCCAAATGGCAGGGGCTTTTTTAATTAAAAAACCAAAAAGGTTATCTTTGGCTTATGAAAACAGACGACTACAAATTAATACTCAATCATATCACTGCTGATGAAGGCATTCTTACTGCGAAATATCCCGAAAAGTTTGAGCAGTACAAACAAATGGCCCACATGTTTTTAAACCATAAGGGTAAACATTTATTTGAAGAAGATATTTTAGGCAAATACCGTGAGGGAATGACCTTAGAAAAACTTTTCGATCAACAAACAGAACGTTTTGTTAAGGGAGCCAATCAACAGAAGAACGGGAAAAATCAAAAAACATGGTATGACCTTGAAGCCTATGAAGAAATTGAACACAAGGATGATTTTTTTGATTATTTCTTTGCCTGTAAGCTAAGGCATGTCGGCTTATTGGAAATAGATTCTTTTTTGGAGTTTCATTTGGAGTATAATTTTGATAGCAATACAAAAGAGTACTTCCGCTTTTTAAATATCATCATTCGCAAGTATCAGAAAAAAATACTAAAAGCCGACATTGTTGAAACAGTAAGGGAATGGATGAAACTCAGCGAGAATCATTCTGATCTATCAGGGAACGAGAAAGAAATAAAAACAAAAAACAAGGTTAAGCGGGAACGTGATGATAATGTAACAAAACTTAATCAAGAACAAACAGCCCTATTAATTCATTTCCTTCAAGCCGGTAAAGTAATTTTGAAAGATGAAAACCTCAATAATAAGGATGCTGGTCGTGCATTTTCAATTCTAACGGGATATAGTGCAGATAGTCTACGACAAAATCTAAGTAAAACAGAACTGCAACGAATTTCCACTAAGAAAAATATTTCCATTGTAGCCAACGCTCTTACAAACCTTCAACTGCTGATTGACAGGGAGATAAAAGATAAAAAATAGCCTCACTACCTTCCTGAACCCTCAAGAACCGGACAAAATCAAAAACAGGGGGTAATCTTTGCCTACGGAAACTAAAACACCGTAAGCAAATGAGTACACAATTCTTAACCAACCTCTCCGAACAGGAATTCAAGGAATTCTTAAAGGATGCGCTAAAGGAAATCTTATCCGAACAACTGGGCGCAGTAAAACAACAGTTACCGGATATTCTGAACATCAAGGAGGCCTCTGAATTTTTGAAGCTGAAAATTACCACGTTGTACGAAAAAACCTCGCGTAAACAAATCCCACATTTTAAAAAAGGAAACAAATTGTATTTCTATTTATCGGAATTACAAAACTGGATCAAGCAGGGGAAAGTAAAAACGCGCGAAGAAATCGAGAGCGAAGCAGTAACCTATACGCTTAACAACCATCTCAAAAAAGCCGCCTAAGTAAACAGAAGCAAATCAAAACAAGTAGAAACAAAAAAAACAAAACAAAATGAGAAAAGCAGAATTCGCTGTGCCGTCCGAAGTGATGGCTGAGTTTGCCGACAAGCTGGCAGAACAAGATCTGGACAACAAGATCATGGGAACAAATGATGATTATGAAGTCCTTGTAGAAGTAGACTACGAGCGTGACCAATCTAAAGAGATTGACGCATTGGAAGAGTACCTCAATGAATTGCGTGAGCAGATCGAGGAGGATGAGGATGAGGACGAAGAAGAGGAGGACGAAAAATAACCAAGTCCTTTAGTTTATTAAAGCGGCAGAATACCCTGCCGCTTTTTTAAGCAATTAAAAAAGACACGCGTCACACGTTGACAAACGTGTTTAACACGCGTTAGCAAACGCCAAACCAACGGATAAATAAGTAAAACAAACGCATCATGAAAAGTAAAAGAAACTGCGAACAGTGCAAAACACCGTATCAACCGACAAGGAGTGATCAGAAATTCTGCGACGCAACTTGCCGATGGAATTTCTGGCGCAAAAAAGAGGACGGAAAGAACAAAGAGGAATCTAAACAGGATAAAACTCTTGCAGGCATAAGTAAACCTGAACAAAAAGAGGAGCCGGAAGAAAAAAATTTACTCGCCTCACTTCGTAATGTACCTGTTTCAGGCAAGCCTCAGACCGAAACAAAGCAGGAACAAACAGAAGTTACTACTCAGATAAAAACTGAGCCTGAAAAGACGGTCGAGTCCAAGCCCGCAGAGCAAAAATTATCAATTGAAACAAAGGAATACCGAGAGGCGAAGGAAAAAAGAGATAAGATCGCCGAGTACCATCAGAAAGCCTTGCAGCTTTTGGAAACCTGCAATAAACGCGTAGAGGAAACCCAGCAGGCGTTGGCGCAGATTCCAAAAGTTCTGACAAAAAATAATTTCAGGAAATGGGGTGTGGATGCCGAGGATTTGTTTGGCGACGAGATAGAGGAGCTTGCGTTTGAAAGGGACTTGAAGCAAAATAAATTGCAAGAGAACTTGCGAACAACAGTTGAGGCGCGAACCAAGATCAATGCAGAAATCAGTAAGGCGGCGGCAGCCTTAAAGGAAGCGGAACAACGTTTAAAAAGCATTAAGCAATACGAAGAACCTAAACCAAAGCTCTCTGAAATTCTATACGGCATTATAAGTAAAAAACAGCCCGAAGAAAAAAAAGTTGTAAAGAAATCAGAACCGATTCCCGAAACTAAAACCGATCTCAACCTAAACGAAAAGGAGACAGCAAACGCGTTACACGTTGACAACACGTTTGCAGAAGAGCCCGACATAAGCAATCCTAAAATCGCTTCAAGCGTTCAAATCAGAAATATGAGTTTCGGCTCCTTCCCTTTTAAAGGAAATTGGCGGGACTTTTTGGGCGAGCCACAATTGAAATTTCATTTAGGAATTCACGGAAAGCCGGGATGGGGTAAGTCCACGTTATGTGTTCAGTTCGCGGACTACCTTGCAAAGAATTTCGGTGAGGTCATGTATATAAGCGGAGAGGAAGGTTTCTCAAAAACGGTGCGTGACAAACTCGTTAACAACGGCATTAATAATCCCCATTTGTATTTTGCGAACATACGTTCTTATGAAGAAATAAAAACCGAAATCGGTAACGCCTATCACTTCATCTTTATTGATAGTTTGGACGTACTCAAAATAAACGTAGAGATGCTTAGGGACTTAAAAGCATGGTATCCTCAGTCCTCGTTCATCACTGTATCACAGTCCACAAAGGATGGCAAGATGCGTGGCACAAATGACTTAATGCATGAAAACGATATTACAGTTGCGGTAAATAAGCCGGGTATTGCGACCACAACTAAAAACAGGTTTGGTAAGATTGGCTTAGAGTTTAATATTTTCGATACGATGGAAGCGACACAGCAAAAGACCGAAAAGAAAACAACTGTTCCTAAACCAATAAAATTTAATGAGCGGCCAGACAAACTATTATAAAATTGAAAGAAATATAAATACCCGATATTGGCTTTATAGATATTTTGGCGGCTGAAAACTTAGAAGTATTCGGCAATACATCTAATACGGTTTTATAGAATTTATTTTTTTGTTTTAAAACGTATAAGAGATTCTGCCGCAAGCATTACGCCTTGTTCGCTTAGTAAGGGAAAACGGCAACCCCACCAATTGAAGTGTATCGAAAATACAGGATAATCTATTTTTAGATCATTAATGATCATTTTTTCTCCTTCCCATCTTACATCTTCAGGTGATAAATTGTAAAATAACTCGAATTTTCAATAACATAAATATTTTTCAACTTATCTGCATCAATAAAACTACCATAATCTGTAGCGTCAGGGTCATAATTTTTAACCCACTCCCAAGTTTGCGATTGCGAAGAAAATGAAATTCCAAGAGTGCCTATGAACAATAATATTTTTTTCATGGCTTTTTAATCCACAACAATTTTTCTTATTGCTTTTTTTCCTTGCCCAAATCCGCCTTCGGGGCGGGTATCTGCCACTATTTCTATAAAGTAAATTCCTTTTGCGTGTTTGCT
>JACDDR010000169.1 GCA_013816895.1 Bacteroidota bacterium
TTTATGGTTTAAAGCAAAACTCTTCTACAGGTAACGTTGGCAGGTTTGAAAATCTAAATAATAACAACAGTGCGGACGCAGTATACGGCATTACACAGGGAGTAGGCGCAGCAGTTCACGCCCAGGCAGGTTCGGGCGGCACCTCGGCTTTGGCCTTATTACTGGAAGCAGGCCACATCAAAGCCATTGGTCCGCTGGCAAGCGTTGTAAGCACTTCAGTAAGTAATGGGTTCAGCGCCATTACATCGCCCACCTGTATTAACTGCAACGATATAAGAGGCACTGTAAGTTTTGTGACGGGAGCAACAGGTTTTGTTACGCCCAATTTTGCAGACGTAACAATAAATTTTGCAAAGTTATACGGCGCACCACCTGTAGTTAATTTAACTCCGCTAACAGATATGCAAAATATTTCCTATATGTTATCCAGTGTAACAACTGCTGGTTTTACAATTCGCATTTACCGTTCTTCTAATACTGCCGGTGGCAGTTTAACAACCACCGTACCAACCGTTAATTTTAAATTTAATTATTTTGTAATTGAATAAAATATGAAAAAAATTGCGTTTTTATTTTTAATGATTGCTTTGCGCGCCTTTTCGCAGGTGCCGGCTACCATTAATTACCAGGGAATAGCACGCGATGCTTCGGGAGCCGCAATAACTAACACCACTGTTGGGTTAACGTTTAATATCTCTACTTCTACCTCAACCAATTTTTATTCTGAGATACAAACCGCTGTTCCCGTAAACTCATTAGGCTTATTCAGTACCAAAATAGGAATCAATACTCCCTTACCATCAAGCGGCTGGGAAGATACACCGGCTATTCTTAATGTATTAATAAATATAAACGGCTCTGGCTTTGTTTCCCTGGGCTCGCAAACTTTATCCAGTGTGCCTTATGCTTTATATGCGCTTAACTCGGGCAGTTCTTTACCTCCCGGCACACGCGACGGTCAAACATTGCGGTGGGACAGTATCAGCAGCACGTGGCTGAACTCAGGAAACCTTACAAACGATGATGTAAGAGTTGGAGTTGGAGTTTTTCCACAAACAATAAAAAGTAAATTTAGTGTAGCAACAACAAATCCATTTGACAGCGCGGCGATAACAGCGATTCATTATGTTGCGCAAAACAAGACAGCGGCAATAAGAGGCATGGCCATTGGCAGTACAGTGGGAGGATCGGGCAACCCCTATTCCACCGCTATATTTGGCGGGCAACACGTCGCCTATAACGCCTCAACCGGCTTTGCGATCGGCAATGGTGGATATGGCAGCTCAAAAAAATTAGGTATAGGCCTCGCTGGATTCGGAGCAACCCAAATTAATACCGGAACAGCGGTTGGTATTTATGCCACGGTAGACACGCTTAGTCCGGGCACAAACAAGTATGCGGCAATATTTGACAGAGGCGCTGTATTTATTGGCGATTCATTAATGCTTAATCCGGCAAAAAACCCGGGAAGCCTGGGCGATGTATTAACCCTTACCGGTTTTAACGGAAGAGCTAAATGGAAACCAGCAGGTGGCCCATGGCAACGCGCCTTCCTGGGCGGCGGCTTTACCACCTATCTTGCAAACAACAACGATGATGTGTCCATTGGCCTTCCTTCTGGCGTGGGAGCCAGCGAAAAATTACATCTGCACGAACAGGGAGGCGATGCATATATGCAGTTATCCACTTTCAACAACGCTAATTCAGTGGGCTTTGTTTTTGGCGAATCTGCCAATCTGAATAAAGCTTCGCTTAGATTTGATAATTTTTCAAACACTCTTGTCTATCAGGTAGGCGGCAAATCGCTGCTTCATATTGACGGTGTCCAAAAATCGGTTTTAGTTGGTAAAATACCTTTTGGAGCGGCCTCTTTATCTTCTTTTAATGTTTATGATTCAATTACAATTACTGCACTGCGGCCAGTTGCAAAAGTGATCAATACCAATACGGCTCTGAATATGCCTACGTCACTTTTTATTGGCCACAACAACTTTTCCGGTATAAATTTAACTTACAGGAAAGGACCTGGATTTAATACTTTCAGCCTTGAAGACAATTCCTTTGGAAACGTATTTCATACGTTCAATGACGCAGGAAGATTTTATCCCGGAAGCGACGGAACCGTTGGAAAAGCATATATACAAGGTGGAAACTTTATTAATGACAATCTTAGTCTGGTTTCATCAACAAACGGAAACATTGTGCATGTTGGTTATACTCAGTTAGGAAATAACGGCTCTCAATTTCCCGCTATCCAGGTTTTGGAATTTACAAGCACCATGCCTGCCACCGCAGGGGGGAATATTCAGTTTAATCTCGCTTCGTACATTTTAAGTTCAAACCAGATCGAATCTGTTCAAGTACTGGTTACAACTGCGAACCGCATAGTCCCGCAAAATTATACCTTCTTTTCAGGCTTTGAATGTCAGTATGAAATTATTCCCAATAGCCCTGTTATCATAGTTTGGGCAACCAATACCAACAGTGCACAGGTATTAAATCAACCGGTAAAAATTGTGGTTACAGTTAAAAAATAATTACATGAAAAAAATAATCCTACTTCTCTTTTTATATAATTGCGCTTTTTTAAGAGCACAATCCATCGCACCGCAGGTAATTAACTCTGCCGGCGATCACAGGGCCATCGGCAATACCGGACTCACGCTTACCGATAACGTTGGCGAACCTTTTACCGAAACCATCGGGCCTGTTTCCAACATGATGATCACTCAGGGATTTTTACAGCCTGATATGATTTCAATACTTGGACCGAAAGCAACCATTATAAAAAACAACGTAAGCTGCAGCGATAAAAAAGATGGAAATATTTCTATATCACTTGCTAACGTTAATTCCAGCATACTTGTAAACTATGCATGGACCCCTGCAAGCGTTTGTCCTGCCGGAAACTGCAGTAGCCTGGATAGTTTGCTGCCAGGAGTTTATTCAGTAGTTATCACCTTTACCAATACCCTTACTTCCAAGATCGACTCGATCAAACCGGCTCCAGTTGTCATCAGCGACCTTAACGGCCCGTGTCTGGTAAAAATATACAACGGTGTTACACCTAACGGAGATGGTGAAAATGATATCTGGACAATTGACAATATTTTAGATTTCCCGAACAACCATGTTTCCATTTTCAACCGGTGGGGTTTAAGAGTTTTTGAAACAGATGGATACAACAACACTACTAAAGCCTGGCCACAAAAAAGCGAAGTGCCCAACCTTGTGGCAAGCACTTACTTTTATGTGCTAAATCTTGGAAACGGCAAGGTATTAAAAGGCTGGATAGAATTAATTAAAAGTTAAAACGTGAACATGAGAAAACATTATATACTCTTACTTCTGCTTTCCTTTGTCATCATTGGAAAAGCGCAACAGGATCCTCAGTACAATCTTTACCAGTTTAACCAAATGGTGATTAATCCTGCTTATGCCGGCGCACGCGATGTGCTGGCCGTTGTAGCAAGTGTTAGAAACCAGTGGACGGGTTTTGATGGCGCACCGCGAACCTCCTGCCTGAGCATTCACGGCCCGATCATGAATAAACATCTTGGGCTGGGTTTGACAGTAGTGAGTGATAAAATGGGTCCACGAAGCATGGCAGGTGTGTACGGCAATATCGCCTATATTGCCCAGTTGTCGAGCAAGTATAAATTATCGTTTGGATTAAATGCAGGCTACAACCGTTTTCAGTTTGACTTTAACAAGCTCAACCTTAAAGACAATGAAAGCTCTTCGGCCTATTTTAGCCAGACACAAACGTACAACAAGCTGGATGCTAATGGCGGTCTGTATTTGCGGAGTAATACTTTTTTTGTTGGCTTAAGCGTTACTCACCTGTTCAATCCTTCCTTGTTTTCCGTTAAAGATTCTTCCGGAACCAGTATTTTAAGTTATAGTTTAAAAACCCACCAATTTTTTACCATGGGTAAATCCTTTAAACTAAGCGATAATTGTATTTTTGCGCCAACCATTATGTTCCGCCAGGTTAACGGAAAAGGGAACGGCGATCTGAATTTGAATTTCTTTATTTATAAAAAAGTATGGCTGGGCATGTTTTACCGCGGCGGATATGGCTCAGGTTTTCTGATGCAATATTACGTTACAAATAAATTTAGAGTGGCATACAGCTTTGATACTGGCGCCCGAGACGCACGAAAATTAGGCGCCAGCCATGAGGTAATGCTTGGTTTCGATTTTTCTGGCAACACCAAATCAAAAGTAATTTCACCACGTTTTTTATAATTATGTTTAAAAGATCTCTACTATTATTTCTCATTTTCACCTGCACCTTTTTCTTTTCGCAGATAAAAAAAGGTGATCAGTTTGCTGCCAAAGCCAATTATATAAAGGCTATTGACAAATATAAAAAAGCCGCAAAGCAAAGTTCTCCCTATAAACAAGAGGCCTACCTGAAGCTTGCCGATTGTTATAAAAAAATTAATGATTATCAGAATGCGGAGTTGTACTACAAAAACGCTCTGGCCATAAACTTTAACGTGCCGGCGGATGTATTTTATAATTATGGACAGGTTCTTAAAACAAACAATAAATACACTGAAGCTGTTGACCAGTATAACAATTACATCAAATTAAAACCCGGCGATGCCAATGCTGTTAAAGCACTGAAGTTTTGCAGGGAAATAAAATATTATATGTCTAAACCCATAGAATATGAAGTAAGAAATATCGAGAAAATAAATACCGAGAAATCCGAATTCTCACCCATTGTGTTTAATAACAAATTGGCTTTTGTTGCGGAAAAAGAATCTTTCAATTTTGTGGACTATACAGTAAATGATTACAATGGCGAGCCTTACCTGAACATGTATGTAAGCGAGATTAACGGAGCGGAAGCGAAAAAATCAAAAACACTTTCAAAAAAAATAAACACCGATTATCATGATGGTCCAGCATGTTTGAATGCAGACGGCACCGTGCTTTATTTCACACGTGTTGGCTACCAGGCCAAAAAGGATTTTGTAAATACTGCTAAAATATACGTTGCCACGGGCCACGACAGAACCTGGGGAAATGTAAAATCATTCGAACATAACAGCAACAACTACTCTGTGGCTCATCCAAGTATCAGTAACGATGGCAATGCACTTTTCTTTTGCAGTGATATGCCTGGTGGTCTTGGAGGGAAAGACATCTGGATGTGCAAAAAGAATGGCGCAGGCTGGGAAAAGCCAGTTAATCTGGGTCCTGACATTAATAC
>JACDDR010000041.1 GCA_013816895.1 Bacteroidota bacterium
GGTTTCAGCATTTATATGCTTTTTTGTTTTATTGTTTTATGACTTTGTTAAGAATGGTGAACGAATTCCGCCAGCTAAAAAAATACAATGTAACCGGCATCACAAATTCACAGGGCTCAACACCGCGTAAAGAATTGCTTAAGCTTGTTGCAGGCAAAGTAGGATACTTTATAATTGCGTTGGCGCTTCCATTAATTTTTTCAAATTATACAGCAGGCTGGATTATAACCGGCTTTCTTATCATGCATTTTATTGCCGGCTTTATTATGAGCACTGTTTTTCAAATGGCACATGTGGTGGAAGAAGCCGAACAACCTGCCGCTAACGAAATGGGAAATATTGAAAACGAATGGACCATTCATCAATTGGAAACTACAGTTAATTTTTCCGACAAAAGCCGCATTTTCGCCTGGCTTATCGGAGGGTTAAATTACCAGATCGAACATCATCTTTTTCCTAATATCTGCCACGTGCATTACAGGCATATCTCACCAATAGTTGAAAATACAGCGAAGGAATACGGGCTCGAATATAACCACAACAAAACTTTTCTCAATGCCGTGAGCTCGCATTTAAGGCTGTTAAAAACCTTGGGCAACGCTGCCTGAATACGATAAACGAAGACTTACAGCTGTATTATATATTTTTTAGCGCCCAGGGCCTGAAAAAGCTTAATATCAACATTTTCAGCCTTCAGATATTTTATCTATTTTTAAGTGTTTTACCCCTCAAATAAACGATGAAAACAATTGTACAAAGTATTATTGCCCTACTGATTCTAAACGCTTCCTCCGTCCATGCTCAATGGACATTACGATTAAAAAGCAATGTAGAAATAAGAACGTGGAAACTTACCAGCAAGGCAGATAAAGAACAAAAGGGCCTGGGTGGTGCCACCATCGTGCTTTATAAAAGCGGATCGGTTGTAAAGGAGCTGGTGAGTGATGGTAATGGAGATTTTGAAGTGGATGTTCCGCCGGATGGAGAATACATGCTCGTGGTATCTTATCCTGGTTGCAACACCAAAAAGTTTTCTGTTTCTACCATGGGCGTGCCCGAAGCGGTCGGAAAAGATAATTTCAAGCCGGGCTTTAGTATCGGTGGTTTTATTATGGCAAAAGCCTTTCCGGGAGTTGACTACTCCTCACTGCAACAACCTTTAGTAAAGATTCATTATTTTCCTGATGGTAAAAAATTTGATGATGATGAAGCGTATACGAATCAGGTGCTTGGACAAATAGTAAAAATTGCTGAAAGTGAGAATTCGGTTATCAGCAAGTTTTGTTCGTTTAATAAAATTGCGGATATGGCCCTTGCCAAAGGAGACTGTCCGGCTGCCAAGTTAAATTATGAGAAGGCGCTTTCCACCATCCCCGGAGAAGCTTATCCCGCCGAACAATTACCCAAAGTAGGATTGTGTTTAAAAGAAAAAGAAGAGGCTGCTAAAAAAGCGGCAGAAGCCTCAGCAGTAAAAGATGCAGAAGCAAAGGCGGCGGCAGAAAAAGCAGCAGCAGAAAAATTAGTCCTCGAAAAAGCGGCCGCGGATAAAGCTGCGGCAGACAAGGCTGCATCTGATAAAGCAGCAGCCGATAAACTTACCAAAGAGAAAGCCGACGCTGAAAAGGCGGAAGCGGAACGCATTGCCAGGGAAAAAGATGCGGGAGAAAAAGCCAGGGCAGATAAGGCGGCGGCAGATAAAGCCGCTGCTGATAAACTTGCCAGAGACAAAGCAGATGCAGATAAGGCAGCAGCCGATAAGGTGGCCAAAGAAAAAGCAGATGCGGAAAAAACCAACGCTGAGAAATTAGCAAAAGAGAAAGAGGCTGCCGCTAAAACTCTGGTAGAGAAAGAGGCCCTTGAAAAAGCCGCAGCTGAGAAAGTGGCAAAAGAAAAAGGGGAGGCTGAAAAAGCAGCCGCTGATAAACTCGCAAAAGAAAAAGCTGCTGCCGACAAGGCCGAGGCCGAACGCTTAGCAAAGGAAAAGGAAGCTGCAAATAAATCAGAAGCTGAAAAAGCCATTGCAGAGAAAGCCGCTGCAGATAAGATAGCGAAAGAAAAAGCAGCAGCGGATAAAGCGGAAGCAGAAAGGTTGGCAAAAGAAAAAGCTGCTGCTGAAAAAACAGAAACAGAAAAGGCTGCCGCTGAAAAAGCTGCTGCCGATAAACTTGCCAGAGAAAAAGCTGCTGCAGACAAACTTGCAAAGGACAAAGAAGCAGCCGATAAAGCGGAAGCGGACAAAGTAGCAAAAGCTGAAGCGGCCCGAATTGCCAAAGAAAAGGCAGACGCGGAAAAAGAAAAGCTCGCGAAAGAAAAAGAAGGTAAAGCCAAATCTCAGGCTGAAGACGACGCTATAATAAAAGCAGATGCTGAAAAGCGCGAAGCCGCAAGGCTTGCTAAAGAAAAAGCAAAGGCTGAAAAGGAACAAAAAGAAAAAGAGGGCCTGGCCCGTTCAAAAGCCGAAGATGAAGCGGCAGAAAAGGCAGCTGCAGAAAAACGCGAAGCTGACCGCGCAGAAAAAGAAAAGATGGCGTATGAAACAAAGCAAAAAGAAGGGCAGGGAGAAACGGATAAAGGAGACGCTAAATACAAAGTTCCACAGGTATTAGGCGCTAATAAATATAAGGAAACGGTTACGCGTGCCGACGGCTATTTTAAAATGAAACGTTACAGCGAAGCAAAGACCGCTTACGAAGAAGCTCTTAAAATGAAAGCGGGCGACATATATGCAACAAATAAATTGGCGGAAATTGAAAAATTAACCGCGCCTAAATAATTTGTTTATGAATAAAACAATAACCCTGTTGGTTGGGCTTTTCCTTTTATCTATTTGCTGCCAGGCACAGGATTGGACACTTAAACTCAGAAGTCGCGTGGAACTTCGTAACTGGAAGCTCACCACGCGCGCAGAAAAAACCGAAAAGTCATTACAGGGCGCTTCTGTCAGTCTTAGTAAGGGCAATCAGGTTCTAACCCAAACCATGAGCAATGCCGAAGGTGATTTTGAAATTGACGTACCCGGCAAAGGCGAATTTATTTTAACGATCACGTATGCCGGTTGCAATACGAAAAAATTCTTTGTCTCCACAAATGGTGTTCCCGATGCAGTGGGTAAAGATAATTATAAACCAACTGTAAGTATTGGCGGCTTCATAATGTCGAAACCAATTAAGGGGGTTGATTATTTAGGATTGAATGAGCCATTGGTAAAAGTTGAATATAAGAATGGAGGTCAGAATTTTGATAAGGATGAAACCGTAACTAACAAAGGAATGGAAATAGTTTCCAGGATTTTTGACGCGGAGACGAAGATCATTGAAAAATTCTGCGCAACCAATAAGTTAGGAGATGATGCGCTGAATAAATTGAAGAATTGCCCGCTGGCAAAAGAATATTATTTGAAAGCCATTAACATGTTACCGGGAGAACCTTACCCGGTGGATCAGCTGGTTAAAGCCGATCAATGTATAAAGGATAAGGAAATGAAAGGTGAACTTGCCGCCGCGGAAGCTGCGAAAAAAGCAGAAGCTTCAAAAACGGCGAATGAAAAAGCAAAGACTGAAAAAGCAGCGAAGGACAAAGAAAACTTTAATAAGAATTCTTCCGGCACTGTTTCAAAAACAAACGAGCCTGTAAAAAAAGATTCGAAAACAGAACCTGTTATCACGCCCCAAAAGCGTGAAGGGGAAAGTAATGGCGATAATACATCCGGTACCGGAAAAGGAAACAGTAAATATAAAGTACCGCAGGTGATCGGCGCAAATAAGTATAAAGAAACGATCACGAAAGCGGATAATTTTTTCAAAACAAAAAGGTATGCTGAGGCAAAATCCGCTTACCAGGAAGCGCTCACCTATAAAGCGGGCGATACTTACGCCACTTCAAAAATTGAACAGGTAAACAAACTACTTGCGCAATAGACCCATTAACAACCTTCATAAGATGGATTCTGAAAAAATATTACCGGTACTGAATGATGTAGAAGTTCGTGTTCTGGGAGCATTGATTGAAAAAAGCAAAACAACGCCTGACTATTATCCGATGACGCTTAACAGCCTTACTGCCGCGTGCAATCAGAAAACATCGCGACGTCCTGTTGTAGATTATGCTGAAAGCACCGTGATGAATGCCCTGAACAGTTTAAAGAGCAGGAGCTTGGTATCCACTGCCGTTGGAGGAACAATCAGAGCTGTTAAATACAAGCATAACTTTACAACCGTACATCCGGTTTCACCGGCAGCATTGGCCGTGTTATGCCTTTTATTTTTACGCGGACCGCAAACGCCGGGAGAGTTGAATACCAATTCGGCAAGATTGTTTGAATTTGAATCACTTGAAAAGGTTCATGAAACTTTAAATGATTTGTTGAATTCAGAAGAGCCTTTCATAACGGAATTACCAAAAAGATCGGGACAAAAAGAGGTGCGGTTTGCTCACTTGCTTGGCGAAAGAATTCATGAAGAGGAAGCGGCTAACGAGCCCGTGGCCGCACATTCAAACATACAGGCTTTGGAGTTACGATTAAGCGAAGTTGAAAAAGAACTGGCCGAGGTAAAAGAAAGCCTGGCTAAACTTTTAAAAGAGTTGATGTAACAAATAAAAAAACAAAAACCAGATTAGAATCTGGCTTTTGTAAGGTAAGCATACCTTAATTCTCTATTTCTTACTTACCGTGTCCCACCTTAACTTAAGTTTTTGGTGCCGGCTTGTGGTATGTTTTTACTCCGAAGCTATCCCGGACCGCTCCGCGCCTTTGTGTCAGCGGCTTGTGTTATCAGGCTATCCCGGACCGCCTTTTCACTTTGCTCGCACAAAAGGTTGTAAGTAACAACACTTACTGTATTTCAAAAAGCAAGCCATAAACTGCGTATACTGTTTTTCAATAAGTTAGATTGGTGGTGGAAAAATTGTTGTGCATTTGTTTTCTCATATCGGGTAGCGAGTGCAAAACTTTAACACGCATCACGAGTTTTTATTCTTATTTTTAAATATGATTAATATTTTTAATAACGGCGAATTAGATTTAGCCCTTGCAAAATTAAAACACGACGCTACTCCATTATTTGGCAAAATGTCGCCCCAGCACGTGGTAGAGCATCTCGCCAAAACGGTTAAAGTTTCCACCGGCAAAATCCCCGTGAAAATGTTTCTTAACGCGGAGGATGGCGAAGCATTAAAACAGAAATTAATTTTTGGAGAAACCATGTTGCAGCCTGGAATAAAAAGTCCGTTGATGGGTGAAGAGCCACCTGCGCTTGTGCATTCAGATTTCCCAACAGCTGTTGAAGAACTGTATAAGGAAATCGCAAACTTTAATCAGTATTATTCTCAAAACCCTGAAGCGAAGCATACTCATCCGCGAATGGGAGAACTGAAGTATCCGGAATGGAAAGTGTTTCATAATAAACACTTCACGCATCATTTTAACCAATACGGTTTATTATAATCTTTTGTTGATTATGTGTCGCAACTAAAAACCAAAAGCCAGATCGCTTTAGCAACCTGGCCTTTGTAAGGTAAACCCCCATTTACCTTAAAATCCGTATTCTGTTTTTTAGCTCCGTGTCCCACCTGAACTTAAGTTTTTGGTGCCGGCTTATGGTATGTTTTTACTCCGAAGCTATCCCGGACCGCCTCGTACCTCTTGTCTCGCTATATAAGTTTTGAGGCTATCCCGGACCGCCCCGTTTTACTTTTTACCGACACAACAGGTTTGTAAGTATCAACACTTATACAATTTCAAAAAGCGGGCCAGAAAACACATGCGCTGTGTTTCAAGGAATTAAGAAAATGGCGGTTTGTTTTTGTGTAAAGGCGTTCCCATTTTGTTTCAAATTTAACTTAAGCCGGGGAATTTAATGAAAATGAAGAGCGCTTGATTAACTTTAAAAGATGAAGAACAAAAGAATAAGTCCCTCCGGAATTGAATTTTTAAAGGCGCTTAAAAAAAATAACGACCGCGATTGGTTTAACGCGAATAAAGAATGGTATTTAAAAGAGTTAAAAAATATAGAAGAATTTGCCGACGCCCTGCTGAATGAAATGAATAAACACGATGCCATTGAAACGCCAGGTGGCAAAAAATCCCTTCATCGTATCTATCGTGATGTGCGCTTTTCAAAAAATAAAACCCCTTATAATATCCACTGGGGTGGCAGTTTTAGCAGGGCTTCAAAGGCCAGAAGAGGAACTTATTATTTTCACATTGAGCCGGGAAATACATTTGTTGCCGGCGGCTTTTGGGGCCCAAATCCGGAAGATTTGAAAAGAATACGCAATGAATTTTCTTGCGATCCGGAGCCATTCCGTAAAATTCTGAAAAATAAAAATTTTGTAAAACTGTTTGGTAAGTTGCAGGGCGAACAAATAAAAACGACACCGAAAGGGTTTAGTCCTGACGACGCAGCAATTGACCTTTTAAGGTTTAAACAGTTTCAGCTCATCCGTAAATTTTCGGACAAGGAAATGTTAAGTCAAAAATTTTTAATGGAAGTAAATTCTACTTTTAAACACATGCGTCTTTTTCTGGATTATATGAGCGAAGTGCTAACAACTGATGTAAATGGCATCTCATTAATATAAAATTTATTACCCCTTTTTGAACGGGCGGGAGCCCCATTGCCCCCGTCCGGCCTAAAAAATGCTTTACCAGCCATTATCTCCACCAATGCTATAGTAGCTGCTATCTCCTTCATCTTCTTCAGGAGAAGAGTCGTCATTTGTGCTATTGTTCTCATTCTCCTCTTCCGGTTCTTCATGCTCTTCTGCATAGCCTAAAATCTGACTGATTTTATTATTCTCCCTCGGATATTCCTCGCGCCTTTTCATAATTTCTGGTTGCTTATTACTATTTATATATATTCTATTTGTGTGCCATTTATTTTTTATCTGATGTACTTGTTAAAGAAAGTGGCGCTTTTCGGATGCAAATATCCTGCAGATTCAGGGCATTTTTTAGAACTTCCGTTTAAACAAACTAAAAGTCCGTTAAAAGGGGATTTTTATTTGTTTGCCCTTAGCGGGAGCTATCAAAATCAGAAGGCGCTTCCGGAAATGTTAAAAAGCACGCGAATTTTTTGTCATTAAAACCGTTTTCGGAAGGGTAAATTTGGGGAAATATATTGCTCAGCTAAGGTCTTATAAGGGCAAATTTGTAATATTTTGACGGTATTTGGGGAATGAAAAGGACGATTGAACTCATTTGCAGATTTGATTGAAATGAAATAACTCACTACCTTTACTTACATCATGAGAGCAATCATAATCCTTCTTTCCATTCTTCTTAATCTTGGCAACGTCGCATGCAAAAAGAAAAAAAAGTCTACGCAGGCAAAGGAAGATGAAAAAATTATAACCGATTATATTTCTGCGAACAATTTAAATGCAAGCGCAACCGGTTCAGGTTTATATTATGTTATCACCACCCAAGGCACAGGAGCGCAGCCAAATTCTAATTCAACTGTTACGGTAAAATACAAAGGCACATTAAAAGACGGAACTGTTTTTGACCAAAGTGGTGGCGCAACTTTCTCTTTGAGTTCGGTAATAAAAGGCTGGCAGGAAGGCATTCCGTATTTTAAAAAAGGTGGTAAGGGAGTTCTGCTTGTGCCTTCAGCACTAGGATACGGCGCTCAGGCTACCGGCAATATACCTGCTAATTCAGTATTGATTTTTGATGTGGATTTGCAGGATGTAAAATAACTCCGGCTATTCAGCTTTAAGATCTTCAAACAACACTTGTAATTCTTCTTCCGTTAAATTTCTCCAGGCCCCAGACTTCAGTTTGCCAAGGGTAATGTGCATAACACGTACGCGTTGTAATTTTAAAACCTGGTAATCAAAGGCATTACACATGCGGCGGATCTGGCGGTTCAGACCTTGCCTCAGGATAATTCTGAAAATGCGTTTTGATTCCGGTTCGCGGGTGATAACACAGGGAAGTGTTTCCTCTCCATGAATTTCCATTCCTTCAGAAGCTGTTTTAACAAATTTATCCGTTAAAGGCATGTTAAGTGTAACAATGTATTCCTTTTCGTGACCAAAAGCGGGGTTTGCAATTTTATCAATCACTTTTCCATCGTTGGTTAAAAGGATCAGTCCCTCGGACTCTTTATCCAGTCGGCCAACCGGATAAATGGTTTCGGGATGTTTGATGGCATCAATGATATTATTCTTTATTTTTTCTGTCGTGCAGATAATGCCTTTTGGCTTGTGGTAGGCAATGTAAACCGGAACAAAGGGTTTAGCCTTTAATTCTACATCGTCAATCATTACAGAATCTCCCTCGTTAACCTTTGTGCTGAAAGTAGCTAATTTACCATTTACTTTCACGCGCTTTTCTTCAATAAGCACGAATGCTTTACGGCGCGATGTAAAACCACTTAGTCCTATATATTTATCAATTTTCATGTTGGACAAAAGTACTTATAATTACCACAACAGTTAACCCTTGTCCCATAAAAATGAAAAGCCATCCTTGTATTAAGGATGGCCTTTCTCCACGCTCTGTAGAAAGAGGTGCCGGGTGATTCATGTTGAACCGGTACTGCACACAACATAACGGAAAGTTCGGTTGCTTCGTGGTTAAAAATCCCGCCAGAAATTTGTAAAATTCTTGCTGACTTATATATTAAATTTACGTACCTGCCTTGTGTATTTTCATAAAAATCTTTGTTGACAAGGGTTTCATTCGATAACCGTTATAGGTGTGCGTTTTATTTTTGTGTAAAAACATCCACGAGTGAGTAAGGAAAATGAATAAAGGAGGAATTTTTTATATACTTAACTTAAACGAAATAACTCACTATTCTCGTTTTTTTATTCTGGAATCAACTTTATAAGCCTGGCGCATTGGGCGGCTGTTTCCCGCTATACCAGATGCTACCCCTTTACCTCTTTTGGTTTTTCAGGCGAAGGAGATGGATCTGTTTTTTTAGTGGAAGTTTCCTCAAGCCATTTTTCCACGCTCATGTAATCCTTCATGCCTTTCGATTTCACTTCTGCAAAACCTTTACTCATGCATACTTTGAAATCGCACACATAAGTTGGCGAACAGCCTTTATACAGGTTTATTTTTCCATAGGTGAAATGATCCACTTTTACCGAGTCCAGTTCTCCTGCAATTTGCGATTCGTACCCGCTCGGGCATCGGCTAAAGGAACTCATCTTCCCGCTTGCGGGTTTTTGCTTGCGGATAACAGAACAAATTTTTTCCTGCACAAAGTCGCGTACCTTATAATACTCTTCGTAATTCTTAAGTCCGGTAGTGCCGGCTGTTTCTTTGGTACCTGTAAAAGAACTCAGAACAATGCCCGATGTAATTGCTACAACAAGGAGGCAGGCTTTAGCGATGCGTGATGATGTTTTCATGGTGTTGAGGTTTTATGGTTTAAGCGTTTTTAAATTCATTTTAATGATCAGTTCGGCGGCAATAAGATTAAACAACCAGCTGATCCAGGCCGTAACTACTATTACTTTTAAATGCTCCATTTCGGCGAGCAGCGAAAGGAAAGGAACCCAGAGGCGAAGGGTAACCGCGGCAAAGGTCATGGCATAACTCCGCACCATCCAGTTCGAATGATTTTGTATCTGTTTCTTTTTTATCGTATGCAGCGCCATGTAAGTTGTATAGAACCACAAAACGCTCATGAGTAAAAAACCAAGCGTTGAATAAAAGCCTCCGTTCGCATAAAAGGCCATGTACAAACCTGTAGGAGCAGCAATAAACAAAATGGCTCCAATATAAATCTTGCCGGTCAGGCGGTGAAAATTTAAGTTGCGTTTGCGGAATGCTTTAACAAACTGGAAAGGGCCAAGCGCGATAGCGAGCATGCCTCCGAAAATATGAATGTAAAAAGCCGTACGCCAGATGGGGTGGGAAACTAAATCCTGTTTGGTTAAAAGGAAGTTCACATCGGGCCGGAAGTTCCAGTACATAAAGGTAATGGCGAAGAGCAACAGGGACAGGCCTGTCATTACTGCAAAAGGTATTTTAGATACAATTCTGAGAAACAAAGGCCTTGGTTTTTTATTGTAACGTAAACTTAGTTTAAAGATGCGGGCGCCTAACCTCACCTTAACATATTTTGTTTTTCTTTAACTCCCTTAACAATTCAACCATTTATACAATTAAGACCGCCACATATTAAAGTCGGCTTTATCTTTAAAATATTCATCAGACCTTAGCTTTGAATAAACTTTAAGCGTATGACGATACATTACTAAACGATCTCGCAATCCCGGCGATATAAAATTTGAGTTATGAATCAATTACGTTTAAGAATATTATTCCTGTTCACCTGCATCATGATTTTGATTATTTGCAGGAGGTTACCTTTTTGTAAAACCAATATTAATAGTAAACCACCAAATCCTTTTTATTATGAAAACAACCATTAACCGGGCAGGTATTGCCCTCGCGCTTGTATTGGGTGCCTGCGGAAATCCTTCGCATGAAAACGCTAAAGAAGAACAGGTAAACTATGTGGCGCCTGCTATGTGTGAGATGGCGCCCCCGCCACCTCCGCAAAATACCGAAGAGTATTCCAACATCAAGGAAGCGGGTTTTCAATCTGCATTAAGAAATCCTTATTCTACTTTTTCGATTGATGTGGATGCGGCGTCTTACAGCCTCATGAGACGAATGATAAACGAAGGAGTTTTGCCTCCAAGCCATTCTGTTCGGGTAGAAGAGTGGATCAATTATCTTAACTACAGTTATGTCGAGCCGGGCAAAGACGAGGTGTTCAGCGTTAACACCGAGTACTCTGAATGTGCCTGGAATAAAAATCATAAACTGTTGCAGATAGGATTACGCGGTTATTCTTCAAAAGGAGTAGGGGCAAAGGCCAACAACCTTGTATTTTTAATTGATGCAAGCGGTTCAATGGAGGAGCCTGACAAGTTGCCTCTTTTAAAACGCGCATTTAAATTACTTGTTCCGCAGCTACGCGCCGAAGATAAAATTTCCATTGTTACTTACGCAGGTTCCGCAGGTGTGGTATTGGATGCAGTGTCCGGCAATAAGAAGGGAGAGATCCTCGAAGCACTTGAGCGGCTTGAAGCAGGTGGCTCAACAGCGGGTGGTGAAGGAATTAATTTAGCTTACAAAATTGCAGCGGAGCACTTTATCAAAGAAGGTAACAACCGGGTGATTCTTGCTACTGACGGCGACTTTAATGTTGGCGTTTCGAACGAAGCAGAACTTGAGAAATTGATTGAATCAAAACGTTCTGAAGGTGTTTACCTTTCGGTGTTAGGTTTTGGCGAAGGAAACATCAAGGATAACAAAATGGAATTGCTCGCAGATAAAGGAAATGGAAATTATAATTACATCGATAATTTCCTTGAAGCAAGAAAAGTACTTGTGAAACAATTTGGCGGAACACTGAACACCATAGCAAAAGACGTGAAGCTGCAGGTGGAATTTAATCCGGCGTATGTAAAAGAATACCGACTTATTGGTTACGAAAACCGTACACTAAATCAGGAAGATTTTAACAACGACAAAAAAGATGCGGGTGAACTGGGGGCAGAACACTGCGTTACCGCGCTCTATGAAATTGTAACTGTAGACAGTAAAGAGAGCAACTCCAGTGTGGATGATTTAAAATATCAGGAAACAAAAAGAGCTCTTATAAAGAACAATGAACTCGTGAATATTAAATTCCGTTATAAAGAGCCGGGAAAGAATGATACGGTTTCTAAGCTCATTCAGCATCCTGTGTTAGCAAATGTAATTCCTGTAGAATCTGTGTCAGGAAATTTTAAACTGGCTTGCGCAGTTTCGGAATTCGCTCTGCTTATGCGCGACAGTGACTTTAAAGGCAGCGCCTCCTTTGATCACGCGATCGGTCTGGCTGGCGAAGCGCGGAAGAATGACGAAGAGGGTTATGTAGAAGAACTCCTTCGTTTAATTAAGGCTGCAAAGGGGTTGAAAGAAACGCATTAGGTTGTTTTTACCCAATACCCCTGAAAGGTTCAAAACCTTGTCAGGGTTACCTGATTAAGGCGGCCTCTTTTTTTAACGCATCGTAATTTATTTATCTAAAAATTAATTAAATTTGCATTGTAACTAATTTGAGATATACCAGTTATAAATTATCCGCACTCTAATTTTCTTATTTTGAAACCTACCAGAACTCTCCTCGCCCTTACTTTACTCTTCTCGTTAACCTTATTGAGCAGCTGTGCGCTGTTTCGCCCCAAGAACCGGTGCGATACCTGCCCTTCCTTTCACAGAGGAAAGTAATTTTCTATTTCTGTTGAGATTCTTGCTTGATATTATTTCAATGAGGATGTAAGAGTAATGATTACTATCAACTCCAAACTGATAACTCCCAACTTTCACCTTATGGCCATTTTTATTAAATTAGCTATGCTAAAAAACGAATCATGTCAAAGTTCAGGATTTTATCTATCGATGGTGGAGGCTTAAGAGGCGTTGTGCCGCTTACCATTTTAAAAACAATTGAGCAGTTAACCGGTAAACCCATCTGGAAATCGTTTGACCTTATTGCCGGGACTTCCACTGGAGGATTGATCGCGACGGCGCTTACGATTCCGAAGAATCCGGAAAATAAAGAAGCAGGCGAAAAGTATTTGCTGGATAACATTCTTCAGGTTTACCTGGAAAGAGGAAAGGAAATATTCCCTCCGCGTGAAGCGTTGGTTGGTGAAGTGTTTGAGATAACGGACGATTTGTTTCATCCTAAATTTAATGAAGCCGGAATTGAAAAAGTTGTTGGCGATGTTTGCGGTTCTTCAAGAATGAATGACTGCCTTACACATTTGATGATAACCAGTTATGATCTTTCCAATAATGTTCCTTTGTTTTTTAAGACACGCTCATCGCTGAGTAATCCGGAGCAGAACATCCTGATGTATGATGTTTGCCGCGCCACTTCCGCCGGCCCTACTTATTTACCGGCTTATGAATTAAATTACCCGAATGGAAACGAAAACGCAAAGCGCTTATGTGTGGATGGTGGCATATTTATAAATAATCCATCCATGGGGGCTTACTCGGAGTTTTTAAAAAACCATAAAGAGTATTTACTTCCGGGAGAAAGCCTTGCGTCTACAGAAGTGTTTGTTTTGAGCATTGGCACCGGCACATATTCAGGTCAGATCACTTCCCGCCAGGCAAAAAGTAAAGGGGAAATTTTCTGGGCTTCGCGCATAAGCGATGTGATGATGCGGGGCGTAAACAAAACCACGCACTATGAAATGAATGAAATAATGGAAGCCGGAAATTACGTACGCCTCACAATCGACATCCATGAAGAAAAATATGCTGAAATGAGCCGCGCGGATAAGGAAGCCTCGGAATACCTTATTCAGCAAACGCAAAAACAAGTATTAAACAATTCAGAAAAAATGAAAGAGCTCAGCGTTTTTTTAACCAAGGCTGGTTTAGTTCAGGAAAGCGGCATTTCGTTAAACGCCTGATTGATTTTTGCGCTTTCAGGCCCAATTCCCTTGCTAAGCAGCAAAAAGCAGTTGCCAGGATATAAACAGCCAGTTTGGGTCCGTTCGTCGGGCACCGTTAGCTTAGCTAAGAGGTGTAATTATAAAAAGGACTGATCATAAGATATACAATTACGCCGGAAGCGGTAACGTACAACCAGATCGGGTAACTAAAGCGGGTAATTTTTTTGTGTTTCTCGCGCTGATCGGTGAGTCCGTAGTAAAACGAGATCAAAACCAAAGGCAGCACAATGATGGCCAGGAAAATGTGCGTAAGAAGAATTACTACATAAATAGGCTTAATACCACTCACTTTGGCGCTCTCAGCAGCACTCATAATGCCGTCATGATCCACGTCGCCATATTTTGTATCCGGAATAAAATAGTGAGCTGTAACATAGCTTAAAAGAAACAATGTACTTAGTAAAAAGGCAGTGAGATTTAATTTTTTGTGAAGCCTAATATTTCTTTTTTTAATAGCTGCCAGGGAAAATAACAGGAGGATGGTACAGGTGCCATTTAAAATTGCATTTACAAGTGGGAGAGAATAAATAAAACCAGGAAAAACATCCGGGTGGGGGATCCATTTCTGGTTGAGAATTATTACAAGTGCGCATACAGCAATAGTTGCAATAAATACCGTAAGTTTTATTTTTTTTTCGTTAGACGCAATGAGGAGAGCCATTTTAAAAATTTTGGCTAAAGTTAATTGAAATTTATATACTAAACGCAAAATCTATGTGTTTAGCCTTCTATTTCTTTGAAAGATAGTGTATAATTTGGAAAAGATTTTAAATTTGTAATGTGACCAAAACGTGCTCCAAACAATTAAACATATGTTAATAAAAAATATTCTGGCCTTGTGCCTCATCATGAGCATTGGTTTTATGCAAGCTCAGCAATACAAAAAGGAAAACTTCAAAACGAAACCGGTTTGGATAGAAATGATAAAAGATCCGAATGTTAATTATTTTGAAGCGATTAATGCGTATGAACAATTTTGGAAAAACAAAAAAATACCAAGGGAAGAAGATGAAGTAATTGGTCAGGCAAAAGGACAAAGTGCGGAAGAAAACAAAATGGAAAGCAGAAAAGAAACAAGAGGAAAAAGGAAGGAAAAGGAGATGTATAAAAAATACGGACTGGAATGTAAAAAGTTTGAACATTGGAAAATGCAGGTGCAACCTTATATACAGCCCGACGGACATATTTTAACGCGCGAAGAACAATTAAAAATGTGGGAGCAGAAATAATGAAAACATTACTAAAATTTTTTCTGGCGATTTTTCTTTCACTTAATGGAATAGCGCAACCAGGTAATTCATGGACGCAAAACGGCCCCATCAATTTTCCGATAAATTCAAGCGGACAAATAAACGGGATCGGCAGAACGACGCAAATTAAATTTGATCCGGTAAATGCAAACAGACTTTATGTTACGAGCGCAACGGGTGGTCTATGGCGGAGCAATGATACAGGCGCGACATGGGTGAATGTTAACACCGATTATTTTCCTAAAATGGAGTGCGCTTCTATTTGCATTGATAACACAAATAATAATATTTTATATCTGGGTAGCGGCGATCCTAATTATTACTCGGGCGGGTATGGAGTTTGGAAAAGTACGAATGCCGGAGTTAACTGGACAATTTCAAATACCGGAATGGGAAATTTATTAGTTGTAGAAATAATAATGGACCCGGGCAATAATCAGAACCTTATCGCGGCTACTAACAATGGCATTTTTAAATCAACAAATGCAGGCGCCAATTGGAGCGTTGTAAAAAGCGGCGGAGATTTTAAGGCAATGGTTTTAAAGCCAAATAGTGCTGATACAGTTTATGCAGTTAATTCATCGCAGGTGTGGCGTTCATTAAATTTTGGCAGCACCTGGCAGCAGATCACAAGCGGCGTAACTGTGCCCGGTAACAATGGACTGGGCATGAGGTTAGCTGTGAGTAAAGCGAGTCCGAATGTTGTGTATGTCTCAATGATTGCCAACGAAGGATTAACTTTAAAATCCGTGAATTTTGGCACCAGTTTTACAACGGTATATAATAATTCGGCCCAGAGTTTAGTGGGATATAACGCAACAACACCGGGGCAGGGAGATTATAATTTTGGAATGATGGCTGATCAAAACAATGCCAACATTCTTTACATCGCAGCGCATTGCGTTTGGAAAAGTACAAATGGTGGGGTGGCATGGACGCAATTAACCAACTGGTATGCTAACTGTCACACAGATATGCACGGTATTCAACAACATCCCCTATACAGTAATTTGCTATATAATGTAAATGACGGCGGTATTTTTATTAGCAGAAACGGCGGGGTAACATGGTCACCACGTTCTGATGGAATTGCGGCTACCGAAATTTATCATGCGGCACAAAGTAAACTTCAAAGAAACTTAATGAGTATCGGTACGCAGGATAATGGAGAATTATTTATGTTATCAAATACATGGTTCACAAATCGCGGCGGAGATTGGGGAAGTAAAATGTTGTTTTCTTATAATAATATCAACACGGTTTATTATTATGAAAATGGTAACCGCAGGCCAGTTAACGGATCTGAGACAAGCTACAATTTGCCTTTTGCGCCAACAAATAATTTTAGTTTGGAGTTCAATAAAAAAATTATCAATAAAGCATTTTGCGCATCGCAGAATATTTATTTATGCAATTCTCTTACAAGTGCTATACCGGCATGGAATCAATTAGGAACTACAACGGGGCAGGTTAAGGCATTACATTCTTTGGTAGCAGACTCTTCGGTATTATACGCAATGACCGATAATAATTTATTGTACAGATGTGACAATGTTTTTGCAGGAACCCCTACTTTCTCAATTTTTTCTACACCGGGGCCCGCGAATGTTGCGGCATGTATTACAGGAGTTTCAACAAACAGCAACGTGATTATGGTGGCTTGCGGAAATACAATTTACCGCTCGGGAAATAAAGGCCAGACATTTACTAATTATAATGCGGGAATAACGGGAGGTTTAAATTTCATAGCAATTTATAATGATGAGTATAGTTTAAATGAAGCCGTTTATGCCTGTACCGCTAAAAAAGTTTATTACCGGGATAACACTATGACCGCTTGGCAAAACATCACCGCTAATTTGCCAACGATTGCCGACATGAATGAGATGATGATCTATAATACAGGTGATGCGGCCTCTGTTTTAAGGGTTGGTTACTATGGCAGAGGTATCTGGGAGTTACCTATTAATACCTCAATGGTGCCAGCGCCAAACTTTACGGTTGACAAGCAGATTATTTGCCCTAATACAACAGTAAATTTTTCTGATCTAAGCTACGGGAACCCAACCGGAAGGCAATGGACATTTTCCGGAGGAAATCCTTCTTCATCAAACCTGTTGAATCCGGCTGTGACTTATTCTGCTACGGGTTTTTATCCCGTTACATTAAGCGTTCAAAACGTAAACGGCAGCAGTGTGCTAACACAAAGCGCTTATATTAATGTTACAAGCGCAATGATACCGCCGGTGACTGAAACATTTGCAGGATCATTTCCACCCGCAAACTGGACTATATTTGATGACGCACAGGATCAGGTGCAGTGGAAGGTCAGCAATACTGTAGGCGGTTTTGGAGCTAGTACTGAAAGTACATTTTATGACAATTATAATTTTGCGGAGTTAGGAAAGCGCGATGCAATTACCACTCAAAACTATAATTTAACCGGCGTTGTAAATCCTAAATTATATTTTGATGTCGCATATTCGCGTTATGACAGTATAAATTTTGATTCACTTGTTATTGGAGTCTCTACTGATTGCGGCCAATCGTTTTCAATTGTTTATGTAAAAAGCAATACTGTTTTGGCAACTGCTCCGGACAATGGCGGGTATTTTATTCCGGCTTCAAATGAGTGGAGAACGGACACCATTAATCTGAATGCTTATGTTGGGCAGCCTGAAGTAATGGTTACTTTTCAGAACAGGGGAAATTATGGCAACGTGCTTTATCTGGATAACATTAATATAAGCGCGAGTATGATTACCACAGCTGTCAAACCCAACTTAACAGAGGCTTCTTTATTTGAGGTTTATCCAAATCCGGCCAGTGAAAAATTAAACATTGTTTTTAATTCTCAATTAGAAAATGTTAAGGCAATTGTAATAAGAGATAATTTGGGAAGAGTTATTTTTGAGAACAGGAAAAACATTCTTTTAAATACAATTCAAACAATTGATGTGAGTGCCTTCACAAAAGGTTTGTATTTTATAAGTATAGAAAGCAATAAAAAGACCTTCACTAAAAAGGTTGTTATTCAATAAGGGTTATACGTTGCAGGTTGACCGTTAACAAATAACTTTGAACACTCTAACTCTTCATAGCGTTTAACTGCTCCTGGCTTACCCCTGTAGAAGAATAGCCTCCATCGTGAAGTAAGTTTTGCATAGTTACCATCCTGGTGAGATCACTGAAAAGACTCACGCAATAGTTAGCGCAATCATCCGCACTGGCGTTTCCTAAAGGAGATTGCATATTGGCAAATTCATAAAACTCGGTAAAACCTTTGATGCCGCCACCAGCCGTTGTTTTAGTAGGTGATTGGGATACAGTGTTGATACGCACCTTTTTCTGTTTGCCGTAATGGTATCCAAAGGTTCGAGCAATACTTTCAAGCATTGCTTTAATGTCTGCCATGTCGGTATAAAATGGATAAGCGCGCTGAGCGGCTATGTAGGTTAAAGCTACTACTGAAGCGTGCTCATTTAAAGCGTCTAATTTATGAGCAACTGCGAGCATTTTATGAAACGATAAAGCGGATACATCAATGCCTTTATTAAAGAAGTCATAATTTAATTCGGTATAGGGAATGTTTTTGCGGATGTTAACACTCATTCCAATGGAGTGAAGAACAAAATCAATTTTACCACCAAGATGTTCCATGGACTCGGTGTAAAGTTTTGTGAGTTCTTCTACGCTTGTTGCGTCGGCAGGTATGATTTTGGATTTGGTTATTTCGGCCAGCTTATTTATTTCACCCATGCGCATGGCTATCGGTGCATTGGTTAATACAAACGTAGCGCCCTCTTCATGCGCGCGCAACGCCACTTTCCAGGCAATTGAATTTTCATCTAATGCACCTGTAATAATTCCGCGTTTCCCTTTTAATAAGTTGTAAGCCATAGTTAGTTTTTAGAATACAAATATAACATTATCAAAGTACTTAGTAAGCTGGAATTACTGCATTAATTGTATTATTTTCGTGTTAAAATTAATAGTATGAAAAAGATAGTATTTGCCGCAATAGCGATATGTTTCGCTGCCATAACAGGCGCACAGAACGGCGCACACATGGAGTATAAAATCACTTCATCAAACGGAACCAGTGGAACTGTAAAAATGAATTACTCCGAATACGGAAGTTTGATGGATTTTAATATGGTAATTCCACAAATGCCTGGTGGAGGAATGCAAATGAAACACCTTACTCAGAAAAGTAATCCTGATGTTGTGTATTCACTGAACGACAAAGACAAAACTTATAGCGAACAAAAAACCAAAGAAGCTGCGTCTGATGATTCTAAAACCTACACGGTGAAAAAACTGGGTGAAGAAAAAGTAAACGGATATAAATGCGTGCATGCAATGGTAACAGAAGGAAAAGAGTCGCATGAAGTTTGGAATACAAAAGATATTGCAGAATATGAAAAATATTCGGAGTCTTTCAGATCTAATAAAAAATTGGGCTCTCAAAAACGTGAGCAGGCATTGAAAGACGCTGGGTGTGACGGCATGCCGGTAAAAACTGTGCATAAAGGTAATGAACGCGAAGGTGATATGACCATGGAACTGGTGAAGTACGAAAAGAAAAATTTTAGCAAAGGAGATTTTGAGATCCCTGTGGGTTTCACAAAGGGTGGTTCATCTGCTTCTCCTGCAGGTATGAAAAGTGCGGAGGACATTCGTAATATGACGCCCGAGGAGCGAACTAAGTACATCGAAGAAATGAAGAAAAAGTACGGGAAGTAAAACAAACGACTAATAACTGAAGTAATCTTTCCTTATAAAATACTCAGCGGCATTTAGCATATAACGGGCCGACTTTTCTAAAGAGTCGGCTTTTGCTTTTTTGCTGAGATAGTAATCTTCCTGATCAAGATCCGTATATTTTCTCAGACGTTTTGTTTTTTGGCTGATCAGATCATAAAAGAAATAGCCATCATCGCTGATGCAGCCTGTCTTATCATCCGCAGTAAAATAAACAAAAGGATGTTTTTCTTTTAAAATATTTGAACCAAAAGTTGTGTTGGTGAAGGAGAGATTCAAAATGCCTGCCACAGTGCTTACCACATCGGGCTGATAACCCAGGTTATGATTGGTATCAGGTTTAAAGGAGTTTGGTTTATGAATTACGAAAGGAATGTGATTATAACTCAAAGGCATTTCGTAAGTGCCATCGGTTGAATAACCATGATCGCCAAGAAAAATAAAAAGTGTGTTGGAAAACCATGCTTGTTTTTTTACTTCCTTCATAAATTCGCCAACGGACCAATCGGCATATTGTGTTGCTCTTTTTTCTTCGGTATCGGCGTTAGGTATAAAAGGAATGCCTTTGGGAACTGCCCAAGGCCCGTGATCAGAACCTGTCATAATAAAACCAAGAAAAGGTTTCGTAGCTGAGGTTTCATTTATTTTTTTAATAAAGAGGTTATAAATTTCATGATCGGGCACGCCGGTTACGCTAATGGTTTTTTCTTTGGGAAGATCAAAAGCGCTGAAGGTGTTTTTATAACCGTTTTGCGTAAAAAAGCCTTCCATGTTATCGAAATGCGGATCGTGCGTGCTAAAAAAATAAGTGTTATAGTTTTTCTGCAATAACATGTTGCCGAGTGTAACAAATGGCTGTTTGGTATATCTCCGTAAAGCGTGATCGGTTAACATGGAAGGATAACCCGAACAGGTGGAGAACAATCCGTTAAAGGTATGGATGCCCGAAGAAAAAAACCGGTCAAAATAAACAGACTCTTTCACCAACGCATTAAAGTTGGGCGTTAGAATTTCCCTTCCATGAATTCCCATTTTGTAAGAGCTCATGCTTTCCATACATACGATCACCACGTTATATGGAAGAAAAGCAGAATCACTCTTTTGTTCTCTTGAAATGGATTTTGGATCAGTGTTATCAGAATGCAGATATTTTTTAGCAAAAGCTATCGCTTCATCAATATCCGGCGGCACTTCATATTTCTTTACCTTTTGAAAAAGGAGAGAACGGAACATCGTGAAATTCGGATTTAAGGCCACCTGGTTTATAAACAGGTTGTCGCTTACAATGGCCAAACCTTCATGTGTTGTGCTTTTGCTGGATAACCTTCCACGGGCTCCAATAATTAAAAACGGAATAATCAGGATGCCGTAAAGGGCAATCCGTAAAGGTTTGTATTCATTAGTCTGTAATCGCAATTGATGGCTGAGAAATATTTTTTTTACAAGGCGGTAAATCGTATAAGCGAATAGTAAAAAAAGAAACAGGTATCCGTAATAGGAAAAATTACCAAAAATCAATTCAAGAACAAAGCCCGGCGATGCTGCCCACATAAAGGCCTGCCTGCTTAAATGACTAGCGAACTGTTTGTAATAAGGAAAATCTGCTGCAGAAATAAAAGCATACAGCCAGAAAATAGTAAGCGTAAAAACGAAGGCTGCTTTATAAAAGACACGGGTTCTTCTAGAAAAAAATTCATTTAACAGCAAGAGGGCAGTGGGCAGCAACATCGCGTAAGTACTGGCCACCATGTCAAATTCAAAGCCCATTCGAAATGCTTTAAAAACTATCGCGCCATCAATTGCTGAAGCATCAGGAGTTTTGAAGCCAAAATAAAAAATGAAACGGCAAAGTGTAAGAAGTAAAAATTCGAGGAGAAACAATTTGAAAACAGTGATGAAAAACGCGGGAATGTTCGAATAGAATTTTTTTAGCATATAACTTAATTCATGCTTAACAGTTCTTTCGCGTTTTTAAGCGCTGATGGCGTTGGATTACCGGTGCTGAGCATTTTTGCCACCTCTGTAACACGTTCTTCTTTATTCAGCTCTTTAATAAAAGAAGATGTTCTCTGGGCATCATCTTTTTTATAAACGAACAAGTGATGCGCTCCTTTGCTGGCTATTTGCGGCAAGTGTGTTATTGTGATCACCTGCATGCTTTGGCCCATCCTGCTCATGATAATTCCTATTTTGTCGGCCACATCGCCGCTAACACCTGTATCAATTTCATCAAAAATAATGGTAGGCAGTTCTTTCTTAGTGGCCAGTAAGGATTTTAAACTCAGCATCAGTCGTGAAAGCTCACCGCCACTCGCTACTTTGTGAAGCTCGTTTAACGCGGTTCCTTTATTCGCCGAAAACATAAATTGTACTTTATCAAAACCGGTGGCTGATAATTGATCAAGCGCCGTGATCTCAATTTTGAAATTAGCATTCGGAATAGATAGATCCGTGAGCAATTCCTTTACACTTTTTTCAATGCCCGCTACTGAAGCTTTCCTCGCGGCACTTAAGCTGTTTGCCTGCGCGGTACATGTTTTAGTAAGTTCGGATATTTGTTTTTTTGTTTTCTCAATTTGTAATTCAAGAGAGTTGAACTGCGAAAGTTTTTCTTCGATATCTGCTTTGGTTTTCAAAAGTTCTTCTTCAGAATTAACGCCGTGTTTTTTCAGTAAACGGTTTAGTTTGTCGAGTCTGCCGTTTACTTCGTTCAATTTTACCTGATCAAACGTTACTCCGCTTTCTGCATCGCCTATATCTCCTTCAAGTTCTTTCAGTTCAATATAAACCGAATTAAGACGCTCGTAAAACTGCGAATAGTTAGTCCCGAATTTACTGAGCGACTGCATCTGTTGTCGTAATAAGGAAAGGGTTTGTAACACGCTTCCATTATCGCCGTTGATGCCATTTGAAACAACAAGTAACGAACTTTTAATAGTTTCAGCATTTTCCAAAGCAAGACTTTCGTTTTCCAGTTCTTTCAGCGATCCGCTTTTTAATTCAGCTTCTTCCAGTTCGGAAAAAAGAAATTGAAAATAATCCAGCTCTTTTTTGGCCCGAATCTCTTGTTCCTCCAATGTAGTTAGCGAGGCTTGCAGTTTGAATAATTTAGAGAAATCTGCTTTGTAGTTTTTGAACTGTTCAAGTGTTCCTGCAAAAGCGTCAATAATCTCTAATTGAAAATTAGCCTGGTTCAACAATAGCGTCTGATGCTGTGAATGAATGTCTATAATACGTTCTGATAATAATTTGAGAACATTTAATGCCACAGGCGTATCATTTAAAAAACTGCGCGATTTACCCTCGGCACTTATTTCGCGTCGAAGAATAATATTCGGATCATTCTCGAGTTCATATTCAGAAAAAAATGATTCCAGGTTAAGGCCCTGCGTTTTAAATTCTGCTTCTATTACACATTTTTTATTTTTATCCTGTAAAACCGCAACATCCGCCCTTTTCCCAAGCACCAATCCAAGGGCTTCCAGAAAAATTGACTTTCCTGCGCCAGTTTCACCAGTGATCACGCTCAATTTTCCCGGAAATGAAACGTCCATTTCATTGATCAGCGCAAAGTTGCTTATGTAAAGTCGCTTAAGCATGCCGCAAGTTCGTATATTTTAAAGCATTTAAAAAGCATTTTTAGCCAAAATATGGGGCATATTTTCAACAATAAACCCTCTAACTCGGCAGACTTGAGGCTTAACTCAGCCAGACATACGTTTTAATATTTTTTGGGACAACTTAAGCCCTCTGCCCAACGTATCAATAGTATTAATCGTATATATAGAAAAGAGACCTAAAAATGAGACAACTAAAAATTACCAAACAGATCACCAACCGCGAAACAGCGTCGCTCGACATGTATTTGCAGGACATTGGCCGTGTGGAATTAATCACAGCTGATGAAGAGGTGGTGTTGGCCCAGAAGATAAAGCAAGGCGATCAGCGCGCTCTGGATAAGCTTGTAAAAGCTAACCTTCGTTTTGTTGTATCGGTAAGTAAACAATACCAGAACCAGGGAATGAGTTTACCGGATCTTATTAATGAGGGAAACCTTGGCTTAATAAAAGCAGCGCAGCGTTTTGATGAAACACGCGGTTTTAAATTTATTTCTTATGCCGTTTGGTGGATCCGTCAGAGTATCCTTCAATCATTAGCCGAACAAAGCCGTATTGTGCGATTGCCATTAAATAAAATTGGCGCTATCAACAAAATAAACAAGGCTTTATCGAAAATGGAGCAGGATCTTGAGCGTGAGCCAAGTTATGATGAAATTGGAGAAATACTGGACATGGTTCCGAAAGATATACAGGATACCATGCGGAACAATAACCGCCATGTAAGTATGGACGCCCCCTTAAATGTTAATGAAGATGCCGGTACCATGTATGACCTGATGATAAACGAGGAATCGTTAAGTCCTGAAAAAGAACTTATCGGAGAAAGCCTGCAGCACGAGATATCGCGCGCTCTTTCCACCTTAACTGAAAGGGAGGCCGATGTGGTGAAACTGTTTTTCGGTCTTGCAGGATCGCATGCACACTCACTTGAGGAAATCGGAGAAAAATTTGATCTAACCCGTGAACGCGTAAGACAGATAAAAGAAAAAGCAGTTCGCCGTTTAAAACACGGGTCACGAAGCAGACTTTTAAAAACTTATCTGGGATAATACTATTAATTTTAAATCAGCCCCTTAATTAAAAGCGAGAAATCGCTTTTTTTTATGGAGTAAAGTCCCGTAAAATTAAACACGGGAAGGTGCACCTGCCCGTTCATCGCCCTAAAACTATAGGCAAAACCCGCTTTGTTATTGTTTAATTCTTATTACTTTTATAGGCACATTAAAGCAAATAATTTATGAATAACAACAAGCCTAAAAAATCTCTTTTTCGTCGCATTCTGAAATGGAGTGGAATTTCGTTATTAATTATTATCATTTTATTAATCCTGGCGCCATTTATATTTAAAGATAAAATTGTTGCCATTGTTAAAGAACAGGCCAATAAAAATCTGAACGCCAAAGTAAATTTCGGAGATTTCGATTTAAGCCTTATTTCTTCGTTTCCCGACTTCCGTTTCAAAATTCAAAACCTAAGCGTAATTGGCATTGATGAATTTAAAGATGATACACTGGCTTTTATTAAAGAATTAAAAACAGATATCAATATTAAAAGCGTCATCAATGGAGATAAATACCAGATCAATTCCGTTATAATCGACCACGCTCGTATTTCGGCGGTTGTATTAAAAAGCGGAAAAGCCAATTGGGATATAGCCAAGCCTTCTACGGATACTACAGGCAAACCTTCTTCCGAGCCATCTAAATTTGCAATGGATCTTGAAGAATTTAAAATAAAGGAAGCTTATATTGTTTACAACGATCAGAAAGGCGGAATGTACGGCAAGCTTGAGAACTTCAACTACGACATGAATGGAGATTTTACCCAGGATAATTTTGTAATGAATAATTTACTGGAGATTGGGAAAACTACCTTTAAAATGGGAGGCGTGAGCTACCTGAGCGAAGTAAAAACAAGACTGAAAGCCGATGTGGATATGGACATGCCGAAAATGAGATTTGTTTTTAAAGAAAATGAATTCAGTCTGAATGACCTTGCCCTTGGCTTTGATGGTTTTGTAGAAATGCCCGACACCAATATTAAAATGGACATTAAATTTGCAACCAAACAGGCCGACTTTAAATCTATTCTTTCGCTTATCCCGGCAGTGTTTAAAAAAGATTTCGCGGGACTGAAAGCTTCGGGAAAACTGGCGTTGGACGGATTTGCAAAGGGTGTTTATAACGCATCCTCATTACCAGCCTTTGCGGTAAATCTGGGAATAGAAAACGGAATGTTTAAATATCCTTCTTTACCAAAATCGGTAAACAATGTAAACGTTGCTATAAAGGTGACCAATCCAACCGGAGTGCTTGACGCTACTGTTGTGGATGTAAGCAAATTTCACGTAGAGATGGCCGGTAATCCCATTGATTTAACCGCTCACGTGAAGACACCTATTTCTGATCCGGGCTTAAGAGCTGAAGTGAAAGGAACAATTGATCTTTCTTCGGTGAAAGAATTTATTCCTTTAGAAAAAGGCGATAATCTTAACGGAACGATTAAGTCTGATATCAGCATTGCAGGCCACATGAGCGCGCTCGATAAGAAAGAGTACGATAAGTTTAAAGCAACCGGCGCCCTTGAGGTTGATAAGATGGATTACAAGAGCGCAACCTTGCCTTATGATGTTCTTTTAAACGTAATGAAATTAAATTTCACCAACCAGTTTGTTGAACTTTCAACGTTTGATGCGAAGCTTGGTAAAAGCGATATACAGGCAAATGGGAAAATTGAAAACTTTATGCAGTATCTCTTTAAAAATGATCTTATAAAAGGGGCGTTTACTGTTAACAGTACGCTGATGGATCTGAATGAGCTAATGAGCTCGACTTCATCTTCGGCAGCAGCAACAACTTCTGCGCCTGCAACATCAACAGCATCTTCGGGAGTGGCAGCAGTTCCTGCGAACATTGATTTTGTTCTGGATACTAAAATTGCAAAAGTTCTTTATACAAACCTTATGCTTGAAAACATGGTTGGTAACATTGTTGTGCGAAACCAAAAAGTAGACATGACGAACCTGCGCATGAATACAATGGGAGGAGCATTAACCGTTAACGGGTTTTATGAAACAACTAATCTGAAGAAACCAACAACAGGACTCAATCTGAAAGTTGAAAATTTCGATATCCAGAGTACTTATAAATCGTTTAATACCGTTCAAAAGCTTGCTCCAGTTGGTCAGTATGCCACGGGTAAGTTTTCTGCCACTCTTGAGAATTTTAATACTGCTTTAAACGAAAAAATGGAGCCGGATTTAACCACCGTAAAAGCGAACGGAATATTTAAAACAGATAAAGTTGTTGTAGGTGGTTTTCCTGCCTTTGAAAAACTCGGCGAGGCCTTAAAAATAGAGCAACTAAAAAAACAGGAAATAAACAATGTGAGTTTAAATTACGAGATCGCTAATGGAAGAATGAGCATGGCGCCTTTTCAGACAAAGATCAACAACATCCCTACAACAATCAGCGGAAGTACCGGGTTTGATCAAACTATAGATTACAAATGGAAAATGGAAATTCCAAAAAGCATGTTTGGTGGGGCAGCAAGCTCAGCACTAGACGGATTATTAAATCAGGCGAATTCAGCGGCTGGCACTAAGATGACAGTTGGTGATAAAATAAATGTTACCGCGTTATTTGGCGGTACGGTTACAAAGCCAATAGTTAAAACCGGTTTAAAAGACGACATGAAGAGCGCTGTTGCAACCGCCACTACGCAAGCCTTAAACACGGGAATAGATAAAGCTAATGCCGAGGCACAAAAGATATTAGAAGATGCGAAAGCCCAGTGCGAAAAAAACAAAGCAGAAGCGCAGGCCAATGCCGACAAAACCAAAGCAGAAGAATACGCAGCCGCTGATCAGCTGGTAGAGCAGGCGGGCAATCCTATTGCAAAGATAGCCGCGAAAAAGGCGGCAGAGGTTGCGAAGAAAAAAGTGGATGAAAAAGTGCAGAAGATAATTAACGATGCCGATGCCAAATGCGTAAAGTCTTTAGAGGAAGCTAAGGCAAGGGCTGATGCGAAAGCAGCAGAGAGCAAGAAGTAGAGGTGGTTGCGATGTCGTCCCGACGACAGGAGAGATCTATAACCCTTAGTTATGGGATTAGTTACCGTAGTAAAAACAAGAAAAACGCGAAGGGCGATCTTCGCTTTTTTTATATAATGCCACTGTTCGTGCTGATATGATGTTTTTGCCTCCGCTAAATTAATCCCCTAGAAAAACTGCAATCAAGTTTCAATGTTGAGTGGATGAATATCCAAACACAGAATTTTACTAATGGCATTGTGGAATTTGAGATGAATTCACAGTCACGAATTTGCCTCTCTTAGTTGAAATCATTTCAGGTAATAATATCCTACTATAAAGAGATCAATTTATATTTCCGGATTGTCCATGCGGATATAAAAATACTTGCTTCATATAATAGGTACATGGGAACAGAAACAACCATTTGGGATGTCACATCCGGACTAGGCGTAATAATTGCCCCTGTTATAAGAATAATAATTATTGCATGTTTTCTATATTTGCGCATAAATGCTGGTGTTAACAACGTTAAACGCGTAAGGAAATACACTAGAACTGGCATTTCGAAAATGATGCCTGATATAATTGTCATAGTTGTAATTAATGAAATATAATCGTCGAATGTGTTATTTGTTTCCACGATACCACTTGAAGACACCTGGTAATTGATTAAGAAGTTATAGCTCAGCGGAAAAAGTAAAAAATATCCAAAACAGATGCCAGTTAAAAACAAAGCAGATGCAATGACGAGAAAAAGTTTAACCGGACCAAGTTCTTTATCTTTAAGCGCAGGCCGGACAAACTTCCAGAGCTCCCATAATATAACAGGAAAGCTCAGGATTAATCCCGCAAGAAAAGAAATCCACATGTGATTAAAGAACTGTTCGGACGCCCCTAATGTTTGCAAATGAGGCGGCTTTACATCCATACACATTACAGTTCCGCCGCCCAATTTGTTTCCAATTGAGCAGAGAGTACGATAGGAAATAAAATCCTGTCTTAAGGGGCCAAAAATTACCGTGTCAAATAAAAAGTCATTCAGGCAAAAGGCAGTTATACCCAGAATTAAAATAGCGGCAGCACATCTTACCAAGTGCCATCGAAGAGCTTCAATATGTTGAAGAAATGACATTTCAGTAGTGGCTACTGAAACGGTTTTACTTAGAAAAAAAGCCATTGATGTTCTTATGCGATTAACAAAATATACCACCAGGTATACCTTTATGAATATACATGGTGGTTAATTAATGAATTACAGTTTAGTGTCAGCAGGAGCTACCTCTTCTTTTGGAGTTTCCGTCTTGCCATTAGAAGCGTCTTTAAAATCTTTAATTCCTTTTCCGAGTCCTTTCATTAATTCTGGAATTTTTCTTCCACCGAAAAGTAATAAAACAATTATCATAATAATAATAAGTTCAGAGCCACCGAGGCCTCCAAGAATACCTAATGTAAATAAATTGATCATTTTTTTAATGTTTTAAGGTTTATAAAAATCCCGGGTCAGCGCCTTGAGATTCTGGCCCGGGAATTAATTTTTATACAATAAATGGTTGTACAATAGACAACACCATTGTATCCGTTAGTGGCTCATCAAAAGCCTCCTGAATTGCGGCAGTACCAACATTGGTTACTGTTGTAACATTCACAGTTCCCTGCGTTGTATTATCCTCGCCATTATAGATGGCCTGTGTTGCAGCAGGTAAGGTGCCGCGGCTGTTACCGCTAATCCACCCTTTTGCAGATGCGTCCATTCCGTTTTTATTCCGAAGCCTTCTAACTTCGGAAGCGTGTCGCGCTTCAACAGAATGGATTTGTAAGGCAGCGGTAAGGACTGTATTATCGGTAATAAGATTGCCGGCCTGTCCTTTGTATGCGCGAACGCCCGTATCTTCAAATGCCTGCGAAAGCGCAAGGAAATCGCCATAAACTGTAAATGGATTAAAGGCACCCGCTGCGGTAAAATCAAAATTTGGAGAGGTTATTGGCGTGGCTCCCAACGAGGTAATGGTACTTTGAAGAAATGCAACGTGAGCGTTTTCGTGTTTCTTAATTTGTTGGAAAATGGCAATATCGGCCGCAGGAATAACTCCTGAGGACACGCCTTGCGTGTAAAAAGCAGATTCAAGGTACTCGAGCTTAAGAGCAAAATTAAGAACGTCAGAAATAGCGCTTACATTTGAAAAAGAGGATGCTGAAACCTTTCCTGAGGATCTGGTTTCTTTACTTAAATGTTCTACATTAGGCAGTTTTAATAAATCACTGGTGCTTACTTCACCTAATCTTTGTATAATGTTGAATAAATTCATTGTTTTAAGGTTTTAGTTGGTTGGTAAATGACTTGCATCTATTTGATTAGTAATATAGGTTCCTGCAATTGCAAGCACCTGTGCTGGTGTTCTGGCCACATCTAAGCCCTGTGAAACTGAAACCACGTCGTCACCGGCAAAATCTGCGGAGTTAGGATTTAATAAATCCCGGATTGCTGAAGCGTGTCGTGCCTCTACCGAAACAATCTTTCCTGCTATTAATAAAAAATTAGGGTCAACAAATAGTTTTCCGGCACCATTATATGCCGATACACCCAGATCTTCGAACGCCTTCGCTGTTCCTAATACGCTGGCACGGCTTGTAAAGTTGATAGATCCGAAGTTTGGCGTAAGACCAATAATAGCGCTTGTGCCAAGAGCTGCTTTTAAAAAATCCCGGTGGGCAATTTCGTGTAATTTAAGATCACCTAATATTTGGGTTTCCTGTGCCGTCATTCCTGAAAATGGAGTGGCCATTACCTGCGTGTAGAAAGCCGCTTCAAGCTGCTCGAGTGCGTAAGCGTAATTTAACACACCTATATCGCCACTGCCTAAATCAACCACGTTGCTTGGCGTAACTGGCGTTGGCTCCGGTTCAGGTTGTGGGGACGATTTTTTTTTGCAGCCAGCTAAAATAATTGCTGTTGATGCTAGCGCGACCCCGGACATTTTTAAAAAACCAAGTCGATCAATTGGCTGATGCATCACATTTTTTTTTTGTTCTTTTTCGTTCATGTTGTAAAGATTTATAGTTAATAATTATATTTTGCATGATCTGCAACAATGTTTTTAAATACAAAAAAAAGCATGCCCATGATATGTTTCGATTACAATGTTGATGTTTGATTATATTTTTGCACATATAGGGTAAAATTTAATTTTCTAATTTTTATTTTCAAAATGATTTCATTGCACAATGGGAAAAACAGAACCCACATTGACAAAATAAATTATTTGTACTGTTGACTGAGATGGGTAGTGCATGGTTTAATTCTCTTATTAATTCTTTTGATATTTCAATGGCCGTATTAAATTAGAAGTAACCAGAGTCCAAATAAAATTACGGGAGTAGTTATCAGTATTAAAACGATTGTTATAAATGTATTTTTAATTTTAAAATCCAACAATGGTTTTTTCTCGTACATTATATGGATACACTTTAAACAAACCAATTATCTATATATTCCTTGTAGTTTATATTGCCCGCAAATAGGGCCGGTTGTGAGAGTAATGAAAACGATGGCATAGCCCACTTTCTTTTAAAATACTGTATATGATTACAGTGAGTTACGAAAACGACGTTGCCATCCTCATCTTGAATTAAAGAACATAACCGAGTAAGACAGCTTCCGCCGGGTCGTTAAATCCAGATTATTTATCTGATTTCTCAAATAAATAACGATGTAATAAAATCAAGCCATTTAACTGCACTGCGTTTCACCTAAAAAGCGATTTTCTATTCCGATAGCTATCGGAAGGGGTTAAACCAAAAATGCAGATACCTCGGCTTATACTTCACCTTCTACTGCATAATTTGCGTTGAACCTCCGCTCATACTCCTCATCTGAAAAAATATAATTATATTAGTCTTAATCCAAAACATACCGATGAGAAATAGCATTAAAAAAATATTCGCAATACTATTAACAGCAAGCGCATCTTTGTGTCAGGCTCAGAGTTTGGATTCGCTTGAGCTGGCGTTAAAAACAGCCCGGCATGATACTACCAGATTAAAAATCCTCAATCTCCTCGCAGAAATTTGCGAGTTGGAAGATATTAATACGTATACGCTACCCAGTCTTACAATTGCGGAAAGGAATTTGAAAAACATTGACCGCAACAATCCATTGTTCGGAATTTACAATCAATACCGGGCATCTGCACTTAACAGCATTGGCTTTTTGGAAAGCCAGAAAGGAGAAATAGCTAAAGCGCTGGATTATTACACTAGTGTCATGTCAACTTGATATTGTCGTATAAATATTATATCTTTGTCATAAAAAAATATGATAAAATATAAAATTGAATTAAGCAAAATAGAACATGAGCATCTTATGGATAT
>JACDDR010000042.1:0-30463 GCA_013816895.1 Bacteroidota bacterium
TTGCTTTACAAAACAACCCAAAAAAGTGGCCTAATTAAAATGAGAACGACTGGCCTATTTTGGATGAGAATGACTGGCCTAATATAAATGAGAATGGGTGGCCTATATTAGATGAGAATATCCAGTTATCCTCAATTATATCTTTTTCGTTTCAATCTCTCCTCAACTATTCCTCAACTATGAAACCAATGCTTTAAAACCTACCCCGATATTTATATCTCTGCTATCAAATACCCCGCAGATATGAAACTTTAGTCGTAAATAACTCCTAAACTATGGAAAACCGGTAATTAATTATGACTACCGATGGTTTAATTACTACACTACCAGAAAATAAGCTGGCTAATCGCTCCGACAATAAAAAACTCTGAAAAATTCCAATCAAAAAATCTTTACAAATTTTAAATTCCAAAATTTTGAAAAATTTTTTAATCAGGTCTCACTGCGATCACTCTTCCAAACTTCTCTGAACGTAAAGAAAAACGAACCAGCGTTCTTCTACGAAAGGGAACGTTTTAAATCTGGACAAATTCCGTTTTAAACTCCTCAATTTTGTTTAACGAAAAATCGCGAAAAGGATAAAGCAATCCTGTTCATAATTTTATAGTATTGATTATCAATTAGTTAAATAAATTTACCTATCTTTAAAGCAGAGTTTATGAGCGAGAATTTAAAAAAGATTGAAGAAAAAAAACTTGCATCTTTTATACCAGATCAAGATGATCTAACTGTCGAAAAATTGAGGGAATTGTTAGCGCGTCCAACATTGAGTGAAGAAGAAGCTAGAGAAATTATTTTAGGTATAAGCACATTAGTAGACATAATAATAGATTATCAATCCGAACAAGAATTTAATTTAAACCAAGCAGCATGAACGCAGAACATCAAAATTTCCTTAGCCAGACTTTTGGAAGAAAAAGCAAGGCAAAGATTAGGAGAGTAGATTCAAAACTTGTAGTCAAATACACGCGGGTTTCTGGTGGTAAACAAATGGAAAATGATTCTCTTGAAAATCAAGAGAAGGCCATTGATGAATACGCAGAAAGAGGTGGCTTACAAATCGTAGCTACTTTCGGGCATACACATGAAAGTGCTAAAACTGATGATAGGAAAGAATTTCAGAGAATGATTGATTTTTGCCGCCGTAGTAATGGCAAGATCAGTACAATTCTTGTTTATAAAATGACAAGGTTTAGCAGGTCGGGTGGTAAAGCTATTACAATGGCAGAAGAATTAAGGAATAAATATGGCATACATATTATCTCTGTTTCCGAACAAGTAGATACAAGCAGTTCTTCTGGCATAGTTATGCAGGATATGCAATTAGTATTTGCGAAATGGGATAATGCTCAAAGAAAAGAGATCACCCAAATGGGTATGAAATCAAAATACGAAAAAGGAGAATGGTTAACACAACTACCACCGGGTTATGATGTGGTTACAGTAAACAAAGAGAGGAAAATTTTAATAAACGCTGAAGGCAAAAAAATTCAAAAGGCTTGGCAATGGAAATTAGAGGGGATGAGAAATGAAGACATTTCTGCAAAGCTGGCTAAACTCGGTCTATTCATGTACCCGCAAAAAATTCATAAGATATTTAAAAACCCTTTTTACTGTGGTTTAATTGCACATGGTATTCTGGACGGAAAAGTTGTTGAAGGAAAACATGAGGCAATGGTGACTAAAGAAACCTTCTTTAAAATAAATGAAATACGACAAAGCTCAACCCGTTTTGGAATACAGCACAAAAAAGAAAATGAGAACATGCCTTTAAAGGTTTTTGTAAAATGTTCGGCGTGTGGTCAACCCATGACCGGATATATTGTGAAAAAGAAAAACCTCTATTATTATAAATGTAGGAAAGAAGGGTGTAATTGTAATAAAAGTGCGAAGGACATGCACAAACTGTTCTTGGATCGGTTAAGTCCTTATACAATAAAAAAAGACCTTTCTCCAGCCATCGTTTACAAATATGAAATGGCTTATTTGAAAAAGAACAAAGAAAATATTGCTCAAAAAAACCAGTACGAAAACAGACTTAAAGAAATTGGTGAAGGGCAAGATAATTTAGATGAAAAGCATTACATCAAAAACGAAATGACTAAGGAAAAATACGATGCTTTAACTGGAAAATTGAACTCTGAGAAAATGAAAATCATTAAGCTTTTAGAGAAATTTACGGTTACCAGTTCTAACCTGTCTGAAAAGATTATTCAAGCAAGTCAAATAAGCCGGAAACTCACTGAAATATGGCAGTCTGGAGGATATGATAAAAAGACAAGACTGCAAAATTTGATCTTTCCCGAAGGAATCACGTTTGATAAGAAAACAGGGGTACTTCTAACTCCGAAAATAAATGAAGCAATCGTTGAAATCGCCCGTCTGTCGGGCGATTTGGCTATAAATAAAAAGGGACTTAATACTACTCAGAGTATTAAATCCCTCGTCGCGGGGTGTCGTTTACAACTTTCGAACCAAATAACCAACGGAAACCCCGAAGAATCGAAAGAACTCCAAATTCAGCGATTTTTAGCCGATTTAAGGGCGATAAGCCACTTCTACAAGGTGTTTAGGGTTGCTCAGAAATAAGTGGTGTTACCGTATTTTATGGTAATATTACCGTAACAGGTGAGCCAATTGTACTTTTAACGATTTTCGCAAAAAATCAGGCTCTTGTCAATATTGTAATTTGAGCTTCCATAAAGAAATAAAAGGGGGAACGTTTATTACAACTATCCCCCTAATGAATTAACTCAACTATTATGCTGCTACTTTAGTCATGCTTCTGCATACTTCAGCACATTTTTTGCACGCTTCAGCACATTTTTTACAATGTTCGTTTGAATGTTTTCCACATTCAACTGCACATGCTTCACAAATTTCTGCACATTCTTCGCATAAATGTGAAGCGTGTTCTCCACCGATACTCATTAATTGAGCAGCAGCGAAACAAATAACAGCGCATTGTCTGTCAAGTTGAATACACTTAACCATCATTTTAATATCATTTTCTTGCACACAGGGCTATGATATTGTTAGAACAAGTGGGGAGCGTAAAATTGTTGTGAATTCCGATGGAAAGAAAATAAAAAAAGTTTGGGAATGGAAACTAATGGGTATGAAGAATGAAGAAATTGTTTCGAAGCTTCAGGCTATCGGTGTAAAAATGTACAAACAGCAATTACATAAAATTTTCATTAACCCTTTTTATTGCGGATTAGTATCACACGGAATGCTGAATGGAAAAGTGGTTGAAGGAGTACATGAGAAAATGATCACAAAAGAAACTTTTATGAAAGTAAATGAAGTGATTACATCTTCACCTAAATTTGGAGTACCTCATAAAGCATTGGATGGGAATATTCCGCTCAAGGTTTTCATTAAATGCTCGGATTGTAATCAGCCCTTTACAGGCTACATTGTAAAGAAGAAGAACTTGTACTACTACAAATGCAGAACAAACGGCTGTAAGTGTAATAAAAGCGCAAAAGAAATGCATCGCCTGTTTTCAGAGGAGCTTGAGAAATACGAAGTAAAACCAGATCTAACCGAGGCGATAAAAATTGAATTGGAAAGTACCTACCATGAACTGAATAAAGGTTCAGTTGAAAAGGAAGTAATACTTAAAGCGAGAATTATCGAACTAACCAAGGGTATTGAAACGCTTGAAGAGAAGCACTTCATAAAAGAGGAGATGCCCAAGGAAACCTACGAACGTTTTAGAGTAAAATACGCTAAGGAATTTGATAAAATCCGAAAGGAAATTGAGACTTGTGGAATTTCCATTTCGAACCTTAAAGAAATGATAAACGAAGCAGTAATTCTTTGCCGAAACCTGGGCCAACTGTGGCAAGATGGCGGTATAGCACTAAAGGAAGGATTGCAAAACTTACTCTTTCCTAACGGTTTGGTATATGACAAGAAAAATGGGGCATTTCGAACCTCTGAAATCAACTTTATAATTGCACAAATCGCCCGACACACGGGCGATTTGGCTATAATAAAAAAAGGACTTAGTTCTCAATTTGAGCCTAAGTCCCTTTCAGCGGAGAAAGAGGGATTCGAACCCTCGGTACGGTTTCCCGTACGCATGTTTAGCAAACATGTCCTTTCGGCCACTCAGGCATCTCTCCGGATTTTCATGCAAATGTAATATTTTTAAGAAGAAAAAACAACAATGGCGATTGTTTTGGCGCATTTTTTGGGCTAAAAAGAACGTTTCTAACCATTCTTTTACAAAATAAAAGCATGTTATTTTAAATCAAATTCATGAGCCAGTCTTGCAAAAACAGCATTTGTCCAGCCAAACCCACTTTGCAGGAGATAACGGTCTGAATTAAAAACGCCAATGTCGCAACTCACCACATTGTATTTTTCCCAGAATTTACCCGTCTCCTCAAACATTTTAAGGTTCATATCCATCCACTTTTTCGCCAGTCGCTCAGCATCTTTATGAAAGCCATAATTCAACAGGCCTTTAATAACAATCCATTGCTGATGCGGCCATCCATTCGGATGGTCGTGTTGTTTTTTGTCGGATGATAATCCTGAAGTTTGGGTATTGGTGATGCCTCCGTCAAATTCAAATAAGGGAAGCACGCGATCTTTTATTTTTTGTGCCTGCTCCTGCGTTGACATATTGGCCCATAAAGGATAAAATCCTGCTACAGATAAAAATTGACTGTGTTGTTTGGTGTGATAATTATAGTCGCAAAAAAAGGAAGGACGTTCACGCCACATTAATTCATTCATTTCCTCTTTTCGCGCCTGAGCCCTTTCCCTCCATTCTTTGGCTTTTGCTTTTTTGCTATTGATCTCGTAAGCCCTTGCAATGTCTGTTTCATATTTATAAAGACAGCTGTTCAGATCCACCGGTAAATAATCAAGGCAACGGTCATGAAAACGAGAAGTCATGTCCCAGCCTGATTCATGTTCCGCGCCAAGGTGGGTAATATAATGGTCACAATAGCGCGACAGTCCCTTGTAAACAATATGTTTTTCGGTTAATTTTTCATTCATCCAGTATTTTTTCAGCTCTTTTTCGGCCACTTTAATAATCTTCAGCAGCCAGGCTTTGTCTTGTTCAGCCTCAAATACTTCAAAAGCCATTGAAGTAAGAAAAGGAATTTGAGATGTTCCAAGATTATAATATCTGTTCCGCATTGGCACAATAGCAAACCGCTCAAAAAGGTACACTAGGTTTTCCACCATACCTTTTGCCAGCTTTACTTTTTTTGAGCGAACCAGTCCTATTATTACAAAATAACTGTCCCAGTAAAATTGGTCATTCCTGAAAATATCACTGCTCGGAGAAACAAATTTATTTGGAAGTCCCAAATGGCGGCCTTTGTCCTTAGGGTGATAAAAGGTAATCTTATCCCAATAGAAATGTATGTATTTAAGACATTCGGTGTATCTGGTGACGTTCTTTTTCATGGATACTTCTCCGCTTGTGGTATTTTAGAATTTAAGCAGTAAAATGCTTCTATGAACATTACAAACCGTATGCCAGCAGGCATCAAAATTTTATAACCTGAGGGAGGGCTAACGCATTCGCAGTAAAGATAAACCGATGAAAAAAAAAATAATCATTGTTTCAAACAGGCTTCCCTTCAGCATTAGAAAACAGGATGACCATTTCGATGTTTTTCCTTCCAGCGGTGGATTGGTTTCGGCCATTCAATCCTTAACCGCGAAAACTAAAATCACGTGGATTGGAGCAGCAGACTTTAAAAGTGAGGATTGGGAGGAATTTAAAAAAGAAGAACATGAACTCGATTTCGATATTGTTCCGGTCTTTCTCGATAAAGTGGTTGAAGATTTATATTATACGGGCTTTTCCAATACTTTAATTTGGCCCTTATTTCATTATTTTCCTTCTTATGCCGAATACGACGAATCTTTTTTTAAAGCGTATAAAACGGTGAATGAGCTTTTTGCTGAAGACATACGGGCAGTTGCAAAAGATGAAGATTTGGTTTGGATACATGACTATCATCTGATGCTTGTTCCAGGACTATTAATGCAGGGCGAGAAGAAAATTCACAGCAGCTTTTTTCTGCATATACCATTTCCATCGTTTGAAATCGTAAAATTAATTCCGGAGGAATGGCGCACCGAAATTTTAAAAAGTCTGCTCGCCGCGGATGTGGCGGGATTTCAGACGCTGGATTACTGTAATCACTTTAAAAGCGCTCTTTCTTATTTCCTTGGAGTGGAATGCATAAATAATTGCGTGAACCAGGATGGTCATGTTACACTTGTGAAAGATTATCCGATCAGTATCGATTACCAGAAATTTAACTCCGCGTATAATAATGAGGATGTTATTAAAGAGCGAACACTGGTGAAGAAAAAATATGAAAATGTAAAAATGATTTTCTCGCTGGACCGTTTGGATTACAGTAAGGGCGTGATGAACAGATTGCAGGCCTATGAACAGCTATTGGAGAACCAGGCGGAAATAAAAGAAAAAGTGGTTTTTGTAATAAACGTAATTCCCTCGCGCGAAACGATAAGCCAGTATGCCGAACGTAAAAAACTGATCGAAGAAAATGTAAGCCGTATTAATGGTTTATACAGCACGCTTCAGTGGGAGCCAATTATTTACCGTTACCAGCATCTTAATTTTACGCAATTGATGGCGTATTATACTTCATGCGATGTAGCTCTGGTAACGCCTCTAAGAGATGGGATGAATCTGGTAGCGAAAGAATTCGCTGCTTCTCGGAAAGACTTGCGCGGAAGCCTTATCCTGAGCGAATTTGCCGGTGCTGCCAGCGAACTTACAGGGGCTCTGCTCGTAAATCCAAACGACATTCACTTAATGCAGGAAGCAATGATGCAGGCTGTTTCTTTGCCGGAAAGTGAACAGCAGCAACGAATGAAAGCAATGCAGGAAGTCATTCAAAAAAATGATGTAAATAAATGGATGGGTTCTTTTCTTGAAGATGCCTCGGCTAAAACCAGGCAAGAAGAGATTACAGTAAATATTATGAGTTACTACGACCGCCAGCAGATCAGCAATCATTACCGTAAAGCGGCCCGGCGTTTGATCCTGCTGGATTACGACGGCACGTTAATTCCGTTTTATAATAAACCCGAAGAGGCTGTGCCCGGGGAACTGGTAAAAGAACTTATTGCCAAGCTCAGCAAAGATCCTAAGAATTCTGTTATGGTTATTAGCGGGCGGGATTCCAAAACCCTGGAAAACTGGTTTGAAAACAGTAACATTGGTATTGTAGCAGAACACGGCATGATGTACCGTCCATCGAAAGAAGCGGAATGGACCTTCCCACCGGACATTAATCTCTCCTGGAAAGAAGGAGTAAGGAATTATCTCACAAAATACATTGATCAATATCCGGGTTCGTTCATAGAAGAGAAACTCTACTCAGTAGCCTGGCATTACCGTACAGTTGAAAATATTGATGAGGATCTTATCAGAACTGTTTTTTCAAAAGAACTTATTTCTTTAAACATTCATAATGATTTCCAGATTCTTCATGGAAACAAAGTTATTGAAATTAAAAGTGCTCATACCAATAAAGGGCAGTTTTTAACGCATTTCCTTTCGAAAGAAAAATATGATTTTGTTCTTGGCGTTGGAGATGATATTACTGACGAAGACATGTTCAGTGTGTTGAAAGGAAAAAATCAATACACGATAAAAGTAGGGCCCGGTAAAACAGAAGCCAGATACAATGTTGTGGGCGTTAATAATGTGCTTTTGTTTTTAGAACAGTTAAGCGGCAGTTCGCAACTTGTTAAACGTTAGTCGTAAGTTTTTCTAAAATATATTTCAAAAACCTTTCTTGGTGCCGGCCTGACAAAAGCAGAATGTCATTCTGTGTTTTAGAAATTCTGAAAACAAGAAGGTATTACCAACAATACAGTATACCCATACGTAACAAAATATCTTTTAGTTTATGATGAGAGAACGAAGCAGCGATATCATGCTTTATAAATGACGGAACTCAAAAAATTCGTTAAAAGGTGAGACCGTTTACACATAGTGAGAATGCCAATACCGGGATAATAAAAGTGGGGAATTTTGTTTGAAAAAGCACCGGCTTATTTGCGCACTCTTATGACTATTTAATTTTCCATTTTGGCACCACATTATGTTTACTCGGCTTTCCGCCTTCATTCAGTGACGTTATGGTACAAATGTTGAAACTATAATTATAGAAAAGAAAAATTAAAGATCATGAAAAGTACAGTATTATTAGCGTGTTGTTTCGTTGCAATAGGAGGGATAACCGCGCAGACAGAAGATGAAAAATGGAACGTAGGTGTTCACGGTGGTGCAACACAATATTCCGGCGATTTAGGTAACGGGTTTTATTCAAACAAACAGGCCCTGTACGGTTTTGCCGGGGTATCTGTTTCGCGATATCTTACTCCACGATGGGACGCTTCATTAATGATAACGCGCGGGCAGGCTGGTTACCTGGCGTCACGCGACTTCTCGCAGGATATGTCGATTGATTATAATTACCGGGTGGACTTAAGCACCGCTAATTTTGTACTTCGATATAACTTAAGAAACAGGGATTATATGTTTGTTCCCTTTGTGTTTGCCGGGGGGAGCCTTATCCGTCAGCGTGACCGCTCTACCGATCTTTTAAATAAAAAACCGTTTGAATTTGCCGTTCCAACAGGTGGTGTTGGTTTTATTGTGCAGTTAAATCCTACGATGGCAATCCAGTTCCAGGAAATGTTTATCTACACAATGTCAGATAACGTGGATAGGCACATAGGCGGAAGATACAACGACTCCTATTTGTTTCATACGCTTGGATTAACATTTAACCTTGCCAAGTACAAGAGGGTAGAAGGATCAAGAGCGGGATACAGAATAGACAGATGTTCGGATATGGGAACAGGTTTTAAAAGAAAACACGACGCCAAAAAAGTAAAAGCGCATTCAAAACATCACTAAATAAAATTCGTTTTATTTTTCGTTGAGATATAAGTTTATGAGCCCCTCCGGGGCTTTAAATTTGATTTTTTTCGAAACATGATTAATATTTTCTATAAAATCTTCAACCAAAGGAAGGATCACTTCCTTTTCTTTATAGTTAATACTTACCAATACCTGAGGGCCGCTGTCATTTACTTCTAGAATTTCGCCAAGACTTCCGAAGGCCGCGTCAATCAATTCGTATCCAACCAAATTTTCAATCTCCTCTTCTTCACTTAAATATTGCGAATCAACAAACACTTTTTTTCCAACCAGTAATTTTGCTTTTTCAATAGCGTCAACATCTTCAAGTAAAACAGTAATACCTGTGTTGGTTTCTTTTATATCAGAAATAAAATAAGGTGCTTTATTGCCCGAAAGTTCCACAAACAAAGCATTCACATCTTCAAAATAGAATTCGCGTTCGCTTTTTAAAACCAGATGACCTTTAATGCCATGTGTTTTAGAAAAGTATCCTACTTCTTTAAGATCCATCAATTATCAAGAGAGGCTTTTATAAAGCTCACGAACAAAGGGTGGGGATTTTCAACTGTACTTTTATATTCAGGGTGAAACTGAACCCCTACAAAGAATGGATGATTGGGTAATTCAAATATCTCAACAAGTCCGGCGTCAGGGTTTACACCTGAAAGTACCATTCCCGCTTCCATGAATTGCTTTTTATATTCGTTATTAAATTCATAACGATGGCGATGACGTTCATTAATGAGTTGTGTGTCGTATATCCTCCGAACCAGCGTTCCTTCCTCCAGTTCACAAGCGTATGATCCCAGACGCATGGTACCACCCATGTGTGAAATACTTTTCTGATTTTCAAGAATGTCGATAACCGGACTGCTGGTGGCAGGATTCATTTCGCGGCTATGCGCATCTTTTAAACCAAGTACGTTGCGTGCAAATTCAATTACAGCACACTGCATGCCTAAACAAATTCCGAGAAAAGGAATGTTGTTTTCGCGTACAAATTTAATAGCAGCAATTTTTCCTTCAATACCCCGGTTGCCAAATCCAGGCGCTACAAGCACACCTTTAAGATCTTTTAATTTTTCAGTAACATTTTCTTCCGTTAAACTTTCACTGTGGATCCATTCAACCACCACTTTGCAGTCGTTTACAGAACCCGCATGTATAAACGCCTCTGTTATGGATTTGTAAGAATCTTTTAATTCAACATATTTACCAATCAATCCAATTCGAACTTCTTTATGCGGATTGTGAAATCTGTTTAAGAATATTTTCCAGTTATCAAGTTTAGGTTCGTCGGTAACTGTAATTCCTAATTTCTTTAACACAATAACATCCAGCTTTTCTTTTTCCATTAATAATGGAACTTCATAAATGGTGCTGGCATCAATGGCTTCTATTACCGCTTCGGCAGCAACGTTGCAAAAGAGCGCGAGTTTTTTGCGGATGTCTTTATTAATTGGGTATTCTGTTCTGCAAACTAAAACATCGGGTTGTACACCGTATTCCAGCAAAAGTTTCACAGAGTGTTGGGTAGGTTTTGTTTTTAGTTCGCCGGTGGTGGAAAGATATGGAACGAGTGTCAGGTGAATAACGGTGCAATCGTGCTCCAGCTCCCATTTCAGCTGTCTTACCGCTTCAATGTATGGTAAAGATTCAATGTCACCCACTGTGCCACCAATTTCAGTGATTACAAACTGGAACTGACCAGTTTTTCCAAGTAACTTTATACGGTTTTTAATTTCGTCGGTTATATGAGGAATAACCTGAACTGTTTTGCCAAGAAATTCTCCTTTTCGTTCTTTTTCGATCACCGACTGGTAAATGCGGCCGGTAGTAATATTATTAGCCTGTGAAGTAGGTACATTTAAAAAGCGCTCGTAATGCCCAAGATCAAGATCTGTTTCTGCCCCATCGTCGGTAACATAACATTCGCCGTGTTCGTAGGGGTTCAGGGTACCCGGATCGACATTAATGTAAGGATCCAGTTTTTGAATTGTTACCGTATAACCCCTGGCCTGTAAGAGTTTAGCCAGACTTGCAGATACGATTCCTTTTCCGAGAGAAGATGTAACACCGCCGGTTACAAAGATATATTTAGTATTGGTTGACATAACAGTTTTACAGAACTGCCGGCAAAATTAGGCAAAAAATCCCAATCGAAATTTATATTTTAAAGCCTATTACTAACACATCGTCCACCTGCTCGTAGCGGCCTTTCCAAGCCAAAAAGCTTTCCAGTAGACTGCTTTCAATTTCGGGAATGGATTTGTGAGCGATTTCTAATGCCTGATTTTTAAAATTACGGGTCATCATTTTTTTACCTTGTTCACCGCCAAACTGGTCGGCATAACCATCGCTGAAAATAAGAATAAGGTCGTTTTTTTGAAGACTTATTTTCTGTTCTTCGAACAACTGATTAAACGGGGTGTGTCCGGCAATACTGGTTTTGGTAGCCTTGTACTCAGTTAAAGCACCCTCCCTTATGAGCCACAACGGCCTGTGCGCGCCGGCAAACGTGATCTCCGGCTTTTCACGGTTCAACAGTATAAGCGCAATGTCCAGCCCGTCTTTCTGTTTATTTTCGGCAGACTCCTGCTTTAATGCGTTTTTAATATCGTTGTTTATGGATGCCAGAATTTGTGCAGGCTGTAATAGCTTCTTTCCTAATACAGCATGATTCAGTTTATCAACGCTCACAATGCTCATCAGTGACCCGGGAACGCCATGTCCTGTGCAATCGGCAGCTGCAATGAGAAGTTGGGAGTGGGGGGTTCTTTGTTCCGGGGCAATTTCCTTCTCCGAACCCTGAATCACGAATTCTGAACTATTGATCTCCGAATTTACATGCATCCAGTAAAAGTCGCCACTTACAACATCCTTAGGTAAATAAATAACAAAGCTTTGGGGAAGTATGCGTTTAAAATCGCTGATGGCTGGGAGAACAGCATTTTGAATTCCTTTTGCATATTGGATGCTCTGTTCAATTTCGTGCTTTTTTTCAGCGATGACCCTGTTCTGTTCGCTTAACAGAGAATTTGCTTTTTGTTTATCACGGTTGCTTTTAAACAGATTTACGGCAAACCCAATGATGAGGAGCGCAACAAGGCAAAGCCCACCCATAATGTATGTATTGTGCTTATTCTTGAGTTCAGAAACTTCATTTATCTGCTCAAGCTTTCGGATGTTTTCTTCTCTTTTTTCAATTTCGTACGCGCTTTCTTTTTCCTGCAGACTCGATTTAAAAATAACAGAATTGAGTGTGTCGCTTATTTGTTTATACATCAAATGATAGTGCAATCCTTTTTGATAATTTTTTTCTTTCTCATATATCAGGTACAATGTATGGTATGCATCCATTAAGGCAGGCCGGTAATCTTTTTTTATAAGCACCGGAATAATGTCATTGTAAATTTTTTTCGACTTCTCTATAGAATCAGTAGCGTAATAAATAGAAGCGAGAACATTCAGGTTGTTCATATAGCCAAAGGTGTCTTTAAGCGTTTCTGAAATTCCAAGTGATTTTAAAATGTATTTTTTTGCCTCAGGGTACCGTTTTGTTTCAACTAAAAAGATGGCGTAATTACCATAAATAGTCACTAATCCGCCTCTGTTATTGAGTTTTTCGCCCAGGTAAACCATGTTGCGGAAATAGAAATTTGCTGAATCAAGGTACTGGTGATGTTTTGAATAGTAATTTTGATAAACGGAGGAGAGCGCATTACAAACCATAATTATGGAAAAAGTATCTTTTAAGCTTTCAAACACTTTTAAAGAATTGATAAGTTTTCCTCTTTCTGAAAACAGTCCCTGCTGCACGCACTTAATCCAGCCAATATTATAATTGGCTTTGGCTTTTCGCGATTTTTTGTTCAGTGAATCGGCCAGCTTCAGTTCCAAAAGATAGTAGTCCACCGATTTATCATAATTATAACTTGCCCAATACGCATCTCCTGTAACTTCATATGAAGCGAGCAGGCCATTCATATAATTTAATTTTTTGGAAAGTTCTACGGATTTAAGCGCGTACTCAATGCTTTTCGAAACATTATTATTGCTTTCATGAACAGCGTAATTCCGCATAATAATTACCTTTTCGCTGTCACTTTTTGTTTTCGCAAGTTTGTTTATGACCTGTTGTTCATTAATCTCGGTTTGAGATATTGAAAAAAAAGTACTAAACAAGAGAGGAACTAAAAAACAAAAATGTTTAATACCTAAAACACTGCTAAATATATGCCGGGCGGAAAAAATAAATTTTATAATTATAAAGATATAAATATAAAACTTAAACGAAAGTAATAATGTAGTCTGGAGCTAAAATCGTACTGTAAAGAATTCGGATTTTTGTAAAAGATTACCACCCAAGGATCCAGGCGAAGATGAGCGGTGCCACAATGGTTGCGTCGCTTTCAACAATAAACTTTGGTGTTGTGATATCCAGCTTTCCCCAGGTAATTTTTTCGTTGGGCACAGCGCCGGAATAGGAGCCGTAGCTGGTTGTGGAATCAGATATCTGGCAAAAGTAACTCCAGAAAGGAATTTTATCCATTTCCATATCCTGATATAACATGGGCACTACACAGATTGGAAAATCACCGGCAATTCCGCCACCGATCTGAAAAAAACCTACTCCTTTTCCAGCACTGTTTTTAATATACCAATCGGCAAGCCAGGCCATATATTCTATCCCACTTTTCATGGTAGAGGCCTTTATTTCTTTTTTGATCACATAGGAAGCAAAAATATTTCCCATGGTACTGTCTTCCCAACCCGGAACAACTATTGGCAGATTACGTTCCGCAGCAGCCAGCATCCAGCTGTCTTTAGGATCAATTTCATAATATTGTTGCAGCTCGCCGCTGTTTAAAATTTTGTACATGAATTCGTGCGGAAAAAAACGTTCTCCTGCGGTATCCGCGTCTTTCCATATTTTATAAATATGTTTTTGCAAACGACGAAACGCTTCTTCTTCAGGAATACAGGTATCGGTAACACGGTTGTAATGATTTTCCAATAAATCCCATTCGTCCTGTGGCGACAGATCCCGATAGTTAGGCACGCGTTTATAATGGCTGTGTGCTACCAGATTCATGATGTCTTCTTCCAGGTTAGCGCCGGTACATGAAATAATATCTACTTTTCCCTGCCTGATCATTTCAGCAAGTGACTTACCAAGTTCGGCAGTGCTCATGGCGCCTGCAAGGGTAATCATCATTTTCCCTCCTTCGGTTAAATGTGTTTCGTATCCTTTTGCCGCATCAACAAGTGCTGCCGCGTTAAAATGTTTATAATGGTGTGTTATGAAGTCGGAAACGGGACCTTTTTTTGGAATTACAGGTTGTGACATTTTTTTTAAATTGAGCTGCAAAGATAAAATTTTTACTCAAAGAACTTTCCTATATAGTGGTTTATTCTTTCAGGATAACGCGAAGTTTGGAATGGTAACGTTTTTTCTTGAACCCGCGATAATTAATATCGCGGATTATTTGCCGGATATCCAGTGTTAAACCGATTGAATAATACAATCCGTTAAAGTTTACCGCTGTATGCGAAGCAACGAAACGATAACCGCAGAGAAATGTTATTCCTACCCATTTCAAGGGTTTAACAACGGGTTGAATTCCAATTCCCAGAGGAATGATGCCGCCTTTTATTTCTTTATAAATACGCCCCGTGGCGGTATCCTGAAACTTTATATCATATCCCCCGATACCTATTTCCAAAGGAATGTCTAGTTCAAAATAACGTTTATCTATGACTGCATATTGATAAAAGAAGGTGAGATAATTTAACGATACTGACCTTTCCGCGGTTTTCACGCCATCGAGAGTTTTAACGGAACGCTTTGAATTTTGCGACATTTTGTATAACCCTAAGGCAAGGGTATGTTTTTCATGAAGAATAACTCCGGCCTGTAAACCTTTGAAATTTACTGCTTGTCTGTTTATGAAAGAGTTTCTGTTATCAATGCTTAAATAGGGTCTGACTTTCTGAAAACGGTAAATATGTGAAGAGTCTGCTTTTAGTTTAGCCAGCAAGGAATCTGTTTTTTTCTGGCGCGCCATGTTAATCTGACTTATAGCCATAACCGGAATAATCAGAATCAACATAAACCATTTTTTAATCATATTCCTTTTAGACGTTATATTATTGGAAAGGTTTAATTTATAAAAAAACTTTGAATTTTTGTTTCTTTCCATTTATTAATCCTAAGTTATGCAGCGGAGGTGGAAATACAACATCAACAACCGGCGGTTCTCGCGAGCCTGGTGAGAATTCACGGAAAATAGATCTTTCGTCATTACGCACCGGAATTTCTGTGGTTCTTTTCAGGGATGGCGATACTGTTTACAAGGTAAAACTGGCTAAACAATAATTATCAGCTCTGTTTCTGTGTATTTACGGTTTAAGGATAAGCTTTCTCTGTTTGCGGAATTCTTTTCGTTTATGATAATAGCTAACATCCATCAGTAATGGTTTAAACCCTATCCATATTCCTACAGCATAAAAAAAGCCATCAATAATTTTTTCCTCCGCTTTCCGGTATCCCAGTATGGCTGATAAACCTACCCACCGAAGAGGTTTAAAAATGAATTGTGTTCCTGCCGCGCCAATTGTGAAAGGGTTGGAAGTGTGTTTATAAACCTCATTATCCGTATTACGGTATTCCGATTTTAAAATTCCTCTTCCAATTTCAAAGGGTAAATGAAGTTCAAAGAAACGTTTTTGTATGAGCACGTATTGGTAAAAAACGGTCATGTATTTAATGTCAATCTTTTTTGTGGCATCAAGATTATCATCAATCACCTGAAAAGGTTTCCTGGTATTGTGTGTCGAGAAATACGCGCCAATACCAACGATGTGACGTTCAAACAGCCATGTCCCTACCTGAGGTCCGTAAAAATTAATTATTTTATTATTTTCGATAGAATTTCTTTCATGGTAATTTATATAGGGCCTTATTCTTTTAAAGCCATATATATCAAGCGAATCTTTTTTCAGCTGAATTTTGAGAGAATCAATTTTATGGCGCTGCTGGAGCGTATACACAGGCTTAGGACGGCGCTTGTGCTGACCCGCCAGCATTAAGGGAAAAAAAAGTATCAGTAACAGAAAACGTTTCATTTGAAAGCACAATTTTAAGATTACTCATCATCTTTATCCTCTACCATATCTTCGGCATCAATTATTCCTTCACTCTGGATAAATTCCTTGTCCGTTAATTTTTTTTCAAGAGATAATAAAAACGCCGGAAGTAAAATAAGGTTAGCGCAATAACCAACTATTAACGTAAACGATATCAAAACTCCCAGTGCCTGCGTTCCTCCAAAACCTGATAAAGCAAACATTCCGAATCCAAAGAAAAGTACAATGGCTGTGTAAACCATGCTTATTCCGGTTTCGCTGATGGTAAGGCGCACAGCATTACCAATACTGAGCTTGTTCTTTTTTATTTCGTGCCTGTACTTGGTTAAAAAATAAAGAGTGCCATCGCTGCTGATACCAAAGGCGATGCTGAAAACAAGGATGGTGCTTGGTTTTAAAGGAATTCCAAGATATCCCATTAAGCCGGCTGTTATAAGTAATGCTACCAGACTGGGAATGGTGGAAATAAGAATCATCCTGAAGGAAGTAAAAAGGGTAAGCATAAACAGGGCAATTAAAATGATAGCAAGCACAACGCTTTCCACGAGGTTGTTTACTAAAAACTCATTTCCTTTCAGGAATACAATGCTGTTGCCGGTGAGTTTAACTTCGAACTGCTCTTCCGCCGGCAGCCATTTTCGCTCATCATCGTTATAATTAAAAATAGTGTCCAGCCGCGGCTTTAATTCTTTTGTGATCTCGCGTATGCGTGTTGAGCCGCAATCCGCCACCTGCACAGTGATACGTGTGTAACGCTGCGTGCTGTCCATAAAAGAAGCAATCTGACCTTTTTTTTCCTTCTCCTGTTTTACATATTCGGCAATGGTTTTTAATTCCGTCACCGGTGGAAGCCTGTAATATTTTTCTTCGCCCCCTTTGTAAGTCTGGTATAAAAACTTTACACCTTCAACAATTGAGAGTGGACGTGAAAATTCGGGGTATTGCGCAATAAGTTTTTGTGCACGGTTAATACGGTAAAGGCAGCGCGCGCTGTTAGCAAATATTCCTTTTTCTTTTTTTGTATCTATCGTTATTTCAAAAGGCAGTACCCCGCCAAAGCCTTTTTCAAAATATTTTAAATCCTGAATCAGCACATCACTTTTCGGAATATCGTCCACCACGTATCCAAAGGCCCGTATTTTCAAAAGCCCCATTAAACTTACCACGCACACCGTTATAACTGTTATATATATAGCCTTACGGTGTTCCTGGGTTATTACTGAAACTTTATCAAGGATAGTGGTGAGCCTTCTTCCATCCAGATGCTTTAGATGTTTGGCGGAAGGAGTGGGGAGGTAGCTGAAGATGGCAGGAACTAAAATAATGGAAAACAAAAACGTAGCGATCACATTGATGGAAGCAACCAGGCCAAACTCAAATAAGATCTGGTTCTCTATCGCGCAAAACACCGCGAAGCCAATAGCGGTGGTTATATTCGCAAAAAACAACGATACAATGGCGCGCTGAACAGCAAGATGCAGGGCTTTTACTTTTTTCTTTCCTTCCGCTATTTCGGTATGATATTTATTAAGGATAAGGATGCAATTGGGCACGCCTATCACAATAATAAGCGGCGGAATTAAACCTGATAAAGCCGATAGCTTGAAGCCGAATAAAACAATGGTACCCAATGTAGTAATCACCCCGCAAATGATAACCAGAAGGGAAAAAATAACCGGGTAAAGCGAACGGAAAAAAATAAACAGCAGTAAAGCAGTTACCAGCAAGGCCACGCAAAGAAAAAAACTTGTTTCGTTCCTGATCTTGCGCATAACTGTTGTACGGATGAATGGAAGGCCCGACTCATGCGTGTCCAACTGCGTTGCGTCATTAAACTTTTTAATTTCTGATTTAATATTATCAACTATTTCGAGCCGCCGTTTTGAATTAAGATCTTTTTCATAAAAAGTAACGGCCATTAAAGAGGCATTGGTTTTATTATTAAACACAATGCCGTCATAAAACTTCAGCGAGTTGATTTTCAGTGTGAGGTCTTCGAGTTCGCCCTGCGTAGAGGGATGGCTTCCTTTCAAAGGAAGGAAATCAAACCTGCCAAGCGTGTCGTTTAATACCAGTTCATTTAAGCGTGCAATGGAAAGCACGCCTTTAATGCCGCCAAGGGATTTGATATCGTCCCCAAGTTTGGCCCAGGCTTTGTAATTGTCAAGAGTGTTAAGCTTATCTTTTTGTACTCCTATAACGAGAATGGTACCGTCCTGTCCGAATTTCTTCTTAAAAAAATCATAATCCAGGCTCGTGGAATCTGTGTCGGGTAAAAGACGTGCGAAGGTGTAAGTGATCTCGATCTTACTTGCAAAGAAAGCCATAAAAGCTGTCAGCAGCCCAACAGCTATAATCAGAATAAGCCTGTACTTTAAAATAAAATAAGCGAGTCTTTTAATCATAAATTATTAAGGGAACAAGATACGCATTAAAAGAGTTTCGGACAAAATACTCAGGTGGAGAATTGGCTCAACCTTAAATTATCGCAGGCTTTGTAAACCAGTTGAAACACTTCTTCAAAATGCTGTTCACTGCCGTAATAAGGGTCTGGCACTTCGAGGTATTTGCCGGGATAAAGAGTCTCCAGGAAGAGCGATACTTTTTTCTTGTGTGATTCATTTTTGGCAATAGAAAGTACATTGTTTAAATTGCTTTTATCCATCACGTAGATGTGATCAAATTTTTCAAAATCAGAAACATGAAATTGCCGCGCCCTTAGAGAACTAAGATCAACGCCATTCTTTCTGGCATTGGCAATGGTGCGCGGGTCAGGCGCTTCATTCACGTGATAGTTGGCGGTACCGGCCGAATCAATTTCGATGTTAAGCTGGTGATTGTTTTTAAGGTGCAGCATAATTCCCTCTGCAAGGGGCGAACGGCAGATATTACCGAGGCAAACGAAAAGAATTTTGGACATTGCCACAAAGTTAAAAAATAAGCATTTAAAACCCATGAAATATTGATTTTAAAATTATTATAAAAAAATTCAGGGCAATTAAACCCGGAGCTTATAATGGAGTCTTAATACCAATTAAACACAACATTTTATGAAAACAAATTTTATTTTAACGGGTTTTGCGGCACTGACTGTATTATTTATTTCGTGTAAAAAACCTGATGCCGGGCCTGAAGGTCCGCAAGGCCCACAGGGTAATTCAGGCCCCGCGCTTACAGGTAATTTAAAAGGTTATATCAATCATTTTGATGTGGCAGGCGCAAAGGTAACAACCGACCTCGCCAACGATTCTGTTTATCTGGATGGAACCGGAAAATCGGCAGTAACTGATGCCAACGGTTTGTTTACATTCAGTGGAATTTCAACCGGCGTATATAACATGACGGTAAAAAAAGCCGCTTCGGCCTATGGATACACCAAGGTTCAGAATATAGAATTCGCTGGTAACGGTGATACCTATCGCAATGGTTCCATGAGCGCTACTCCGTCCAATTCAGTTTCTACCTTATTAGCTTTCGATACTACCATTAGTTCCGTTAATTATATCAGGATAAAAGGAACCCTTCCTGCTTCAAGTAAAGCGCAAAGTGTAATTGTGTTTTTTAATGCACCCGGAAGTACTGCAGTGAATGCGGCTTCAAATTCCACCTATTATATTTTAAATGTACTGGCCAATGCAACAGCCTATGCCAAAAACATTGCCACAAGCGATTTGTACGACCTTGGGTTCATATCCGGCAACACAGCTTACATTGCCGCTTATACAATAGGATCAAATACGAATGCTTCATCATTTGTTGATTTCACCACTAACCGCACGGTATTTACCGCTATCAGCTCCGGCTTTTTAACAGCGCAGGCACCGGTGCAATAATCAGAAACAAAAAAGGGAGAACAATTTTGCTCTCCCTTTCTGTTTTTTTTATTTACTTATAAATGTAACGAAGCTTTTTTCTCCAGCAATTCTGTTTCAGACTCCACATTGTCTTCATCCTTTATACAGCAGTCTACCGGACAAACGGCTGCACATTGTGGTTCATCATGAAAGCCCACACACTCGGTACATTTATCAGAAACGATAAAATATACATCCATGCTTTTTGGCACCTGCGGATCTTCTGCATCTGCTTCAATGCCGCTGTTATGCCCTTTGAAACTTCCCTTAACGCCCGTACCATCCGCAAAACGCCATTCCGCGCCTCCTTCATAGATGGCGTTATTAGGACACTCTGGCTCACAGGCGCCGCAATTTATACACTCATCTGTAATCTTAATTGCCATTTTTTTAGTTAGTTTTGCTTTTTAAACAGGAATGCAAATATACGACCAAAAAAGATGATTTTAAAACAAAGAATAGATGCTTTTGTAAAGGTTGGATTGTTTATAAACAGGCACTTTAATCTCCGTGACGAGGCTGAAGAGGCCCTTCACGATGGGCTGGACAAAGTCATTGAGCTTTCGTACCTGTACAACGGTTGGTTTACCCCAAATTTTGTTAAGCATGCCATCAAAAACATTGGAACAATGCTCGCCGAGAAGGATCTTGTTGAGTTTTGTGACGGAAAAGAAACTAAAAGTCCAAAAAAGGTGGCTGTTATTTGTGCAGGCAATATTCCCATGGTGGGTTTTCACGATATCATGTGCGTATTGCTCTCCGGCCACAACGCGCTTATAAAGCTGTCTTCCGATGATAACGTTCTTCTTCCTTTTTTTATAAAATTGCTTACCCATTACGAGCCTGATTTTGAGCAGGCACTCCATTTTGCGGATGGCCGGCTTGGCGCATTTGACGCGGTAATAGCGACAGGCTCAAACAATACAGCTATGCACTTTCATCAGTATTTTGGAAAGTATCCTCACATCATCCGCAAAAACAGAACTTCGGTAGCGGTGTTGAATGGTAAGGAAAGCGAGGCCGATCTTAAACTTCTTGGAGAAGATATTTTCCTTTATTTCGGACTGGGTTGCAGGAACGTAAGCAAGCTACTGGTGCCTGAAAATTATAATTTCAATAACCTGTTTGAAGCAATTGTTGATTTTGGTTATGTGATTGATAATAAAAAGTACGGCAATAATTACGATTACCATCGCGCTATTTATCTTTTAGAGCAATATAAATTCCTTGACAATAATTTTTTAATGATCAGGGAAAGTGATGAACTTCATTCCCCGGTTGGTGTTTTATATTTCAGTTATTACAGGGAAAAGGAGGAAGCTGAAAATTATTTAACGCAGAATAAAGAAGCAATACAGTGTGTGGTTGGGGCAGGAAGGATTCCTTTTGGTTATTCACAACGACCTGTTATTACTGATTTTGCAGATAATGTAAATACATTGAAATTTTTAGTAACTTTATAGAGGTGATTATGAACAACTTTTTCAAGTTTAGTTTAATACTCTTTATCTCGGTTTGTGCCCGGGCGCAGTCGCCTACAGCTACTATTGTGGCTTCAGGTGCCACGGTGTGTACCGGAGCTGCCGCCACTTTTACAAGTGCGACTTCAAACAGTCCTACCGCTTATAGCTGGACAATTAGCCCCACCTTATCTGTGACCGCTACGCCGGATTATTCCAGCCCTTTTATTGTGTTTACTTTTGGGAAACCGGGGATTTATACGACAAGTTTAACGGTAAGCAATGCAAGCGGAACCACTACTACCACCAAAATCATTACTGTTACTCAGTCAGCCAACGCCTTGTTTAACGCAAGTTTAACCACTACCGGGTTTCCAAATCAGTTGGTTCTCACCAATTATTCAACCAACACCATCAAAAATTACTGGATCTTTAGCGATGTTCCGGGCATCGCGGGGAAAGACTCGAGTTTAAATACCGTAAAAAACTATACAGCCAGTGGTTCTTACAGCGTACTGGTAATAGCTTTTGGCGCTAACGGTTGTAATGATACTTCATCGTACAAATTTTTCATTTCCGATTCATCCGGCGTTACGGCACCTACAATTTTTACACCTAATAACGATAATACAAACGATATCTTCCGGCCAATTGCCCGTGGAATCAAAACAATGAACGTATGGATCTATAACCGCTACGGCACTTTTATTACAAGCTGGGACAAAGTGAATGGCTTTTGGGACGGTTATACAACCAGTGGCGATCCCTGCCAGGAAGGTGTTTATTTTTATGTAATTGAAGCAACAGGTTTTGATGGTAGAACATACAAACTAAAAAACAATTTAACCTTAATACGATAGTTATTCTACAGGTTAAAAACATATCGTTCAATTACAACAATCAGCATTATTTTAAAGGAATCAGGAACGTAACTCTGCAGCTTGCAAAAGGCGAAGTGCTTGCTTTGCTGGGTAAAAGCGGTAGCGGAAAAACCACCCTCATTAAATGTATTTACGGGCTCGAAGATCTTATTGAAGGGGAAGTGCTTATTGGAAAAGATAAAGTGCTGGGACCTTCCTATACCCTGATGCCAGGGCACAAAGACATGAGCCTGGTAAGCCAGGATTTCTACGTACTGGACAACCATACGGTTGAAGAAAATATCTGGGACAAGCTTATCGGGTACACAAACGAAGCCAAGGCACGCCGTTCCAATCAGCTTTTGAAATTACTCGAACTTGTAAGTCTGCGGAACAGTAAAGCCCGGAATTTATCGAGCGGACAAAAACAACGTGTTGCCATTGCAAGAGCCCTTGCCATAATACCTGGTGTATTGTTGCTGGATGAACCTTTTAGTAACCTCGATAAAATTCTCACCGATAAATTATTTTCATTTGTTATTAAAGAAGTAAAGCGAAATCATACCTCTGTTATTTTGATTACGCATGTGGCCGAAGAAGCGCTGAAGTATGCTGACAGGATCGGTATTCTTGACGCAGGAAAAATTACCCAAATTGGCGAAACATGGGAGGTGTATTATCAGCCGAAAAATACAAAACTTGCAGGATTGTTAGGCGATTGCAACGTTATTCGTAAGGAAGACGTAGAGAAAAGTCAAAAACTTAAAGCGAAAACGCTCGTTCGTCCTGATAAAATAAAACTCACACATTCAAAAAATTCTTTAGGTCTGCCTGTCACAATTAATCATTGCAGTTACAATGGCAAGTGTTTTGAAATTCTTGCAGAAACAAAAACCGGGCACTCGGTAATTATGTATTCTAATAAAGAACTTGAGGCGGGAAAAAGCGTGGTAGCTGGTTTGGAGATATAAATATCTCTCGAGTATTTCTTAATGAAACTTGATGCCACAGAAACTATAAGTTCGACACCATCATGAAAATAACTTAAAATAGTTTCTTTATATGAGCCGGATTTATAGTTTAGTATTTAGTTACATAATCTTTGTTTTGATTTCGTGTAGCGATCAAACTAAAACACCCGCGAAAAAAAACACTTCTGAAAATAACTGTGAATCCGTTGTAAGTAAAACAGACAAAACAAACAGCCCGGTAATTCCAGCGGTCATAAGGTCTGCCGTACCGCATGGGTCTTATGGTTACGAGGCCGACACTTTACAGGTGAGTCAGTATATAAGATATATCTTCCAGGACTCGAAAGGAAACCTTTGGTTTGGTACTGTGGGCGACGGCGCGTGCCGTTATGATGGAACCTCGTTAACTTACTTTACTACAAGAGAAGGTCTCAGCGGAAATAATGTGCAGTCGATAGATGAAGGCAAAGACGGATATCTATGGTTTGGTACTACGGGTGGGTTATCGAAATATGATGGAACAACCTTCACTAATTTTAGCGAGAAGAACGGATTGAGTAAAAACCTTGTGTTCAGTGTTCTTATAGACCGGTCAGAAGCTATTTGGGTAGGTACTGCTGGCGGCATTTGCAAGTATAATCCTGCGGCAAATTCCTGGTCAGCACCTGAAATCATTTTCACATCCTTTCCCATTCCTGAGAGTGCAGAACGGCTTCAGATAAGAAATATTGCTGAAGACAGGAACAGCAATATTTGGTTTGGTACCGAAGGCGGAGGCGCTTACAGGTACAACGGAAAATCCTTAATGCATATTTCAGAAAAGGATGGATTGGGTAATAATAAAGTGCTTGATATTTTGGAGGATAAGGACGGAAATATGTGGTTCTGTACCTACGGCGGAGGAATTGCGCGCTTTAACCCTGCGGAAGAAAACAGAACAGGCGTTAAAACGGTTATAAAGTTTACCGATAAAAATTGTTTTGGTTTAAATTATGCTGTAATGGCAATGCAGGAAAAAAGCGGGACCATATGGGTGTCTGTTCGCAGCGGTGTTTGCAGATTTGATCCTTCATCCGCGGTTGGTACAGCGTCAAAAGCATTTACCTACTTGGGAGTAAAGAACGGGCTGACAAACGGCGCTATTCAAAGTATATTTGAAGACAGTGCTGGAAATTTATGGTTTGGTTCAGGCGCCGGACTTTTCCGTTTGGATAGAAGTCGTGTTGATCATCCCTGCAATAAAAATACCTGCAAACATAATTTGAAAATGGGAAGTGATCGTAAAGAACACGATCAGGAACTTGTTAAAACATTTATTAATGTAACAAAGAAAGGTCCATGGCCCGGGCAGTTTCGTTGAACTCTGATTTAATACAAACTAAAACTGGAAATAGATAAAAGGCTGCATTTCGCCACTCATCAACTGGTAGGAAAGAAATATCAGAACAACCGCAATTAAACCCATGATAACATAGTTTTGTGCGGCAAACCAACTGCGGTAGCGGAATTTAAAGCGCTCGGGAATCCAATGAATGAGATAACCCGCCAGCATTAATCCAAAAACAAATTTGTATCCCCATATAACTTCAAACAATTTTTCGGCACCAAAAAAATTATTCATTCTGTAAAATAACATGTTCACCGTTTGCATATCAGGACTGCGAAAAAAAATGCGGGTAAAGCTTATAAAACTTAATGTGATCAACATGAGCGAAAATTTAACAGCTATACTCTCATTTCCTTTAAAAGGAGAAATCTTTTTCCAGAATTTGTGAATGATAAGCCCCAGTCCGTTCAAACCGCCCCAGATGATAAAAAGGGCACTGCTGCCATGCCATAAGCCTCCCAAAAGCATTGTCACCATTAAATTAATATTCGTGTTCACCTGCTGTTTTACTTTTGGAAGCATCAATGCAAGCAATATGAAAAAAAGAGCAATGCTTAAAAGTAAGTAGAGAAGCCATAATTTCCCGCTCAATAAAACTAAAAATCCGCAAATAATTATAATGGCAATATACGAACCGATAGTTCCTTTTTTATTTCCTCCCAGCGGAATGTAAAGATATTCCTGCAGCCAGCTCGATAGCGAAATGTGCCAGCGTTTCCAGAATTCGCTTGTGCTTTGGGCTTTGTATGGCGAATCAAAATTTGTCTTTAAACGATAACCCAGTATCAATGCTAGTCCGATCGCGATATCAGTATAGCCACTAAAGTCCATGTAAATCTGTAACGAATATCCAAACACGCCAAACACTACTTCCAGTCCGCTCGGTAAATGCGGCGTATCAAATATCCTGTCGATATAATTTACCGCCATGTAATCGGCTACAATTTTTTTCGCAAATCCATTCAGTATCCAGAAAAGAGCCATGCCAAATTCAAACTTGCTTAACTTATAAGGCTGGTAGATCTGGTGAACAAAGTCATGCGCCTTTACAATCGGACCCGCAACAAGATGCGGAAAAAAACAAACAAAAAAACCGTAATCAAAAACCGACTCCACGGGTTTTATTTTGTTGCGGTATAAATCAATAGTATAAGAGAGAGATTGAAACGTGAAAAAAGACACCCCCACCGGCAACAATAATTTATCCACGCTAAAGCCCGTGTTAAAAAACGTATTGGAGAAATGAGCGTAATGATTAAAAAAGGCTGTGTTTGTTCCGGCAATCTGGTTAGCACTTTCGTGAAAGAAATAGGAGTATTTAAAATAGCAGAGCAGGCTCAGGTTTAAGAGTATGCTGATGGTTAAGAACACTTTCTTTTTGGCATCCGACGCGCTTTGGTGGATAAGCCGCCCCCAGTTATAATCACTTATAATGGTAAACAGCAGAAGCAATACAAATACCCCGCTGGTTTTAAAATAAAAGAAAAGGCTTACAGCAAGCAGGTAGGCAGTTCTTAATTTATTAGCCTTGTAAACCGTTGAAAAAAATAAGAGTACCAGTAAAAAAAATGCCCAGAAAAATAAATGAGTAAACAATAAAGGCTTCTCCTGTGAAAATGCGAGTATGTTATGAAACAGGTTTGTCACTTGTTTGTTTTGATGTTATTGTGATAAGAATAGTTCAACGCATCAAACATCAGTTTGCCAAGTACTATATAACCCTTTGGCGAAAAATGCACTCTGTCCTTGCCCGCCAGACCAGCCTTTTGCCACTTGAGGATGGATTTGAACCCACCCATTACGGAGTAAAGATCCCATACCCCAACGTTGTGACGTTCCATTAATTCAAACATGGCATCTTTTGTTTTCACAGTTCTTTTATTGGCGGTTCTTCTCCTTATAAAATTATCAGTAGTGGTGGTGAGCAGAATGGCTACATCTGGCGCCACTTCTTTTATTTTAAGAATAAGACTGTCGTAATGTTCTATGTAGTTTTCCTTATCAAAATCTTTTGCCTGTGTATCATTAACACCAAGGGAAATGATAACAAGATCAGGCTTAATGGTTTTTAGTTGCTCAGCAAAATAAGTACAGCGAAGGAAAGACCCGCTGGACGCACCGTTAGCGCCAAGTGCCGCGAGGTAAAACCCATTGGCAAGGTTGGATTCTACCCCGAAGCCATATAAAATAAAATCTTTTTGGGCAGTGTCTTTTCTTACCAAATCAAAACTGAGCGAATCAACAGGCATCTCCAGATCAAATTGAGTATAGCCCTGGTCTTTTTTATCAAATCTTACTGCTTTTAAATTGTGTCGCGAAGAAATAGTAAACTCAAAAGTGGCGTTAAAATTATGGTACACCTTAATGCTGTTGAAGCCTTTTATAAGTGAACGCGCTGTTAACGCAACTCCAAAATAATTAGAACTGTCGTTACTCGTAATACTCATGCCGCACATGCCAAGGGGCAAACAGAATTCTTTTCCAACACACCGGCATTTTTTCCAGCTGCCATTTGAAAAAGATGTGGCGTAAGGCGGACTATTGGTTTTAGCGAGCTTGTAAGGGAAAATAAAATAGCCACCGCCTGCAGGTTTAAATTCGTTATTGAGTTCGTTTAAAAATGAATTGCTCCAGGTTCCGCCCTGTACATGCGACCCGCCTATATGAGCAATAGAAAGCTCTTTTATACTGTTCTTTGAAAAAGAATCAAGTCTGGCGTATAAATTTAAAAAAGAGGAACTGTCTTTTGAAAAATATAAATGGTTAAGATCGTATTGTACGAAAGGATAAGGCGTGGTTTCCTGCGCTGTGCCACGGATGGAAAACAAAAAAGTAAATAGGTATAAAATGAAGCGCATTACTTTTTGGTTTTTAAATAAGAGTTATATTCTGTTATAAGTGCCGAATAAAATAAAGTAGCAATTTTTCTTGCTCCCTGCGGACTAAAATGAATGTAATCCGTTGCGGCTAATTTTTGATCAACCCAGCTGGCCATGCTATTGGAACCACCCATGCAATCGTACATGTCAAAAAAAGCGCAACCTGTTTCAAGAGCTACTTTTTTTAAACCATCGCGTGTTGCTTCCAGTTGGGGGTGAGTTACGTAAGCAGTGCCTTCTTTTACACTCATGTCGGCCGGACCTATAAATATGATGCTTGCGTTTGGTGCCATTTTTTTAAGGATGTTGATCTGGCCCCGGAGGTAACCGGCATAGTTGGCAGCCATGGTAGCGTCCTTCACCGAAGGCAGTGCGTTTCCTCCAAACTGAAGAATAATAAGTTTTACGTTCAGATAATCATAAAACTGTTTCATCTGCGCGAAATTAACCTGGTGATAAAACGTTCCGCTGCTTCCGCGAAGCGCAATGTTATCAACCATCACCCCGTGATCACTTTCAAGCGATAAGGCATAAAAATCAGGACTGTCCTTGCCTGTAAATTTAAACTGGTGGCTTAACGAACCAAGGCCCACCTTGTATTCTTTTACCCGGAACACGCCACCGCTCTCAAGGCTATCGGCGCCGCTTAAGGCAGGGCCATCGTAAAATTCGCACCAGGTTTTTGTTTGACTCCCGCCATAAAATAGTTTTATTTTTTTGTAGGTGGTAGCGTTGGCCCCGCCGAGTTTGGTAGTGGTAATTTTAATGTCGGCGTTTATGTTTGAACTGGTATCGCTTAATTTTTTGTAATTGCAGAAACGCGCAAAGCCTGCCATCACACCATAATTGCCGTGTGATACCCGTTTATCCTTTGCGGTGAATACATTGTAACGGTCCCAACCTGCACTCCAGACTATTTTGTTTGTAACGCTTGGAGAAATAGGCATGAGTGATATCAGTCCTGGTCCTTGTCCCCCAAACTGTCCCTGCAGCTTTAAACGCAGGTAATCGGTTATACGGTCTCCTTCAATCTGACTATCGCCGTAATGCAATACACGAATGGATTTTGTGCTGTTTTTTAATCCTGCAAGAGATTCAAAAAAAGTGAGCAGGGCATTTTTGTTTGTGAATTGAAGGGAGGTAACCAGCTTTTTATTTACGGTATCTTTTGGCCCCACTTTTAGGCGAGAAGTGCTGGTATCAGTGCTTTCGATAACCACAGTGTCTGCATTATCGGCCGCCTCCAGGATAGCCGAAATATCTTTTTTAACGGGTGCTTCATTAAACAGCGAGTTTAAAGAAGGGAATTTTAAAGTCAGTTCGTTTCCAAGTGCAACACCCTTTTCAGGAAAAGTAAAACTAAGTAAACCAAGTACCAGGAACAGGCAAACAGCGAAGAGCAGACTATCTTGAGGCTTGTGCATCCTATAAAAGTAAAAGGATAAGCCTATGTCAACAGCATTTTTAAAAAGAGTTGTTCACAACCCGGTTTGAATAATTATGCGGTTCATTTATAAGCCTTAATTTTGCAGCATTATAATGCATCCAGCCAAATATCTTGTTGTAATTGCGGGGCCAACCGGGGTTGGTAAAACCGCTCTTGCTATCGAACTTGCTAGTCACTTTGATTCGGTTATTGTTTCGGCCGATTCACGCCAGTTTTACCGTGAACTGGAAATAGGAACGGCAAAGCCTTCTCCGGAGCAGCTTCAACGCGTTACCCATTATTTCATCAATAACAAAAGCGTTACCGAACTTTACGGCGCAGGCCATTACGAAAAAGACGCGATAGAACTGCTTGATAGATTATTTAATGATCACGACATTGTTTTTTTGGTGGGGGGATCGGGATTGTACATTGACGCGGTATTGAACGGTGTGGATGAGTTTATTGATGTTGCCCCTGAGATACGAGAACAGCTTAACCGTGAGTTAGAATCTGAAGGTTTAACGTTTCTCCGGGAAAAATTAAAGGAGCTCGATCCGGATTATTACGCAAAGGTCGATCTTTATAATTCGCAGCGGATCATAAGAGCGCTGGAAGTATGCATTCACAGCGGCAAGCCTTTTTCTTCCTTCTTAAAAAAGGAAAACATTAACCGAAATTTTATCCCCATTAAAATTCTGGTAAACTTAGCCCGCGAAAAATTATATGCCCAGATAAACAGCAGGGTGGAGGAGATGATGGAGAAAGGCTTGCTGGATGAAGTGAAAAGGTTAAGTCCTTATAAACATTTAAACGGCCTTAAAACTGTTGGTTACAAAGAGATGTATGCTTACCTGGACCACAGTTATTCGCTGGAAACCGCTGTTATTAAGGTTAAACAACATACCCGTAATTACGCCAAGCGGCAGCTTACATGGTTTAAAAATCAGGATGAATTTGAAGAGTTTGCTCCCGCAGACATTGAAAAAATAAAAGCATACATTGATTTAATAAGGAGCCATGCTTAACTTTTTTTCCTTCATTAAAGACTACAAGCAGCTGGAAAAACCAGTGTTGAACGTGATAGTGGCTGAGTTCTTTATTCAGTTGGTAAACGCTACGTTCATGAACATTCTCCCGCTTTATATGACGCGGCAAGGGTTTTCGGATGAAGAGATCGCTTTGTTTATTACTTTCCGATTCCTGGGTGTATTTATTCTTGCACTGCCACTGGGAAGATTTATTAAAGGAAAAAAATTACTGCCATTATTCTATCTGTCGAATTTTTGCGTGCCTTTTTTTGGTATCGGAATTGTTTTAGCCATTGCTTTTAAATTAAAAGTGTTAACGCTTATTTGCCTTTTGCTTTGGGGCGCTTCCTTTACCTTTATGCAAATTCCTATCTCGCCCTTTATTTTAAGGAATTCAAAAAAGGAAAATCACACCGCGGGCATTTCGCTCAGTTACAGTACCTGGAGCTTTGGCGGAATACTCAGCGGGGTTATCATCGCCCTTCTTGATTACATA
>JACDDR010000042.1:30473-31302 GCA_013816895.1 Bacteroidota bacterium
CATAAACCCTCTTTTTTTTGACGAACAGTTTATTCCTATTCTGTTCTCCGTTCTTGGTTTTGGTGGTTTCTTTTTCCTTCTGAAGATCAAAAATTTCAATGAAATATCAGTTGATACAGATCGGCCGCAAGTCAAAGGGGCCACCACCGACTGGAAACTCATTATCAAAGCATTGGTTCCTACTCTTATCATTGCAGTTGGCGCAGGCCTTACCATTCCTTTTATCAGTTTGTTTTTTGATAAGGTTCACCATCTCGATAAAGGAGGCTTCTCCGTACTGAGTTCTTTCGCTGCCGTTCTCGTGGCTTATTGCGCCATGCTTGTGCCAAAAATAAAAAAATATGTGGGATACAAAGTTGCAGTACCCACTACGCAAACACTGGCCGTTGTATCGCTGGTGGCATTGGCAACCACGCAGTTTTACAGTCAGTATTCTGTTGCCGTTGTTATAGCGGCCATCTGCTACTTATTCAGGCAGCCGCTTATGAATATGGCGGGACCAATGACTACCGAACTGGTTTTAAATTATGTTGGAAAAGGTAACCGCGAAATTACCAGCGCTCTTACCGCGGCCATCTGGAGCGGAAGTTGGGTAGTAAGTGGTTTTATGGTAAAGATCATGTTCTCTCAGGGCTATCAGTTTGTAAATATTTTCCTGATTACTTCGGTCTTATACGCGTTTGGAGTGGTAATGTATTATTTACTTATATTAGATTACAATAAACGCGAAGACCAGGGCCTGATTGAAAATTAAATTGACATATTTGTTTACAGTAATCTTGGCATTCAGCAGCCGGAGCCAGACCCTTGAACTTAATCTGTTTAAAGC
>JACDDR010000043.1 GCA_013816895.1 Bacteroidota bacterium
AGAAAAACACATTCATTCCAAAGGGTTTCCTAAAAACGGAACTAACAATTTTTTATGGAACGTACAGTTAACCTGGCCCTTAAAGGAGAAATATCTTATTGAAGAGGTAGCGGAAGATTACTCCTACACAGTGGTTGGTCATCCGCAAAAAAAATTCCTCTACTTCATGTGCCGCGAAAAATCAATGAAGGAAGAGTTATACCAATCGCTTGTGAAGAATTACAATAACAAGGGGTATGATATGAAACAGATGATCAAGGTTCCGCAATAAAAAGAATTCAGGTATCGCCGGTGATAAATGCGTTAATTAATTAACTTTAAAGATTGCTTTATTCAGCTTAAATTAAGGCTTTAAAAAATCATCAGTTTTGTCGATCAAGGTTACATTTTTAGGAACAGGTACATCACAGGGAGTCCCGGTTATCGCGTGCAGTTGCAACGTATGCACCAGCACCGATCCCAAAGATAAGCGTCTCCGTACTTCGGTAATGATTGAAACTTCTGCTACGCACATTGTAATCGATTCAGGTCCCGACTTCCGTCAGCAATTATTACGAGAAAAAGTAAAACACGTTCATGCCGTTGTTTTTACCCACGAGCATAAGGACCACATTGCGGGGCTTGACGAAGTGAAGGCTTTTAACTATTTCAACAAAATAAAAATGCCGGTATATGCAACGGAACGGGTTCAGAAAGCGCTCCGAAGGGAATTTGCCTATATTTTTTCAGAAGATAGATATCCCGGCATTCCGGAAATTGAATTACACACCATTGATAATGATCCCTTTTTTGCCGGCGATATTCTGATAGAGCCTATCAACGTTCTTCACTACAAGCTTCCTGTTAAAGGTTTTAAAATTGAAAAATTTGCTTACATAACGGATGCGAACTTTATTCCTGAAGATGAAATGAAAAAACTTCAGGACCTGGACGTTTTGGTATTAAACACCCTTCGGCGTGAACCGCATATTTCGCACTTCACCTTGAATGAAGCTATCGAGCTGGTTAAACTGTTAAAGCCGCGAAAAGCTTATTTCCTGCACATTTCACACCAGTTAGGATTACATGAAGAAGTAAGTAAAGAACTCCCACCAAATATTGAACTGGCTTTTGACGGCCTGCAACTAATTATTTAAGAAATGGCAGAAGAACTTAATATAACGGCAACCACAAAAGAAGAAAAATACCTGCAGCTGATTCCGCAGATAAAAAGCCTGCTCCATGGAGAAACAAATGAAATTGCCAATATGGCCAATATTTGTTCAGCTCTTAAGTACGGAATGAATTTCTTATGGGTGGGATTTTATCTTGTAAAGAATAATGAGCTTGTTCTCGGTCCTTTCCAGGGCCCTGTGGCCTGCACGCGTATAGCCAAAGGAAAGGGCGTTTGCGGTAAATCCTGGGAGAAAAATGAAGTTCTTATTGTGGAAGACGTTAATAATTTTCCCGGACACATTTCCTGCAGTTCGCTGAGCCTAAGTGAAATTGTGATTCCCGTTTATAATTCAACAGGCACAATAACAGGTGTTCTGGATGTAGACAGTGACGAACTTGCCAGTTTCGATTCAATCGATGAAAAATATTTAAAGATGATTTTAAGCGAATTATTTCTCAACTAAAAAGCAACCTGCATCAGATGAACCAAAGCGAAGCGGAGAAAAAAATTGAAAATCTCTCAAAAAAAATTGACGAGCATAACCACAATTATTATGTGTTGGATAAACCCGTTATTTCTGATTTTGAATTTGATAAACTTTTGGAAGAACTGATTGCCCTTGAAAAAGAATATCCTGCCCTCCTGCTCCCCACCTCCCCTTCGCAACGCGTTGGCGGCACCATCACAAAGGAATTTAAATCCGTGAAACACCGCTACCCGATGCTGTCTCTTTCCAACAGTTACAGTAAGGAAGATATGCTGGACTTTGACCGTAGTGTAAAAAAGGGACTGAATATGGAGAACGATTTATTCGCATCAAAGGATGTGGAATACGTGTGTGAATTAAAATTCGACGGCCTCTCCATTGGTCTCACTTATGAAAACGGAATTTTAACCCAGGCTGTAACGCGTGGTGACGGCGTGCAGGGCGATGACGTGACCACAAATGTAAAAACCATTAAATCAGTCCCGCTTAAATTAAAGGGAAATTATCCGCCTGATTTTGAGATCCGCGGGGAAATTTTCATGAATAAAAAACCGTTCGAACAGATAAATAAAGAACGTGAGGAAATTGGCGAAGCGCCTCTGGCCAATCCGCGCAACACTGCGAGCGGTACCATGAAAATGCAGGACAGCGCAGTTGTTGCATCGCGTAAACTGGATTGTTTTCTCTATTCTTTATTAGGCGATGGCATACCCCACGCCGGGCATTATGAGAACCTGATGGCCGCCAAATCCTGGGGATTTAAGATCAGTGAGCACACACGGCTTTGCTATGGAATAAATGAAGTACTTGAGTTTATCGATCACTGGGATCATGCGCGCCTTGACCTTCCTTTTGAAATTGATGGCATTGTTATAAAAATAAACGATTATAAAAAACAGCAGCAGCTTGGATTTACCGCCAAATCACCGCGCTGGGCCATTGCCTATAAATTTAAAGCGGAACAGGCCTGTACAAAACTGCTCGATATTACCTACCAGGTTGGTCGCACCGGCGCCATTACGCCAGTGGCTAACCTTGATCCTGTGCAGCTGGGCGGTACCGTAGTGAAGCGGGCTAGCCTGCACAACGCGGATATTATTGAAAAACTGGATGTACGGATCAACGATTATGTTTTTGTTGAAAAAGGCGGAGAAATAATTCCGAAAATAACCAGTGTTAATTTTGAAAAGCGTGATCCTAAAAACGCAAAACATCTTTACGCATTTGAATGTCCTGAATGCCACGCCAAGCTTGTAAGAAAAGAAAGCGAAGCACAGCATTATTGTCCGAATGAAAATTACTGTCCGCCACAGGTGAAAGGCAAGATGGAGCATTTTGTTTCCAGAAAAGCCATGAACATCGACAGTCTGGGCGGGGAAACCATCAGCCAGCTTTTTGACGCGGGTCTCTTAAAAAACATCGCTGATATTTACGATCTTAAAAAAGAACAGCTTTTGCCACTGGAAAGAATGGCGGAAAAAAGCGCGCAGAATTTAATTGAAGGAATTGAACAAAGTAAAACTATTCCGTTCGAAAGAGTTTTGTTTGCCATTGGCATTCGACATGTAGGCGAAACATCGGCTAAAAAAATTGCAAGAAAGGTAAAAGATATAGATACACTTCTCTCCTTGACGAAGGAACAGCTTTTAGAAATTGACGAGGTGGGCGAAACAATCGCCGAAAGTATCATAACCCATTTTGCAAATCCCCAAAACAAAGAGATCCTTACCCGGCTTCAAAAAGCAGGCTTGCAGTTTTCTCTTTCAGAAGAAGCCATGGCTAAAACCGGCGATAAACTTGCGGGACTAACTTTTGTAATCAGCGGTGTATTTACAAAATACAGCCGTGATCAGTTAAAAGAAATGATAGAACAAAATGGCGGTAAAAATTCCGGGTCTATCAGCGGAAAAACATCGTATCTGCTTGCGGGTGACAACATGGGTCCCGAAAAACTAAAGAAGGCTGAAAAGCTGGGCGTAAAAATTATTTCTGAAGATAATCTGGAGAAGATGTTAGAGAATTAAGACACGAATTGACACTAATACTGATTGATTTTTTATCCACATTACCAGCGGGGTGATTTTTTAGATTCATACTAATTCCTGTTTGTCTTGTGCGATAATCCTTTAACAAAATCTGCGTCATCCGCTTTAATCTGTGGCGCCCTTAGCCGAAATGCCCTTAATAAAATCCGTCATTAAATAGGCTATCAGCTTTCCCGTTTTATTATCCGCTTTAATATGTGAAAGTATTGGCGCTCCTTCAGCAATGTGAAGATAAATTGTATTCAGTTCCTTAGCACTGGTATAAATAAATTGCCGGGCCTGGATGGGCGAAATACCGCTGCTGGTTTTAGCACTGGAAGGCACATTGGTAATGGCATCCAAGTCAATTTCAATCCCACACGGACCTCCCTTTACAAAGCCTATACTTTGATGTAAAGCAGTTTTAAAATCTTTTTCTTCCCTCACGAAAATGGATTCGTAAGTGTTGTAAAACAATTGCGAAGGGTTCTCCCTGAAAGTTTTCAAAGCCCAGTCAGTATTGTATTGCTCATGCATTCCAAACACTGAATACTTTTCAAGAAAATTATTTTCATACGCATAGCTGAAACCGTTGCCGCTATGGCGCCCTTCTAATGGGCGAAAGTCCAAATGCGGATCACAGTTAATCACATTTATTTTTTTATCAAGAGCGAGCGATGCGCCTTTAATATTTCCAAACGAATTATTATGGCCTCCTCCGATAATTACAGGGATCTTTCCACTCAGCACTATTAACCGGACAACTTCACTTACCCGCTTGTCGACCTCGTAAACAAATTCACGAAGGCGAAGAATGTCTTCCTCCTTTTTAGGATTGAGGTTCATAGCTCTTTCCATGAGGTCGTCCACTTTTACTTCGCCAAGCACACAAATAGTTTCACCTTTTAGAAATTGATTGCATTGCTGATTTAAAAAACTTTCCAGTGCAGGTTTAAAAGCAGAATGAGCTCCGCCCCTGCCGTAATTCGCCCTTACGCCCATGTCTTCTGCAATGCCAATAACAACAAACTTCGCGCCTGTTGTTAGCAGATCCTTTTTCCAGTTGCCACTGAGCGTAAGCACGCTTTCCCCTATCTTTCGCTCTTCGCTTCTTTTGCGGGTGACATGGTTAATACTTTCATGCGTATATAACTTAACAAGTTCCATCGCACAAAGATAAAAGAAAATAACTGTGCAAAACAGATCCGCGTAGCGGAAGCCAACATCGCGGACTACCATTCAACCATCTATTTCACAAGGATCTTCACCATCCCGCCTTCTCTTATCTCGCTGCCAACCTGTATCTTTATATTTTCAAAGTAGATTTTGCTGCCTTTTTTAACCTTTTGTAATTCTTCCAGAGCACCGGCAGAGAGCTGCCCGTTATAGCATTTATAATCAAGGCCCAGTTTCCCGTTCGTGGCAACGCTCATGGTAAACTCAGCTACCTTGCTGGTTGTAGCAAAATCGAATCCGGAATTATCGAGCCCAAAACCACCAATTGTTTTAGCGATAGAAGTTGTAATTTCAAGATTACCGTAGGTGCTTTTTCCTGCGACGCGGTAAGGAGGATTCGGTAGTTTTTTGGATCTGAAAATCTGTGAAGGACCTTGCTGTTTCAATCCACCGGGCGTTTTAGCCAACACAGTAACAACACAGGAACCAGTGCCGCTAACTCTCGCAACGTATTTGCCATTGCCGTTATTCACCAACGTCCCACCACATCCTGAAACAGAAACAACAAGATTGGTAGGTGCAACCCCGGCAGCAGATACACTCAGTGGATTATCAACTCCCACATACATTACATTCATTTTTTCCGCGCTTATAGCCACTGCTGCATTAGCCACTACATATTCTGTTTCGTACCGGTAATATTTATCAATGCCGTTTCCGTCCTTTAACTTTATCCAGCCCCTAAGATCTTTATGACCTGCTGCGGAAGTAGGAAGCGAAATTTTTCCATTGCCCGCATTCACCGGTAAAGAAACGGCTCCGGGCGCAAGCTTGCCATTTGAAGTATCTACATCCCCCAGAATAAACTGAATATTTTCATCCGTAAAATGCGAGGAGGAAGCAGTGAGAAAAACATCGGCTGTAAACGGAGTGCCGGATTGAATGTACTGGCTCACCGGGACAATTCTTGCAGAATACAAATTCATTGGAAGCGAAAGTTTACCGGAGGCGCCGGCAAATGTGCTTATCATACCGGCTTCAATGCTTTTTATATCGCTTTGTATTTTTGATAAATTGGTTACCACGGCGGCAAGCGGCATGTTGTAAAAATTTTTAAACTCCCAGCTCACAGGTTTCCCCTCTTTATCTTTATAATTATCATTGGGCGTAAACAATTTTAATTTTTCTTTTAAAACCAGATAATCTTTTTCGGGAAGCTTTGTACCAGCCTTATCCTTCATCTCCTCAATCATTCTTCCTAATTCCGTGGAATATTTATTCATGGTTTGCAGTAATTCTTTTGCCGAATACAATCCTGTTTTAGGTTTTGTTTCATCCGGACCAATCAGCAAAAAAGTAGGCTTGTCAAAATCGTCAAGCCTCTCAATATTTCCCAGCTTCATCGTATCGGCTCCTATTTTGTTTTCGGTATATTGTTTCACTTTATTTTTAAGTTCGCCAACATAATCAAATGTTTTCTGCGACAATAGCACGGTTTGTTTCGACTTTTCATAATAAGGTTTAACCTCGTTACGTCCGTTTTTTAAAGCCTCGTCCATTGCCTCCATCATTATCTTTGTATTGGCAGCAAAATTGGCATTTGTATTCTCGATACTTTCGTTAATAGTTACGAAGCCCTCAAGTACTTCTTTACTTACGTTCAGGGCCAACAGGCAGGTAAGTACCAGGTACATCATGCCTATCATTTTCTGGCGGGGTGTTTCTTTTGCGCTGCTCATAGTTATTGGTTAGTGGTTTGTTATTATAAAAGCGCAGGCAGTAAAACGTTACAAACTTTATTTTTTTAAACAAGGTGTAACTTAAACACACCGTTTACTTATAACAGATTTTTATTATCTTTATTTATGCTTAAAACAATACCGCTGTTTGTTTTTATATTTCTCTGCACAACTTTTTTCGCGCAACCCTACATCATTAAAAAATTTAACTGGAAAGACGCGGGCTACAAGGGAACCAAGCCTACCTATACACAAACAGTTAACATTATGAATTTTGGAGGCAACAACACCAACTCCGCTTCCAATAACACCGCTGTCAATAATGCCATCAACGCGCTTAACGGCAAAGGCGGTGTGGTTTTTTTTCCGAAGGGCGTTTATAATTTCACAACTACTGTTTCTGTGAACCGCGACAGCATTACGTTTAAAGGAGCTGGCTCCGACAGTACGCATCTTCGCTTTGGCATGAACGGAACCTTAAACAATTGCTTTAACGTATGGGGTTCACAGATAAATTCAGATACAAGCAGCTTTGTGAGCGCGGGTGTACGCGACAGCAATTGGGTAAATGTTTTTAATCCTTCGGCATTTATGTCTGGTGATTGGGTGCACCTGATCACCACCGATAATACTTATATGAACGACAGTTGGGCCTATGGTTCTCTGGGGCAAATCATGCAGGTTAAATCCATTAACGGCAATAAAATTACATTTGAATCTCCTTTCCGGTTTTACTACAAATTATCTCTTCAGCCAAGAATAAGACGATTAAACAAGCGCACAGCTATTGGATTTGAATGCATGAAAGTTCAGCGCCTGGATGCGACTACGGGGCAAACCTCGCTCATTAGTTTTAACAACGCAGTACAATGCTGGATTCATGGCATTGAAAGCGATTCTACTAATTTCACACACGTTGAGCTCAACCGTAGTTCCAATATTGAAATTACGAATTCCTGGTTTCACCATGCATTTGCTTATGGGGGCAGTGGCCAGGGGTATGGTATCGCATTCCAATTCAGTTCAGGCGAGTGTAAAGTTGAAAACAATATCTTTCAGCACCTGCGGCACAGCATGTTATTTCAAGCAGGCGCTAACGGAAATGTATGTGGCTATAATTATTCGTTTGATCCGTTCTGGAGCCAGTTTCCTTTCCCCGCAAACAGTTCGGGAGACATTGTGTTCCATGGGAATTTTCCCTTTGCCAACTTGTGCGAAGGAAATATTAACCAGAATACAGTCATTGATAATTCGCATAGTATCAATGGTCCTTTTAATACGATTTTCAGGAATCGCTCCGAGCTATACGGCGTAGTAATGAATAACAATCCTGCTTCCGACACGGTGCAATTCCTTGGTCTGGAAATAACCAATACATCTTCGCCTTATGGTCAGTTTGTTTTAAACGGCAACGGACATTTGCAATATGGAAACAGAATTCAGGGAAACCTTACGCCGGCAGGAAGTAACAGCTTATCCGAAATCAGCCTGTATTATATCAATTCACAAAAACCCATTTGTTTTAATCCTGGTAATAACAATTGGCCTATCCTCGGTGTTCCCAACGTGTACAATACAGGCAGTAATTCCGCGCGGGACCGTTATCTGCAGGGCAAAATGGCCAGCTGCGTTTGTACTGCTACTTTTACTACTACCGGTGAGGAAAAATTCGTGAAGGAAGAATCAGAACCAACTATTTACCCTAATCCGGCGGGGGAAACGGTTTCATTCAGGCACTTTAACAGCATCACTGAAATAAACATTTACGCCATGGATGGAAAATTGTTATTAAACAAACAGGGCAGAAACATACAAACAATAGAAATAAATAGTATTTTCAGGGGAATTTATTATTTAACTGTAAAAGACAGAAAAGGCTTGAAAACCTATAAGCTTATTAAAGAATAATATTTACATTAGTTTTATTATAAAAGAAACATTATGACAGAAGTAGCAGCAGCCAATCCAACAAAAAGTTTTTTTATTCTTTATAAACCAAAGGATATTGTAAGCGGTGATTTTTATTATGCCATTTCGCATAAACCCGCCACCGCGCCAAACGAATTGTTTTACATGTGTACTGCTGATTGCACAGGCCACGGAGTACCGGGGGCGTTTATGAGTATGCTTGGTATTTCTTACCTGAACGAATCTATTCTCGAAAAAAATCTTATTCATCCGAACCAGATTTTGGATAACATGCGTAATGGTATTATTGCGTCTCTTAACCCTGAAGGAAGCGAAGAAGAAAGTAAGGATGGTATGGATTGTGTATTATGTGCTTACGATTTCGCCAATATGCGTCTTGAATTTGCTGCTGCCAATAACCCGCTGTGGTTATACAGGGATGGTGAATTGACAGAATATAAAGCGGATAAAATGCCTGTGGGTAAGTATGGTGAGTTATCTCCTTTCAGAAACCAGGTAATTGATCTTAGGAAAAACGATATCATTTACACCTTTACCGATGGATATGCCGATCAGTTTGGCGGACCAAAAGGAAAGAAGTTTAAATACAAGCAACTTGAAGATGTGATCAAATCCATTGCGCACGAACCAATGGAGGCTCAAAAAGAAAAGCTTAACCACGAATTTGAAAAATGGAGAGGCGAACTTGAGCAGATTGATGATGTTTGCGTTATCGCCGTTAAGATATAAAGTACACTGAGTACACAAAAGCACTGGGATCACAAAGATTAAAAGATCCCAATAATCTATTTCGACCAATAAGTATATTGTTTTTCAGGCCCGGTCGCGCTTTGATTAAAAACATCCCGTCGTACTCAAGAATATTTTAGTAATTCACAGGATCACTCTGTGTTCTCTTACCTCTGGCACTCTGTGTTTATTATTCTTAATATTTTCTTACCACGTTATGAATCTCGATCAGAGGCTTTAAAAATTCTTCCAGGTCATACACACATAACTGCGAAGCCGCATCGCACAATGCTTTCGAAGGGTCAGGGTGAGTTTCAACAAACAAACCATCCACACCGCTTGCTACGCCTGCCCGCGAAAGAACAGGCAAAAATTCTCTTGCCCCGCCTTTAACATCCGAACTTGGAATGCCATATTTTCTCACACAATGGGTTACATCAAAAACTACAGGATACCCAAGATTATTCATATGAAAGAAACTGCGGGGATCAACAATTAAATCGTTGTACCCAAATACATATCCTCTCTCTGTTAAAATAATATTATCGTTTCCTGAATCAATACATTTTTGCAGGGGATGCTTCATATTATCAGGCGCTAAAAACTGGCCATGTTTAATATTCACCACCTTACCGGTTTTAGCTGCGGCAACCAGTAAACTGCTTTGCATGCACAGATACGCCGGGATCTGCAGCACGTCGCATACTTCTCCTGCAATGGCAGCCTGTGTACTTTCATGAATATCTGTTAACAAAGGAAAGCCAAACTGCTCCTTTACTTTCGCCAGTATTTTCATACCCTTATCCAAACCTGGGCCATCGTAGTAACTCAAACTGCTCCGGTTATCTTTTAAAAAGCTTGACTTATAAATTACTTTAATTTTTAAACGTTCACTTACCTCTTTTAATTTTTCGGCAGTATCCATCATTATTTTTTCGTCTTCGATCACGCACGGACCGCTGATTAAAAAAAGATCGTGAGAACCACAATCAATATCGCCAACTTTTACAATTTTCTTTGTCATAATAATATAGTGGGGTAAAGGTAATTAAACTAGGTGTATTGCTGTTAATAAAGGAATAACTTATTAAGAACTTGTGCTTATGTTTTAATGAATTTAAGGCGGGAAACAGAAACGGAATTTTTAATTACAAGGAAATAAACGCCGGCATTCCAGGAGCTGCAATCAATCGTAAGATATTCAGAAAGTGTTTCCTTTTTTACAGAAATTACTTTACCCGATACATCCGTTACAGTGAACTCAACTTCTGTTGGTTGGCCATGATTGATAATGAAAAAATGTTCCGCAGCGGGATTTGGAAACAAACTGAAAGAATGTTGCAAACGCGATTCTCTTTCAAATATAGAATTGGCCGACACCCAGATGCTATCTGCCCATGCAGGGTTATCAATAAAAGGATTGCGGTTATTCTGAAACTTGTAATAAATAGAATCATTACGCGCTACCTCCTTGGCGCTCACAGGATCCTGGTGATGCCACTGCAGCAAAACATTTAACTGCCAGGGAAGAATAGTGGCCTTATTTACAGCGTCGGAAAAAGACCAACCGCCATCTTCAGAATAATAACGCGTACACATATAAAAATAACCGCGGGCTAAATCGCCTTTAAATTCATTAACCGGTTCAAAAACGGTAAGGTTGTAGCCCGTATTGGTGCAGGGACCCAGCTTTCCTCCGTTAAGACTTGTCCAGCTTGCCGAACTCACATTTCCGTAAGGATAATTGGATCGTACGCCATTCACTTTTCCATCAGTAGGATAAATATGAAAAAGATCTGAATCTGGTCCGGGTGTAGCGTTGAACCAGCTCTGAGGCCAGCTGTGCTCGCGGTTATAGCAATCCCCTTCTCCATTATAGTTTCCGCACTGATTCGTTATAAATGTGTATTCATAAGGCGGAGTGCCCGCAGGAACGGTGCTATAAATATCCCATACTTTACCATTCGCTTTTTTATCCGTTTTAGGAAAAGCAGACCAGAGGCCAGCATAAGTAAGCTGATTATGATTTTTAATGATGTTATGTAAGGCAACTTTTAAATTGTTACCGGTTAAGCCCTGCGCCGGATTGTAATATCCCGGTGGAATTTGTGCTGATAACAAAAGAGGCAGAAAAACAAACACCTGGAAAATTTTTTTCATTGCATTAAAGATACTAATTCCTCATGAAAATTTATTAAAACCCTCCTGTGTAAAATATACTTTTTAAAAAGGAGAATGTTCTGTTTTAAAATTTACTTTCATGCAAAATAGTTTTATGACAAAAAGGGTTCACTTAATTGCAATTGGTGGAAGCGCGATGCACAACATGGCCTTATCGCTTCATGAGAAAGGCTTTAATGTAAGCGGCAGCGACGATGAAATTAACGAACCAAGTAAAGGCAGACTTGCTAAAGCAGGATTGCTCCCGCCTCAAATGGGCTGGTTTCCTGAAAAATTAACTGCTGATATTGATGCGGTAATTCTTGGCATGCACGCCAGGGCAGATAATCCCGAACTCATCAGGGCAAATGAACTTGGACTGAAAATATATTCTTACCCTGAATACATTTACGAAGCAACAAAAGATAAAACACGTATTGTTATTGGCGGAAGCCACGGAAAAACCACTATCACTGCGATGATCCTTCACGTAATGAATTATCATAAACTGGAAACCGATTACCTCGTTGGTGCACAATTGGAGGGATTTACCACTATGGTAAGATTAAGCAACACTTCCAGATTCGCGGTTATTGAAGGCGATGAATACCTGGCATCGCCAATCGACAGACGTCCGAAATTTCATTTATACAAGCCTCACATTGCCATTTTAAGCGGTATCGCCTGGGATCACATCAACGTTTTTCCAACCTTTGAAAATTATGTGGATCAGTTTAAAAAGTTTATTCAACTGATAGAGCCTAATGGAACTCTTATCTATTGCGAGGAAGACACTGTTCTGAAAGAAATCTGCATCAGCGACGAGAAAAATAATATTGAGAAAATCCCCTACTCTGTTCCACCGCACCGAATAGAAAACGGAATAACGATCCTTGAAGTGAATGAAAATGAAGTTCCACTCCTTGTCTTCGGCAATCACAACCTGATGAATTTAACCGGAGCTCGAATGGTATGTAATAAAATTAACATCAGTGATGAAATGTTTTACGAAGCCATACGGTCTTTTAAAGGCGCTGCCAAACGACTGGAGCTTGTTTACCGTAATGGAACCTTCAGCTTCTATAAAGATTTCGCTCATTCACCTTCCAAGCTAAAAGCCACTACAAATGCTGTCAAAGGACAATTCAAAGACCATAAGGTTATTGCCTGCATGGAGCTTCACACCTTCAGCAGTCTTAATGAAGAGTTTTTACAACAATATAACGGCGCGATGGACCTGGCAGATGAAGCCATTGTATATTTTAATCCTCATACCATAGCCCATAAAAAACTCAAGGAAATTACCCAAGACCAGGTATACAAAGCCTTTAACCGCAAGGATCTGAAAGTATTTACAAAAAGCAGTGAGGTTACGGATTATCTGAAATCACTCCACTGGAATAACAAAGTACTTTTGATGATGAGCAGCGGCAATTTTGATGGCGTGGATTTTAATGCCTTTGCGGGTGAATTGAATTCAACTAAATTATAGTTGTTTTGTTTCCCTGTCTTACCCAACCGGTAAACCTTCCCTTTTCTCCGTTTTTTTAGCATGGATGACCTCAAAAACCTTAATTTTGCCATGCCTGAAAAAACACGTTTACATACTTTTTATTCTATGCTGCAACGCGCTGCTGTCGCAAAATTTTTCCATCAGTGGCTCCGTTAAAGATGCTAAGAATGGTGAAACGGTTATTGGCGCCACTATTTATCTGAAAGAAATAAATAAAGTTGCTTCCACCAATTCATACGGATTTTATTCATTAACCGCGCCAAAAGGTAAATACACGCTCGTGGCGTCTTACATGGGCTACTCCACCATCACAAAAGAAATCAGCCTCGAACAAAACATCTCTCTCAACATTTTATTTTCCAATGCTGAAACCAATCTCGAAGAAGTTGAAGTGAGCACGCGGGCCGGAAATGAAAATGTAAAGAATACACAGATGAGTTCTGTTAACCTTGATATGACGGAAATCAAAAAGATCCCGGCGTTTATGGGAGAAGTAGATATTTTAAAAACCATACAACTGCTTCCGGGTGTAAAGAACGCGGGTGACGGTAACACCGGCTTTTACGTGAGAGGCGGGGGGCCTGATCAGAATTTAATTTTACTGGATGAAGCCCCAATTTATAACGCATCTCATTTAATGGGTTTCTTTTCGGTGTTTAACGGCGACGCGATTAAAAATGTAAATCTTATTAAAGGTGGAATGCCTGCGCAGTACGGCGGGCGTTTGTCTTCCGTGCTGGATATTACCATGAAAGACGGTAATAACCAGGAGTTCCAGGTAGAAGGCGGAATTGGTGTGATTGCTTCACGCATAACCATTCAAGGTCCAATTGTAAAAAACAAAAGTTCATTTATCGTGAGTGCCCGGCGTACATACGTGGACGTGCTTGCCAAACCATGGATTCAAAAATCTGATTTTAAAGGTACCTCTTACTTTTTCTATGATCTGAATGCAAAGTTCAATTATATTATTAACGACAAGAACAGGATTTATTTAAGCGGGTATTATGGTCGCGATAAATTTTTATTTAAAAGCGAAGAAGATAATTTCAGTACAAAGATTCCGTGGGGTAACGCCTCCGCCTGTTTGCGCTGGAACCATGTGTTTAACTCCAAACTATTTGCCAATGCCGCGCTGATTTATACGAATTACGATTTTAGTTTCATTGCCAGGCAACAGGATTTTGAAGCCACTATTAAGTCCGGCATTTCTGATTACACGGCAAAATATGACCTTAACTATTTTCCGAATTCGCGGCATAATATTAAAACGGGTATTAATTATATTTTTCACGTGTTTGTACCCACGAGCGTAAGTGCAAAGCAGGGAGAAACCGTGTTTGACCTCGGAAAAAAAATTCAGCTGTTTGCGCACGATGCCGCAATTTATATAAGCGACGATTGGGACGTTGCTCCGAAATTCAAGATCAACGCGGGTTTACGTTTTGGGAACTTTACACAAGTGGGACCTTTCAGCAGGTATAAAAAAGATTTTACGGGTAAGATTATTGATACCGTTAATTATCGTTCAAACCAGGTTGTGGCTAATTATCACGGCCTTGAGCCACGCTTCTCAGCGCGTTACACGCTGAATCCGAGTTCTTCTTTAAAAGCTTCATACGCCCGTAATTTCCAGTACATTCATCTTGCAACAATTTCATCTGTAAGTCTTCCAACCGATGTGTGGATGCCCTGCACTGAATTAATTAAACCGCAGGTCTCCAATCAATATGCCTTTGGTTATTTTAAAAACTTTAAAGAAAATTCTTTTGAAACCAGCGTGGAAGTATATTACAAGACCATGAGCAACCAGATAGAATACAAGGAAGGCGCGCAACCCTCCGACAATGTGTACGACAATCCGGATAATGCATTTACATACGGCAAGGGCTGGGCGTATGGTGCTGAATTTTTCCTTAAGAAACGTACCGGCAAATTTACAGGATGGATTGGTTATACCTTGTCGTGGACCTGGCGCCAGTTTGCTGAAATTAATTACGGGGAAAAGTTTCTTGCAAAATACGACCGGCGTCACGACGCTTCTCTGGTGCTTACTTATGACGCCAGCAAAAAATGGAATTTCGGAATGGTGTGGGTGTATGGTACGGGCAACCGCGGCACTTTGCCCAATGGCTTTTTTATCTATGAAGGAAGTTTAAGCAACGATTATGGTTTAAGAAACTCTTATCAGTTTACTCCTTATCACCGTCTGGATCTTAACGTTACCTTTACCCCTGACCGTTCAAAGAAACTGGAAAAAAGAAAACAAGTCCTCATCGAACAATACCGCCAGGAGGGTAAAGATACCACCAACATTAAGCTCACCCGGAGGTGGTTAAAAAATTTCAGCAACAGCTTTACGTTAAGCGTTTTTAATGTTTACAATCGCTATAACCCTTATTTTATTTATCTAACACGTAAAGGAGATTTTACTAACGGTACGCTTGCGGTTGGCGCTAAACAGGTTTCGTTATTTCCAATACTGCCAAGCATAACCTGGAATTTTAAATTTTAAAATGAAAAAATTAATCTACTTAAGCCTTATTATTTTATTTTGCAATTGCAGAAAAGATGTGAAGCTGAAATTACCAGAGTATAAGCAAAAGGTGGTGGTAGAAGCCTCTATTGAAACCAACGGGCCCGCCATTGTATTTCTTTCTTATTCCGTTCCCTATTTCGGAAATTTTGATTTTACCGCGCCCGAAAAAGCTTTTATTAAAGGGGCTTTTGTAACTGTATCTGACGGAACTACAACAGACACCTTAAAAGAGCTCGATCCATCGCAGGGATACATTTATGTGGGTTTAAAATTAAAGGGCGTTGAGGGAAAAACATATCATCTGAACGTAGTTGTTAACGATAAAAGCTATACCGCAAGTTCTACCATACTAACTCCGGCTAAGCTGGACACGCTTTATTTTAAAGGAGAACGGGACAGCCTGGGTTTTATCTGGCAGCGCTTTGCCGAACCTGCAGGCCAGGGCGATTGTTATCGCTGGTTTGCAAAACGAAAAACGAAAGACCAGTTTTACGCGGCGCCATTTAGTTCGGCATTTGATGACAAATTTATCGACGGCAAAACATTTGATTTTTCTTATGACCGTGGTCCGCAACCCAACGAAATTCAGCAGTATCGCGATGATCCTGAACAAGGGTATTTTAAAAGAGGTGATACTGTTATCGTAAAATTCTGCAAGATCGGAAAAAAGGAATACACCTTCTGGAACACGTATTATCAGAATAAAGCCAGCAACAGCAATCCCTTTAGCGCCCCTTCCAATGTAAAAGGAACCTTTGATGATGACCGTGATGTGTTTGGAGCCTTCGTGGCTTATTCACCTTTCTTTGATACTATTATAATTCCCAAAAAATAATTTATGGCAAATACGCTGATTGAAAAATACATCGAGAATAATTTTTTTGGAAAACTGGTAGGAATGGATTTTGAGATTGTGAATGAAGGAGAAGTAAATTATTTTCTTACGATCCAACAAAAGCACCTTGCCACTCCACACGCCGCGCATGGGGGAGTAATTTCCGCGCTTATCGACGGCGCGTTAGGCGTAGCCGGACTAAGTAAAGTTTGTAATGAAAATAAAGTGGTGAGCACCGTAGAATATAAACTTAATTTTTTATCGCCGGCGCTCTTAAATGACCAGTTAACAGCGAAAGCAAAAGTGGAACATTGTGGCAAGCGCCTTTTAATTATTACCTGCGATGTTATATGTACTAACCGCGAAAATAAATTGATAGCGAAAGCAATGGGAACATTTAATGCATACGATGCTACAAAAGCGGGGTATTAGATAACCGCCACCCGGTCAATAAACTCCTTTTTCAGGCCTTGCATAATATCGTCGTAAACATTCACCAGTGAAGGTTTGGAATGGTAAGCCGTAGCTCCGTACTGAAGACACTGCGATTTTTCACGCGGGTTGTTACTCGTACTGAAAATTATCACCGGAATTTTACTTACAACGCCACGGGAGTTCAATTGCTGCAGCGTTTCCTTTCCATCCAGAAAAGGCATATTAAGATCCATTAAGATGAAGGAAGGTAAATCGTCGGTCCATTCATCCAGCGCGTCGATGAGCTGTTTGCCGTGGATAAAACATTTAACAAGACTGTTGGGTATTGTGTTAAGAAGCGCGGTCTTTATAAAGTAAAGATCATCTTCATCATCATCTACAATAAAGATGAGCGGTCGAGTATACGAATCGTTTTGCAAAAAGAGATTTTTAATAGAACCTGGAGGGAATTGATGTTCTATATATTAATAACTAAGTTAACTTTTTTCTCTATACGTGGTTATTTTTATGTGAAATTATTTTTATTTTCACTGAATAGAGTGTTATTTAACAAAAATAATTTGCAGGTGTTATGCCAACGAAATTCTAAATGCGTTCAGTATTTTATTTCTTGTCCTCATCTCTGAATTTCCGTTAAACCTTCCTTAATAAATTTAAAGTATCTTTGCCAAAATTCTTACCACATGAGTTCTTTTAATGATCTTAATCTTTCAAAACCTTTATTAAAAGCTCTTACCGACATTGGCTTTGAAGTTCCCACACCTATCCAGCAAAAATCATTGCCTGTATTAATGTCAGGAGTTGACGCTGTTGGGATTGCTCAAACCGGAACCGGTAAAACATTTGCTTACCTGTTGCCTGTCCTTCGCCAGCTCACCTTTTCGGAGCAGCGTCATCCGCGCGTGCTTATTGTGGTGCCTACCCGCGAGCTCGTTGCGCAGGTTATCGGGGAGATAGGAAAATTAACCAAATACATGACGGTTCGTTTTTTAGGCGTTTACGGCGCTTCTAACATCAACACCCAGAAACAGCAGGTTTACGACGGGATTGATGTACTAGTGGCCACGCCAGGCAGGCTCATTGACCTTACCCTCAGCCGTACGCTTCAGTTAGGCTCTATAAAAAAACTGGTGATCGACGAAGTGGATGAAATGCTTAACCTCGGGTTCAGGACGCAATTGAAACAGATCCTAGAAATATTACCCCCCAAACGTCAAAACATTCTTTTTTCGGCTACACTTCCCGAAGAAGTAGAGGCTTTGATCCAGAAATATTTCAATAAGCCGGAGTACATCGAACTTATTTCGCGCGGCACTCCGCTTGAAAAAATAATTCAGCACGCTTACCCGGTGCCTAACTTTTACACAAAGATCAACTTATTAAAGTGGCTGCTTGCAAATGAAAAGGATTTCACCAAAGTGCTTCTATTTGTAAAAAATAAAAAAATAGCAGACGATATTGCTGATGAGCTTGAAGAATTTATTGACGAGACCGGAGTGATCCATTCCAATAAATCGCAGCCGCACCGCTTTAACGCCATAAAATTATTTCAGAACGGAACTTACCGCCTGTTAATTGCTACTGATGTAATTGCACGTGGGTTGGACTTACAGAATGTAACACACGTTATTAATTTTGATATTCCGCAGGTAGCCGACGTTTACATCCACAGGATCGGACGTACAGGTCGTGCAGACAAAGCCGGAACCGCCATCAGTTTTATTTCCGAAAAAGATGAAGCAATGCAGGAAGCCATTGAATCGCTGATGAATAAAAAGATTACGATGCTTGATTTACCGGATGGAATCGAAATTTCAGAAGAACTCACAAAAGATGAAATGCCGGTAACGCGGGATAAAAATTTAAAAAAGGCGAAGCGAATAGTAACGCCTACCGGGGCCTTTCACGAGAAAAAAGCGAAGAACAGCAAAGAACAATTAGGCGGAAAGCGCAGGCAGGAAAAGAAACGCCGCCTCGAAGAAAAGTACAGGAGCAAACGGAAATTTTAGTTCACTCAGGTCTCTTCGCTCAACCATTTACGTTTAACTTTCTCAACTATTTTTTTGAGTTCAGTATCTCCAACGGGTTTGGTGTAAAAATCATCCGCGCCAAGGCCCGTTAACTCTGCCCTGTCATTCGTACTGGTGCTGGTTGTTAATATTACGACTGGTATTTTAAAAAAGAATTCATCCTGCTTTAAAAGCGTAATTGTTGAACGGCCATTCATCTTATTCATGTTAAGATCAAGGAAAATAAGATCAGGCATCCCGTCGCGGTTATATAAATAATCCATCACTTCCGTACCATCAAAAAAAGAGCGCACTTCCGCGTGTGGAATTACATCTTTAATGGCTCTGGTAATAAAAAACTGGTCGTCTTTATCATCATCAACGATGAGGATGGTTGGTAAATTTTTTTGTTGCAGCATCTCCTTCTATTTTGAAGTGTGTGTATAATAAGCAAAAAGGGGATAAACAAGTTTAGCCTTAAACTTGTTTTATTCCTATTGTTTTATTTGCAACCTTAATTTTTTTTCATGGTATAAACCGCTTGAATAAAAAATTGTGCAGCGACTCAAACACTTAACCATCTTCCAGAAAAGCATCCACCAAAGGGTCTCCTCTGTTCACTTACTTTATTTTCAGTCTTAGTCCGGCATACAGCATTCTGCCGTAGATCGGTCCCCACACCATGCTTGCATCGAAATATTTCCCGAATGGATCATTAGCAGAAACAATTGGGTTTGCCTGTTTGAAATTTAAAGCATTTTCAACTCCAAGGTAAATGTTAAAGTCGGCCTTATTTAATTTTGTAAGGTAAGTTATTTGCGACAGTACATTATAAAACTCCGGTGAATACGTTCTCAGCTGATATTCCTGCGGATTATTTTCTGTTGAAGGAATCCGCTTTTGTCCGTTATACTGACAGGTGGCATCAAACATCCACTTTTTACTTTTCGTCGTGTATTCAACATTTATAAAGGCGCGGTGCCGGGATATAAAAGGCTTTTCAAGGAGCTTGTTGGTATAGGTCTGACGGTTATCCACAAAACGGTACGCGGTTTTTACAAACAAGCGTTTCCTTATCTCCCAGTTAAATTCTATCTGGGCCGTGTTTGAATACGATCTTCCATTCAAGTTATAGATATTTACTTCCTGCGTGTTTTTATCAAGATCAACAATTACCTGGCTTGTGAATTCGGTTCTGTAAACATCAAGGGTTACATAGGCATCGCGATAATTAATCAAAAATTTTTGAGTGAAATTAAAACCGAAGTTCCAGGCTTTTTCAGGCTTTAAGCCATAGGGTAATCCCGCCTCTGTTCCTGTGATATTCCATTGCCGTGAAGAAGCAAGCAATTGCATATTGTCGCTGAAAATGGAAGAAGTGCGCAAAGCCTTTCCGCCGCTGATTCTGAACACTGTTTTATTTTCATTCCATCCAAAACGCATGTGAAGCCTTGGAGTGACAAACATCCCGTACAAATTATGGTAATCGCCGCGCAAACCCGCCACCAGGTTAAACGAAGTTTTATAGGAATAGGCGTATTCCGAGAACACTCCGGGCACCTGTTCGAGTCTTTTAAATTTATTGGCGTTGAAAGATTCCGTTACCATATCATTTAAAAAGCTGGCCCCTACTCTATACGTATGTTTTGTAGTTTTAATAATTCCCTGAAAAATATAATTGGCGTAAAAAGTTTTTTGGTTGCCTGCATAAGAATTGGAGGAGTTAACATTGGAGAGATCGTGTTCAAGGTAAGAAAGCTGCAGACCCATGGAGGTACCGGGTTTCTTGGGAAAAACAAAGCCGGTTTTACTGTACACTTCCCATTTTTTATTTCCAATATTGAGATGATACAAGGCATTTGAGTCATTATAACTTTTCAAAAACGATTTGTCCTGACCGCCGTTTCGGGCATCATTCAGATAACCTCCGCCAAACTGCCATTCAAATTTTTTGCCTGAATTATAATACATCTTAGCCATTACATTTTGCTGCTGGCCCGTTGGAATATCTAGAAAACCATCCTTGTTTCTATCTTCCTTTAAAGGGTTGTAACTTAAATGCGAAAGGATTCCGCCCGAAAACTTTGGAGTAAAACGCCGCGCCATGTTTAAATTATATTCGTTCCGGCCATTTTCATTCACGTAGGTATTAAAACTTAGTTTCTCGCTGTCTTCAGGTTTTTGTAATTCCGTATTTATTTGTCCGGTAAAGCTTTCATAGCCGTTGATTACAGAACCCGCGCCTTTACCTAATTGTATGGAGTGAATCCAGGTTCCCGGAATAAAACTTAAACCATAACTGTTTGCCAGGCCGCGGAGATAGGGCATGTTCTCTTTGGTGATCTGCGCATACTGGCCCGAAAGGCCCAAAAGCTGGATTTGCTTGGCACCACTTACGGCATCTGCAAAGTTAACATCCACACTTGGATTGGTTTCAAAACTTTCGCTCAGGTTACAGCAGGCGGCTTTCATCAGCGAACGCTCGGTGAGTGTTTCAAGCTTTATGGGATTGAGGAAGCTGAGTTCGGTACTTTGCTTTTCGAAAACAATTTCAACTTCGTTCAATTGATTCCCGGGTTTTAAGCGGATCAGCAAAAACTTTGTGTTGTCTTTCACCTGTAACGAATCAGTAGCATATCCCACGTAATTAACCACCAGCTTGGTTTTATAAGGCGGTGCATCAATTTTAAAATAACCTGCGCTATCGGTGCTCGTATAAAGAGAAGTGTTTTTCCACGACAAGCTTACGCCTGGCATAGCGGTAGTATCTGTGCCGGAAATTTCGATCACGCGGCCATTCAGCTGTGCTTTTAATAGCATTGGGAATACCACGGCCAATAAGCCGGTAACCCATTTCACATAATACATACAGCTTATTGATGTTGGTTGGCAGGATCTTTATAATGACAGCAATCAGGAAGTTTTTTATACGAAGCCTCGCTTGCTTTTTCATGCTCGGTGTCGTAACCGGCTTTGGCAATCGCTTTTTCCACCTGATCCTGCGTTACTTTCTTTTCATCAAGAATAACAGAGACAATTTTTGTTTTTTTATCCCAGGTGCATTTTTTTACGCCTTTAATGTCTGCCGCATTTTCAATGCGTTCCTTGCACTCACCGCAAACGCCGGTAACATGGAAGGTGACTGTTTTTACACTGGTTTGCGCGAAAGAAGCGCAGGAAATAAATACGGGGATAATTATTTTGAATAATAAGTTCATGGTTTAAGTTTTAATGGGATTAATTAAATGAGTTTCTTTAAAATAAAAAGAAAATCAGATCCTGAAAACCATGAGAAAACTTACATCCGGCTCCTTTAAATGCGGAGGTGGATGATTAATAAGTAAAGCAGACGCCTTGTCGAAACAAGCAGGGATTTGTAAAGAGGCCTGTCCACCAAAAAGCTCAAGGGAGGCGGGCTGAATAATGAGTTGAATGTCATTAACGAGACTTTCAGTCCTTGAGGCTATATGAATGCTTTCATTTTCGCAGCAACCGTCCTGTTCATCTTCCATTTCACCGCCGCAACACGAAGTTTGTTTCACCAAAGAAACCGATTCAAGCTCTCCGCCGCAAAAGTGTTTATTAATAGTAACGCCGCAAAATGACAAAATATATACCCCAAGGGTGATATACAGGACCAGATATTTTTGGGTTTTTGCCACTATGACTACAAAAATATACATTAAAAAGCCTTGTTAGACAATGTTTTAGAAAAAAAATCATAAAAAATACAATTATTTTAGATTTTAAATAAAAGAAACGTATCTTTACCGCAACAAAATTAATTTATGAAAACAGGAACAGTAAAATTTTTCAATCAGTCTAAAGGTTACGGATTTATAGTAGTTGACGATACTAAAGAAGAGATTTTTGTACATGCAAACGATCTTAAAGGTACAGTTGGTGAAAACGACAGGGTACAATTCGAAATTCAAGAAGGTAAAAAAGGCTTAAACGCGGTAAACGTAGATAAGATCTAATTCACAGGTTTTCCTGTGTAATTCACGCATTTTTTTCAATTTGATGTAGAATGTCCGACTCCTCCAAAGGGGTCGGATCATTTTCGTTTCCGGTAGCCGATAACTGCCATATAGGTCACATAGAACATTTTCAACACAGAGAATAGAGAAATAAGAGAACACAGAGTGATTTTCTTTCTAGCTCCGCGTCAGAACAGCCACAGATTTCACTGATTACCACAGATCAGAATGAATAACTCTGCTCCTCCCCGCCTCTGCGTGATCACAGCCACATAGAACATTTTCAACACAGAGAATAGAGAAATAAGAGAACACAGAGTGATTTTCTTTCTAGCTTCGCGTCAGAACAGCCACAGATTTCACTGATTACACAGATCAGAATGAAAAACTCTGCTCCTCCCCGCCTCTGCGTGATCTGCGCTTTCTGCGAGCAATGTCAGGCGGAGGGTCAAAATGTCGAAGTCTCCTGTACAAAGATATGCTTAAAATTGTAAGGCTAAAAACTATCTTTTGACGGATAGCCGTCAATCTTGACGGATAAAAAACATCACTTGCTAATCAAGCTACCTTTCTGAATGCGTTTTTGATTTCTTAGAGAAAAAGAAAGAGGACAAATGCCCTCTTCTTTTACTTAATCAACTATGAAAAACTATTCTACAATTACTTTCTTGGTTATCTTGCTATTTTGATTTTCTAAGGTAACAAAGTATAATCCCTTCGATAAAATTTCAAATGATACTGTTTTATCAGTATCCATATTAAGTTTTTTTGTGCTGATAAGCCTTCCTAAAACATCATGGATATTAAGGGTATAATTTCCTTTTAAATTAGTTCCGGCCATATTAAATACTCCTCCACTTGGATTCGGATAAATTACTAAAGAAGAATTTTCTTCAGAATTTTCTTTTATTCCAATTGGATTAATTAAAGGCTGGCAGTTGCTTGAAAACAATTGAAAGCAAACCCGATCTGCTGAAGCTTGAACGATCGGTATATTTGAAATACCGGGAAGCGCAAATTGTGGTGCGTCCGTCATTCCGAAATAATAGGTCGGACTTGAGCCTGTAAGAGTTAAATAGTCTTGCTGTATTCCCTGCTTATAGAACACATTGCCTGCGCTGACGATTGGAGAGCCGATGCTGTTCAGAGTTGTAGCCTGTGCAACCAACCCTTTATCGAACCCACGGAATAAATTGCAAGTGATCTCTAAATTCGTGTGCATGTCGTTCTTCATCTCCAAAACTTGCTTAACACTTACAAACTGGTTATTAGTGATCTTTGAAATAAATCCAGCCTGAGTCCGTGAAGTGCTGAAACCACTCTGGTATCCGACCACCAAGTTATTATCGAATAAAAACTTCTGTCCACGATCCATAAATACTGCCTTATTTCCGCTTGCGCTCGCTATAATGCTCTTTGTCACTTGCAGCTCTGCCAGCTTATCTGTGGAAATAGCATTAACTGCGTTAAGTAAAACGCTTTTATCTATGAGGATTCCGACACCTGCATGAAAATTAGAGTTAGCAGTAATGCCGCCCCAGCTTCCTCCATTTTCACCAACAATAATAGAATTTTTTAATTCCAAAAAGGTATTTGGATTACAATTGATGTGTTTGCCTGTTTTGATAACCAATAACGAATTCAGGAACGTCACCTTTGTATTCATTCCAACGATATTAAGGTCGTTATTTATATACACAGTGTCATTTGCAAAAACGGTAGTTGAATTGATTGTTCCTCCTATCGGGCTTGAACCCATCGCTAAAACATTCTGATTTATGACCACGTTTCCAATAGCTCTCAAAGCGGGAGCTTGGTTTGTTATTGCCATTTGCTCCGTGTAATCAATCCTGTCAATAAAAGTTCCATGACAATCAAATTCATATAAAATCGTTGATCGTGCCAGAATAGGAACAGTATCAGTATATGATTGATTTGCTGTGGCGGTTAACACGCTGTAAAAACTAAAAGTTAAATTCAATGCGGACGAACCTGTCCCTCCATTAAAATTAATGTTCGTTGTATTATAACTGGTGGTAGCATCTGTATTTACAACCATAATATGAAATCCCGCTCCGGTTTCAACACCTGCAAAGGTTTTCACATAGGCTGGATTAGTTACAGTTGTACCGTAATAAAAACTGCCTCTCAGATGGGAGGTCATAGCCATGTGGTGATAAAGAGGCCGCTTGTTGCCAGTACAACTGCTAATAAGGCCAAAGCCGTCTCGGCAAGGATCGGCAGGAACTATTATTGCACCCTGCTCTTTTACTGACCACAAGCAATAATGCCCGGAATACGGATTGCTCATTGCTTCTGCGAGCGTTAAACTTAGCCATTGGCCGCCAAGGAACGATCGAAAATCATTTCCCTGTATCATACCTGAATAGTTCGATGATTCATCAATGCTATCTGTTCTGCCGATATTGTATTCTGTTACGCCAACTTTCAGGTCATTAGATGTACGGCCTGAGCCTCCACCATTAATGTACGTTACTAATCCTTTGCGTTGACTGATTGAATTATTAGAAGTGAGTTTTGCTCTTAGGCCGTCAATACTATCAGTAGGATTATTAACTATTGTACTGCGAGAATAATTTTTCGGATAATGATGGAATGTAATTTCATCTAAAATGAAATTTCCGCTTTGTGTGCCTGTTAAATTGGAGCTTGCAGAAGAGGTCACCATAGACTTCATCATTATACTCTGAGAATATCCTGTATAAGGGCTGAAGGATGCCATTTCGGGGCCTATGATTTTAATTGAAGCATCTTTAGCTTTCATTGCTGCTGAAAAAACACGAATATAATTAGCAATGGAATCTGCATGGGTTGACGAAGAACCATTCCACCCATAACCACCGTAATTCCCCGCTGGTGGTGGGCAATTTATGACATTGTCTGGTTCATTGGCAATGATCCACCACTCAATTTTTTTCATTGGGCCTGATGAAGCTGTATAAATTGTGTTATTAATTACATCTACCACATTGGCGGCAATGGTTGCTGCGTTGCCGACAGATTTACCCGAAAGAGGGCTTGTGGAGCAGGTGCCAGCCGGAGCAAAACCAACCTCTATGATAGGTTCCATCCCATATTTTCGGCAGGAATCAATGAGCGCTTTGAGTTTATTGACATCACCTAATCCGTCATTAACGGACAAATCAGGTTGCCACGAATATAAAGGAATCCAATTGGCGGCAATGCCACCGAGTCTTACATGCTTAATTCCGGCATCGGCAAGTTGCTTCCAGTAACCGCTCAAACTCGTAGCAGGATTAGGATCAGTATTATCAATAAACCATGCGTTGATACTGAAAACTTTATCATTGATGGTAGGAGGTGCCTGTGCTTTCAGCTTAATAAAAAGGGAAAGGAGAGCGAAGGAGAGGAGGTAGATTTTTTTCATGTATTAAAATTTAATGTTCCTAAAGCCTTTGGCATATATTTTATTGGCTTCAACTGTTGTAAATGTAGAATATATTTCCTGTTTTACAAGAAAAAGTAAAGCAAAATTATGACCTCGGCTATAAAAAAATGCTTTTAAGAAGCAAAAAGGCCTTCTTTAACGGCTTTTCTCTAAAAGCCTTATGATTGGAGTTAATTTTGAGTAGAAGAAACTAAAGCCATAAACCATGTGGAAAAAATATTTTTTTATCATAAGCCTATTACCGTTCGGTGGTTTCGCTCAGTCTTGGGAATGGGCTAAAAGTTATGAAACCCCTAATACCATATTGGTTGATCATTCGCAATCCATCAGTAAAGATGAAAATGACAATCTATACATTAGTGGATTTTCTTGGCGGCCAGGAGGGGGAGGCTATTCAGGTATGGCTTATAATTGGTTGAAAAAGTTCGATGCACAGGGGAACTTTGTTTGGTCGGATACAATTCCTTTTTATACTCACACCAAAAATATTACAGATGAGAAAGGTAATACTTATGTAGTCGGGAACGGGAAAATTGTTAAATACAATTCAAACGGTATTCAACTATGGGCAGTCTCCGCTGCTATTGATTTTAATGATTTAGCACTTTCAGACCGAGGATTAGTTGTCACGGGGTATACATGGAGTTATCCCGCTACAATGGGTGCGTATAGCATAACTGCGGAAACCGGAATTATAGTAGAATGCGATGAAAATGGAAATATCCTTTGGTTAAATCAGCAATACAAGTATGGACCCGGGGCTATTAGAATTGCCAAAAACGGAGTTATATATGTTCAGGGTTTAGCCTTTGATGGACATGATTCATCAGTTGTAAGGCTTTTTGATTTACACGGAAATTATTTTCAAGGGCTAATAGAGCTAAAAAATATTGCTTCATTTATTAATATCGATAGTAAAGGCAGCATTTACCTTATCGCAGGAATAAATGACCGTTACCCCATAATCATTAATTCAGATACTATAAAATGCTTCTGTGGATCATCAGCTTCAAGCAGGGCGCTATTGAAATTTGACAATAATGGCAATTACCAATGGCATAAAATAATCAAGGAGAATGTTGACGTTTCGAGTTTAATTATAGATAGTGAAGACAATGTTTATGTAGGAGGTAACATCATCAGAACCCTTCAGATAGATAGTTTTTTGCTTGATAATAAAGGCGGAGGCATATATATTGCCAAATTTAAACCGGATGGTGCGGTAGCATGGATACAGTACAGTGAGCAAGGTAATCCTACCAGCCAAGGCCAGATTAATCAAATGGTATTGAACAGTGATAATGATTTGTTAATTGCAGGTGCTATCATTGATAAACAAATCTTCGGTGATATAACGGTTACAGGCACTGATAATATGTATGCGGATGTTTTGATCGCAAAAATAAGCCAGCCTCGTTCCGTTAGCCAAAATGAACCACCAATAAATCCAACCAACGGCCTTACTGTTTATCCTAATCCAACAGGCGGTGCATTTTCCGTTAATTATCAAACCGATGAGGCAACTTCAATTTCCGTTATAATAAGAAACGAATTAGGTCAAACGATCTTGAAAAAAGAATACGGCAGCAGGAGTTCTTTATCAGAAACCTTTGATTTAAGCAATTTGGCAAAAGGCATCTATTTCCTTCAGGTGAATACCGATGAGGCAGTTGAAGTCAAGAAAATAGTAATAGAATAGCATCATTAATAGTTAAGAATGCCATTCCTATTTGGAAACATATCGCTCCCGAGTCTTATCTCTTGGAGTTAAATTTGAATGTAAAATGAAAAGAAATCCCATGTCCAAAAAACACTTTCTCCTCTTTCTTAGTTTCGTACCCTTTTTAGTTTCTGCGCAGTCATGGGAATGGGGGAAGAACTATGGAACGAACAATCCTGTGCTAATTCATAGCGGCCAGTCGATCAGTAAAGATGGAAATAATAACTTATATGTTACCGGCTTTTCATGGCAACCGGGGGAAGCTGGCTATTCCGGCTATGCTTATAACTGGTTAAAAAAGTTTGATCAGCAGGGAAATTTTATTTGGTCAGATACAATACCTTTTTATACCCCTAATACTAAAAATGTTACTGACTTATCCGGTAATACCTATGTTGTCGGGAATGGTAAAATTGTGAAATACAATACAAACGGAGTTAAACTATGGGATATTTCCGCTCGTATAGATTTTAATAGTTTAGCCCTTTCAGGCGATGGAGTAGCAGTAACCGGATATACATGGGACTATCCCGCCACATTGGGTACTTATAACATTCCCTCGGCAACAGGGCTAATAGTACAGTGTGACGAGAATGGAAACTTATTATGGGTACGACAACTTAACAATTACGATCCAAGTTCAATAAGTATTTCTGCAAATGGATTAATTTATCGTAACCCTGTAAATCTTCATTCTTGTCCATTCATCCTTTGTTCATCCTTTAAAGGATAATGGTCATCCTTTGTTCATCCTTTGTTTTCGTCATCCTTTGCCTTTGTAAATGTCAGGATTATATCTGTTCGAAAATAAATAGCCTGGAAAAGTCTAATCAGGTAGTTCCTACCTGACTGTCGCTGACTTTAACTTTTCCGGTCTTCACAAGTGCGTTCATCACTACATCTGTGAGCGCCTCGCCGATTTCCTCCGGCTTTGATGTGTCTTTTAACTGATACGGCTCGGATACCATCAACGCCCCATTTCCTTGGAGATTATTTACCGTTTTAGGGGTGACTTCACTACTCTTATCAAATATTTCTTTGATTACAGTACGAACTGCTTTGCGAATCGCTTCAATTTTATTCATAATAATGGATTTATCTCTAAATAGCTAAGAAAAAAAGTAAATCCGTCGCTTCAAATAAGTGTTCTGTATCTGACTGTTGGACAATTATGAAAATTGTATCAGGTCTGTAACACGGCATCAGTTCCTTCGTTTAAATCGTCAGATGGCGGCTTAAAAAGCCAGCATGAAATGTATAACAAATAAAATCCAATACAATGAGTAAAAAAAGAAAGGCAAAAGTAGACAACGACGTCGAAATTAAATTTGAGCGCTTCGGCGAAACTATGGACATTCTCGCAAACGATTTTTTGGTTCAAGTTAACCTCCAACGCAAATGCAAGGGCATGACCGATACCGAAAAATTCGAATTTGTGATGAATGACGAGACCCTTGTAAGGAGGTTCTGCTGCTTCTTAATGCGGGTGATACATGACGCAGAAATTATTCCATTGAAAGAAAATATGCACATGATGAATTGAAATATGCACAAATTCAATCCTTTCTTGTCGTAAGGCAACCGATGGTAATATTGACAAACTTGCAAAAGTAGGGGGCTTAGATGTTATGCCCGAATAACTTTCTATCAAAAAATGTTACTTTTGATAATATTTTGCATAACCATATAATCATATTTTTATTGTCCGTATGCCTAACGTTGCTTTCCGGCACCTGCAGAGCTTCGGATAAATATGTCGAAAAAATCGTTTTTAAACCTGTCCAAATATAGTACAATTATCATAGGTGAGGGAATTTTTTGAAAATCATTTTTATGCAATAAATTACATAGCCAATTCCTTCGCTTTTTCAGGCGTTTTTGACCGCTTTGACTCTTTTACCAAAAACTCCATCGTTTCAAATACTTTATACATGGCTAATGCATATTGCAGGCTGCCACGTTCAATTTCCTTTAATTTTCCGCCTTGTTCTTGAATCCTAAGGTCTTCCATATTAATAAAAGAAAAGCCCACTTCAACCTGGTCATGCAGTCTTTCGGTATTGAAGTCAGGGAAGAAATATTTTAAAACGTTTAAAAAAGTATGCGAACCTTTTAAATCCGGAAAGAATAAATTTCTGTCTCTAAACAACCTCATTAAGTAAATACTTCTCTTAATTATATTATCAATTTCTTCGGAATAATCGGGAAACTGAGTAGAAAGCTTTTCGAGCATTTTTATTTGAAAAGTTTCGTTTTTGAAAACTATTGTCCCTGTTTCTTCGGTGCCTTTTATAAGCTCAACCAGAAAACTCTTCATGAAATCGCCATATGCTGAAGGTGCTGTATATTTTAAATTTGTTTGCGTTCCTTCCGCAGAAATTTTCAAAACAGAGAAGTGAAAAGGTAAATGCTGGTAGGGGGTTGTGTCATCAATAAATGGAACAGCAGAACTAAAGCTTTCAATATTTACGAAAAACAAAGGAAATTTTACTTCGTTCAGGTATTTTCTGACTTTCGGTAAATCAATCCTCGGTTTCTTTTTCTGAATGGCTTTTATTATCTCAAGTTCATCTAATCTGAATTTTGTTTTGGTTATGTCCTGTACATCTTCTTCATCATTCATAATAAGACGCAACTTATCTTTTTCGCTTAGACCCGGAATATCCAGAGCAGAATTTTTCTTTGGCTTATTTTTCTCGCATGCGTCCAGGTAGGGACATTTTTCTGGGTAGAAGCAGTGCCTGCCTATGGTGGGGGTGGGGCTCTTTTTCTTGGCTAATACATCGCTCAGTGAGCTCAGTTCTTGTTTAACAGGGTGCAAACTCAGGTGTGTAACATTTCCTGTAACTCTTGCAATCTTAAATAACTTTTCAGGCTCAATAATATTTTTAAAGAGGTATTCACTATTTATGTATACTAAAAAAACTTCTTTTATTTTATATCCGGCACAGTTAATCAC
>JACDDR010000044.1 GCA_013816895.1 Bacteroidota bacterium
TAATTTGGCAGTTCCGCGCGATTACTACAATATGGCAAATCAACTAACTACTAAACCACTTTTATAAAATGATAAACAGGAAACAAGCACCAGAATTTAAAACCATTGATAAAGTGGATGTGATTAAAGCCACCTCTTCTAAATTACAGAATGGTATTGAGCTTTACACGGTGGACGCGGGAAGCCAGGAAATAATAAGACTGGAATTCATTTTTAAAGCAGGAATGTATTATCAGCCCGGAGCACTCGTTGCATCCGCCACCAATTCTCTTCTAGAAACAGGAACACGCTCATTCAGCGCTAATCAGATCAGCGATGGCATTGATTATTTCGGATCGTTTATAGAACTTGGCGTTGGGCAGGATTACGCCTGTATCACCTTATTTTCACTGAATAAATATCTTAACGAGAGCCTAAAGTTCGTGGAAGAAATAATCAAGTATCCCGTATTTTCAGAAAATGAACTTAATATTCTTATTACCAATAAAAAACAAAAACACCAGATAAATTCACAAAAAGTAAGCATTATCGCACGTCGCAAATTTTCCGAACTTTTGTTCGGCGAAAAACATCCTTACGGAATTGATGTACAGGATAAAGATTTCGACCGCATTAATATTGAGGAAGTAAAAGAATTTTACAATCAGTTTTACCAGTCTCAAAACTGCACTATTATTGCTTCGGGCCATCTTCCAAAAAATTTGCAGGAAACTCTCAATGGCTTTTTCGGCGAAAAAGAATGGGGCGTTAAACCTCATAAAATAATCACCGAAAAAATTTCTTTACAAACCACATCACAACGCGTTCATTTTTATGAAAAAGACGATGCCCTTCAAAGTGCTATCCGAATCGGAAGAATTTTATTTAATAAAACACATCCCGATTATTTCCACTTCCAGGTTTTAAATTCTATACTCGGCGGTTATTTTGGTTCACGATTAATGGCAAACATTCGCGAAGATAAAGGCTTTACTTACGGCATTGGCAGCGGGCTAATGTCTCTGGTTAACACCGGTTATTTTTTCATTTCAACAGAAGTGGGTGCAGATGTTACCACACAGGCGCTTGATGAAACTTATAAAGAGATAAAAATTCTGCGCGAAGAACTCGTTAGCGACGCGGAGCTCGAAACTGTCCGCAATTATCTTCTCGGCCAAATTTTACGAAGTGTGGATGGACCTTTCGCATTAGCCGATAAATTTAAGGCCATCTGGGAATTCGGGATGGATTATTCTTATTTTGATAATTACTTTAATGCCATACAGACTGTAACTCCAAAGCAGTTGCGGGATATGGCCAACAAATATTTACAGCAGGACGATTTGATTGAATGCGTGGCAGGAAAAAAATAGCGCTTTTCCCCGTCCTTTGCTTACAATTTTTTTATGCTTATTTTTGACTTTTAACCAAGTATTACTATTATGAGAGTTATTGAATTCAGAGAAGCCCTGCGCGAAGCCATGAGTGAAGAAATGCGCCGCGACGAAAAGATTTTTTTAATGGGCGAAGAGGTAGCAGAATATAATGGTGCCTACAAAGTAAGTAAAGGTATGCTTGCGGAGTTTGGTGAAAAACGTATAATTGATACACCTATAGCCGAACTTGGTTTCGCGGGAATAGGTGTTGGCGCTGCCTCCAACGGGCTTCGTCCAATCATTGAGTTCATGACTTTTAATTTCAGTCTGGTTGCAATTGACCAGATTATAAACAGCGCCGCCAAAATGTACAGCATGAGCGGCGGACAATATAACGTACCTATTGTATTTCGTGGCCCAACGGCAAGTGCGGGGATGCTGAGCTCACAACACTCGCAGGCTTTTGAGAACTGGTTTGCCAATTGCCCGGGATTAAAGGTTGTGGTTCCAAGTAATCCTTATGATGCAAAAGGACTTTTAAAAAGTGCCATTCGCGATAACGATCCTGTAATTTTTATGGAAAGCGAACAAATGTATGGCGATAAAGGTGAAGTACCGGAAGAAGAATATCTTATTCCGATTGGAGTTGCCGATATAAAGAAACAAGGCACTGATGTAACCATCGTTTCCTTTGGAAAAATTCTGAAAGTAGCAATGGCTGCGGCTAAAGAACTTGAAGGCGAAGGCATTAGTGCAGAAGTAATTGATCTTCGTTCGGTACGACCTATTGATTATGCAACGGTGATTGAATCAGTGAAAAAAACAAACCGTCTTGTAATTGTGGAAGAAGCCTGGCCACTTGCCAGCATTAGCCGCGAAATAACCTACAAGGTGCAGAAGGAAGCATTTGATTATCTTGACGCGCCGGTTAAAGCGATTACAACAGCGGATACGCCATTACCTTACGCCCCAACTCTTATTGAAGCCAGTTTACCAAATGTGGCACGCACCGTTAAAGCGGTGAAAGAAGTAATGTATCTTCAGAAATAGAATTGCACATTGCTTTAATAACAGACGGAATCTGGCCCTACGTTTTGGGAGGAATGCAAAAACATTCTTATTATCTCTGTAAGTATCTTGCGCAGAACAAAGTCAAAGTAGATCTTATTCATTTTAATGATAGTGCTTACGATATAAGCAAGCTTGAATTTTTTTCGGACGAAGAAAAAAAATACATCCATTCCATCATTGTGGATTTTCCGGCACCCGGTAAGTTTCCCGGACATTACCTGCGCAACTCTTATCTTCACTCTAAATTAATATTTAATGCTGTTAAAGAGCGACTGCCATCTTATGATTTTATTTATACAAAAGGGTTTACCGGCTGGCATCTGATCCAACAAAAGAAAGGCGGCAAAATTAACTGCGCAAAAATCGGCGTTAAATTTCACGGGCACGAAATGTTTCAGCGTGCGCCTGATTTAAAAACTAAACTACAGCATATTTTTTTACTTCGTAAACCCGTAAAAGAAATTTCGTTAAATGCCGATGTTGTTTTTTCGTATGGCGGAAAAATAACTGGAATCATTAAATCACTCGGTATTGAAGACAGAAAAATAATTGAGTTGCCATCCGGAGTGGAGGCTTCTATTATTGCAAGTGCTATTTCACCGGCTTTACCGAAACTGAAATTTTTGTTTTTAGGAAGGTATGAACGCCGCAAAGGAATAGAAGAATTAAACCTGGCTCTGAAAAATATTTCCAATCAAAATTTTGATTTTCATTTTATCGGGCCCATTCCATTCTCTAAACAAATTCAACGCGAGAATATAAAATATCACGGCGAAATTCGCGACAAAGAAGCATTGAACATCCTTATAAGAACCTGTGATGTGCTTGTTTGTCCAAGCTGGAGCGAAGGACTGCCCAACGTTATTCTTGAAGCGATGGCGAATGGCCTTTGCGTTATAGCTTCTGATGCTGGAGCAACGAATGTGCTGGTGAATAAAAATAACGGCTGGTTGCTGCGGGATTGTGATCCACCAAGGATTCAGGAAGCAATGATGGATGCAATAACTTCCAGCCAGGAAATCATCAACCAGAAAAAACAGATGGCATTAAATCAGATCAGGGATAATTTTAAGTGGGAAAAACTAATTAATGAACTGCTTGATAAAATCCAGGCACTCTAATTTATCGTATCTTTATAATATGAAACAGGCAATACTAATTATTTTTATTCTTCTAGGAGTTTTTTCCTGTTCTAAAAAAGTAGGAACTAACCCCGACCTTGCTTACTCTGATAATGCGTTATTTGACAGCACGCATAACAGCAATTACAATTATTACCAAAACAACCCTGGCAACCTGCTTTCAGGCACAAATGGGCCGCATGGCACGTTTAAGCTCCGGTTTAATACTATTGCCTATAATGCGTTAACCAGTAATGGAAAATTGCCTTTGAACTCAAAATTTCCGGAAGGCTCATTTCTTGTAAAAGATGTTTACAAGAATGGGGTACTTGACATTTACGCTTACATGTATAAACGCAACGGTGATTGGTTGTGGGGCGAAGTACACAGCGATGGAAAATTCATAGCTAAGATTAAAGACGGGCCTTCTGTCTGTGCAGGCTGCCATAGTCAGTCGGGTAACCGCGACCAGGTACTTACTTTTAATTTTTATTAGTGGATCTATTCCTAATAAGGAAACGGAATACTGAAGACTGGCCGGGTTGATAAAATAACTAACCTTTTTTAATACTGCGCATCTGGAGTACGCCCCAGAAAGCTTCTTTGAAAATCTTTGTACTCATTTTGCTTACCCCCTCTACCCTGTCAACAAAAGTAATGGGCACTTCAACAATCTTAAATCCTTTTTTATAGGCCGTGTATTTCATTTCTATCTGAAATGCATAACCCATAAACCTGATATTATCGAGATTAATTGACTCAAGTACTTTTCGCTTATAACATTTAAAACCTGCAGTTGTATCTTTTACATTGAACCATAAAACCATTCTAACATAAAGCGAAGCGAAATACGAAAGCGCAATGCGTTTCATATCCCAATTGCTAACGTTTCCGCCTTTTACATAACGCGAACCTACAGCGAGGTCTGCTCCATTTTTACATGCTTGCAAGAGACGTTCCAAATCATCGGGATTATGGCTGAAATCACAATCCATTTCAAAAATAAAATCGTAGTCGCGCTGCAATGCCCATTTAAAACCGTGAATGTACGCGGTTCCCAGGCCCAGTTTTCCTTTACGTTCTTCAATGTGGAGCTTTTCCGGAAATTCTTTCTGAAGTTCTTTAACCTTATTGGCTGTGCCATCCGGCGAGCCATCATCAACAATAAGAAGGTGAAATACGGTGGCAAGACCGAAAACTCTCCTGATCATTTTTTCAATGTTTTCGATTTCGTTGTAAGTTGGTATGATTACCAGGTTCTTGCCCATGAGCAGCGAATATAACAATTATGCGGCTATTCTAATAGCTTATGTTCTCCACCATTCCTGCCCTTTTATCCTTTTTTATGAATAGAATTCACCATTCTTTTTTCTTCTGCATTAATTCTATATTTTTACTTTGTGGCTAAAAGATTTAACGTAAGGGTTTACGGCATTTTAATAAAAAACGACAAGGTGCTGGTTTCCGACGAGTACATTAAGGGCCATCATATTACCAAATTTCCGGGCGGGGGATTGGAGTTTGGTGAAGGAAGCAAAGAATGCCTGGTGCGCGAATTTAAGGAAGAACTGAATCTTGACATTATTGTTACAGAGCACTTTTATACTACTGATTTTTTTGTTCACTCTGCCTTTGACACCAATAGTCAGGTGATCAGCATTTATTATCTTGTGGATACAAAAGAGCCTTTGTCTTTTAAAACATCAGAAAAAACATTCGATTACGAAAAAATTGCCGGTGCCCAATCCATGCGCTGGATCGACCTCAACAAGATCAACGATAACGATTTCACACTGATTATCGATAAAAAAGTTGGAGAAATGATTCAGAAAAAATCTGGCAGATAATTGAAACTTACAAAAAATCATATTTTCCAGATTCTGGGTCCACTGCTGGCAGTGTTGTTCTGGACGTTTGTAGAATTAGACAAAGACAATCACAAAGTTACGCTCATGGCGGGTATTGCTATCTGGATGTGCACCTGGTGGTTTACCGAAGCTGTGGGGCTTGCTGTTACAGCGCTCATCCCAGTGTTAATGCTTCCCGCGTTTGGAATAAGCGACTGCAAAACGGTTTCGCAACAATATTCCGACAGTATAATATTTTTATTTATCGGTGGTTTCATGCTGGCTTTCGCGATAGAAAAATGGAACTTTCACAAACGCATTGCTCTTAAAATCCTTTCTCTGGTAGGTCATAACCCGGCCACTATTTTACTGGGCGTAATGTTATCCACGTATCTGATCAGCAACTGGATCAGCAATACCGCTACCACGATGATGTTATTCAGCGCTGTACTCGCACTCATTCATGAAACAAAAGCGCACGTCAGCAGAAATTATCACAAGTTTGCCGCGGCTCTTTTATTAGGGCTCGCCTTTTCGGCCACCATCGGCGGAATGGCAACACCTGTAGGAACCCCGCCGAACATGTATTTTTTCAAAGCTTACCGGGAGGCTTTTCCACTGGCTACTGATCTCAATTTTTTGAAGTGGAGTTTTATAGGTTATCCTATCTCCATTACTTTTTTATGTACCACATATTTAATTTTGAATTTTTATTTTTTAAGAAATAAAGTTGAACTCACCATCGAAAAATCGTTTTTTAAAACTTCCTATAAAACGCTTGGAAGATTTTCATGGGAAGAAAAATGGGTCTTCAGTATTTTCATATTTTGTATTCTTGCCTGGTTTACACGGGCGGATATTGATTTCGGAAATTTTAAGTTCAAAGGATGGAACCATTTATTTGTAAATCCTAAATACATTGATGATGCTTTTGTGGCCCTGCTTGCCGCGCTACTCCTGTTTCTAATCCCTTCAAAAGCCAGTGCCGGAGAAGCTTTGCTGGTATGGGACGATGCGAAAAAATTACGTTATGATATTATCCTGATGTTTGGTTCGGGCTTTGCTCTGGCTTATGGTTTTGAAGCTTCGGGATTAAGCAACTGGCTGGCGGCGAGTCTGGTGGTGCTCAAGGGAGTTTCACCAATACTGGTTATACTTGGCATTTGCATCATTATAACAATCATCAGTGAGTTTGCTTCAAACATTGCAAGTATTCAGCTGGCAATTCCAGTAATGATGGCCCTGCAAAAAGATCTGGATCTTCCGCCGTTGTTACTGATGATGCCCGCAACATTTGCGGCTTCTCTTGGATTTATGTTACCTGTGGCCACAGCCGCCAATACCATCGTATTTGGAACGAAACAAATTGAAATTAAGGACATGTTTAAAGTTGGAATTGTTCTGGATATCATAGGAATTTTAATTATCACATTAATGTGTTACCTATATTTGAAGTAGGAAATGATCGTAGCAAAAAATATTCATAAAAAATATAACAGCCTTGAGATATTAAAAGGCGTTGACCTTGAAATAAACAAAGCAGAAGTGGTTTCAATTGTAGGGACTTCCGGTGCAGGCAAAACAACGCTGCTGACTATTCTTGGAACGCTTGACAGACCGAATAACGGCGAAGTGCTCATTAATGGGGAAAATGTTTTTCAGCTTAACGATAAAAAGCTGGCCGCATTCAGGAACCTCAACATCGGATTTGTATTTCAGTTTCACCAGCTTTTACCGGAATTTACAGCTCTCGAAAACGTTTGTATTCCTGCCCTTATCGCTAAAAAAAGTAAGAAAGAGGCAGAGCAAAGAGCAGAAGAACTGCTTGATTTTTTTAATCTCAGGGAACGTATGTCGCACAAGCCTTCCGAATTAAGCGGAGGTGAACAACAACGTATTGCAGTGGCACGGGCGCTCGTAAATAATCCGGGCGTAGTGTTTGCAGATGAACCAAGCGGCAACCTCGACAGCGTAAATGCCAACGAGCTTCATCAATTATTTTTTAAGTTGAGAGATAATTTTAAACAGACGTTTGTAATTGTTACACACAATACAGAGCTGGCCAAAATGGCCGACCGTACTTTATCAATGAAGGATGGAAGAATAGTTGCCTGATTACTTACAGCCGTTTTTCTTTATTTCGTCCGCAGCCCAGGAATAACCAAGGTTTAACGAAGTCTTTAAATCCGCACAACCGGTAGCATCATTTGTTTTTACTTTTACCAATCCTCTGTAATAAAACGCTCGTCCGCTTTTTGAATCCTGTTTTATAGCTGTATTCAAATCCGACATGGCAACGCTATGATTTGCCAGCTTATAATTTGCTACGCCACGCTCGAGTAAGGCAAGCGTATAATCATTTTTTAAAGCAAGCGCTGCATTATAATCTTCCACTGCACCCGAATAGTTATCGAGACTATACCTTGCAATACCGCGGGTATAATAGCTGAGGTACTTTTTCTTTATGGCAAGGGCTTTGTCGCAATCTTCAATACATCCTTTATAATCTTCTTCCGCATAACGGATTTGCGCACGGTAATAATAAGGCTCATCGTAATTTTTATAAAGCTCTATTGACTTATTAAAATCGGCCAAAGCCAAATCATTCTTTTTTAATTCATAATAATTAGCGCCTCTGAAAAAATAATGTTCGTAATCGATAACGCCAAGTTCAATAGCGGCGTTAAAATCCGGCTCTGCTTCCTTGTATCTTTCCAGGTAAAACAAACACAACGCCTTCATGTAATAGGCTTTCGCGTATCCCGGATCTACTTCGAGGCATTTGATCTGGTCCGCCAGACCTTTCGTGTAATTCGCAAGATCGTAATAGGCAAGGCCCCTGTTATAATAAGCCTTGGCATACTTTTTATTATGCGCTATAACCGTGTCATATTCTGTAATTCCCTCTTTATAAGTTCCGAGTTCAATCAAAGCAACTCCCTTCCAGAAGTGTGTTTCGTAATAATTTTTCAGAGCAAGTGCTTTGTTACAATCTTCAAGACTACCCTTGTAATCTTTCAGATAATATTTTGTTATGTTTCGAAAATAATAAACGGATTCAAAATCAGGCGCCGCAGCATTCGCTTCATTCAGCACCGCGAGAGCCTCTTTATATTTAAACAACTCATTTAACGAAGCGCCTTTGTAACACAGGGCCTCAGCATAACGGGGCTTATAAATCAGCGAACTGTCGAAATCATGTACCGCGGCTTCGTATTGCGATAAATAGTAATTACACAAACCCTTCATGTAGTACACATCATCTTTTTTTCTGCCAAAGCTGGTACTGCTTCTGAAATCGCGCAAGGCGGATTTATAATCGGTTTCATCATAACTGCACAAGCCGCGGTTGTAAAGTGCTGCAGCATCGTTAGGTTTCTTGCGGAGAAACGCGGAATAACCTTCGTAAGCTTCCTTATACAATTTCTTTTCGTATTTGTCATAGGCTGCTGCGAACAAGGGATCATCGTAAGAACTTTCTCCTGAATTCTGGCAGTAATAAAAAGATGCAGAAAAAATAAAAACGCTGAAAATAATTTTTTTAATCATGGGGTGAAAATGAAGATCCCTCCTTTTTATGGGAGGGATCAGTTATATTTATTTTAAATTCTTAATCTTATCATTCATGTCCTTGGCCTTAACATCTTCCTTGGTAAACATGTAAAGCTTTCTTAAAGCAACCATGGTAGGCCTGTCTTCAGGCTTTATGGTTAATGCCTTCTCTAAATAAGGAATTGCTTTCTTAAAATATTCCTGCGACTTAATATCGTTTTCCTTCTGAATTTTGGCTGCCTCTGTTATAGTTGCCGGCTGGCGGTTCTGGTAGTAACCCCCGTGATTATTATAAAGAGCACCCAGGTTAAAAATCAGATTGTACTGATAATCTTTGTTTGGTGAATTTAATTCAATTCCTTTTAAATAATTTGTTTCAGCGTTGGTGATCAACTCCTGGTAATTGGCGGGTTTTGGTAATTCTTTTCCTGTAGCCTTGTCTTTAGGATTAGCCATGCCGTCATAAATCTGCCCGGTAATAAGGTAAAAGATCGGATTTTTAGGGTCTTTTTCAATAGAGGCTTTCAGATTGTTAAGCGCTTCCTGCGATTTGTTTTTTGCAAGGAAATAATCTGTTTCCTTATTCATTAAACTCAGATCGTTTGGAAAAGCAACTCTTCCTTTTCTCAGAATTTCCATAGCAGCGTTGGTGTCAGGGGGCGTTTTGTTAAGGTGCGCATTGTACATTGCCTCGTAATTATAAGGAGATGAAATTTTTCCATCAATCATTTTCTTATTGTACTCAAGAATCTTCGCTGTGTTTTTCGCTTTACCTGCAGAGATACACGCATTGTAAAAGTTGGCAGTATCTTTGGCTTTGTAAAGCATGGTATTTAAGAAGCCTGTTTTATAAAAATAATCCGCAGCTTCATCATATTTCTTAGCCTTGTATTTTCCCTGCGCAATATTTGCCGACTCCATTTTCATTTGCTGTGCAACCAAAGCAAACTTAACGTCATCTTCACTTAACATGGAGGTCCCCTTTGTAAGTCCTTCCATAATTGTTTCCATAAATTTAGGATCAAGATCCTTGATTTTTTCAATTTCCTGATTGGCAGATTCAAAATCAACCAAAGGTGTGTTACCGTATGCCAGCATTGCCCTCTCGTTTTTATCAGCCACTGTAGGCTCCAGTTTTTTTAATTCCTGGTTAAGATAATAATGATAAAACGCGTAGCTCACCCGTGCTTTGTAGGCATGTGTCTTGCCCTGATTCTTTGTATCTTCATGCACAAGAGCCGCGTCAATAGCGTCTTTTGCCTTGTTCAGATACACCAGGTCGGGCTTACCATCTTTTTCAGTGGCTTCATAATCATTCAGTGCTCTCCACGCTGTTTGCACTTTTGCTTTTTGGGAGAACCCAATAAAGGGTATTAAGGCTAAGCTTATCAGGGTTATTCTTTTCATATGTTTTTTAAAATTTTATCAAAAAGCCCTACACCTATTTTTACGAGATGCACGACTTACTTTTTTTACATGTTTAATATCAGATGTTTTTATTTCCAATTTGCATACCAGAAAAACTGATTTAACAATGTTTGTTATTTAGTCTTTCGGCGCTTCGTCAGTTTTAGTTTCAGGTCCTGTTGTATCCGGAGTAATATCACCATCCTGTGGAATAACATTTTCCGATTCTTCATCTTCATGATCCACTTTTGTTACTGCGGCAATCTCATCGGACTCGGAAATATTAATTAAACGTACTCCCTGCGTGGCTCTTCCCATAACTCTTAACGCACTAACATTTAAACGGATGGTAATTCCGTTCTTGGTGATAATCATCAGATCATTTGCGTCAGTTACCGTTTTAATACCAACAAGATTTCCTGTTTTTTCAGTGATATTAATGGTCTTAACTCCTTTTCCGCCACGGTTAGTAATGCGATATTCTTCAATATCACTTCGTTTGCCATAACCTTTTTCAGAAACCACAAGAATGTTGGCGTTCATGTCGTTGATGCATATCATGCCGATAACTTCATTCTTATCGCCTTCTTCATCGTTCAGATCAATACCAATTACACCGCTGGCATTACGTCCCATTGGCCTTACTTTCTCTTCAGGGAAACGGCATACTTTACCAAGTTTAGTGGCAAGCATGATTTCGTTTTTTCCATTCGTTAAAGCAGCTTCTAAAAGCACATCGCCTTCGCGGATAGTGATTGCGTTAATTCCGTTTGTACGCGGACGAGAATATGCTTCAAGAGAAGTCTTTTTAATGATACCGTCCTTTGTACATAAAATAATGAAATTGTTATTTATGTATTCTTCTTTATCAAGACTTGTAACATTAATAAATGCTTTTACTTTATCATCCGGCGGAATGCTGATCAGATTCTGGATAGCACGGCCTTTGCTTGTTTTGTTTCCTTCCGGAACTTCGTAGGCGCGTAACCAGAAACATTGTCCTTTTTCGGTGAACAACAATAAATAATTGTGTGTTGAGGCAATGAACATGTGTTCGATAAAATCTTCTTCGCGGGTGTTGGAGCCTTTGCTTCCTTTACCTCCCCTGCCCTGCGAACGGTATTCCGCCAGGTTGGTACGTTTCATGTAGCCCATGTGCGAAATGGTAATCACGACATCTTCATCAGCAATCATGTCTTCAATCTTAAGATCATCGCCAACATAAACTATTTCGCTCCGGCGAGCATCACCATATTTATCTTTTACTTCCAGCAATTCATCTTTAATAATGTTGAATCGCAGACCTTCGTTATTTAATATGTCATTCAAACTCGCAATGGTTTTCATTAACTCATCGTACTCTGCTTTTAATTTATCGCGTTCAAGTCCTGTTAACGTCCTTAAACGCATATCAAGGATGGCACGTGCCTGTATCTCAGATAAGGTGAATTTGGTGATCAGCTGATCCCTTGCCACATCCGGACTTTCGCTTTCACGAATAATTTTTATTACTTCATCCAGATGATCAATCGCAATTAACAATCCCTGTAAAATGTGCGCGCGTTTTTCTGCCTGGGCAAGTTCGTATTTTGTTCTGCGCACAACAACCTCATGACGGTGTTCCACAAAATAGTGGATCATGTCTTTGAGGTTAAGCATTTGCGGACGACCGTTAACCAGTACTACATTATTAATGGAAAAAGAAGTTTGAAGCGCGGTGTATTTGTATAAATTGTTTAATACAACATTGCTGATCGCATCCCTTCTGAGTTCATATACCACGCGAATTCCTTCGCGGTTACTTTCGTCGCGGATTTCAGAAATACCTTCAATCTTTTTTTCGTTGCATAATTCCCACTGGCGTTTAATCATTTCCGCCTTGTTGATCTGGTAAGGAACTTCGGTAACAACAATACGTTCGCGGTCGCCTACCTGTTCGATATTGGCCCTGGCGCGCATTACTACGCGACCACGACCTGTTTCCATTGCTTCTTTTACACCTTCATACCCATAGATAATTGCACCTGTAGGAAAATCAGGTGCTTTCACAAACTTCATCAGGCCGGCAATATCAATTTCGCGGTTATCAATATAGGCCATGATGGCATCAATCACTTCCGTTAAATTATGCGGAGCCATGTTGGTAGCCATTCCCACTGCAATTCCGGACGCACCGTTAATTAACAGGTTGGGGATTTTTGTCGGCATAACAGTTGGTTCCGTTAAACTATCATCAAAGTTGGGGCGGAAATCAACCGTATCTTTTTCAATATCGGCAACCATTTCCTCGGTTATCTTGCGAAAGCGAACCTCGGTATAACGCATTGCGGCAGGAGGATCACCATCCATGCTTCCAAAATTACCCTGACCATCCACGAGCATATACCTCAGGCTCCATTCCTGGGCCATACGCACCATTGTATCATATACAGAAGCATCGCCGTGCGGGTGATACTTTCCAAGAACCTCCCCTACAATACGGGCAGACTTTTTATAAGGACGATTGTGTAAAACACCAAGATCAAGCATGCCATATAAAACACGGCGGTGCACCGGCTTTAACCCATCGCGCACATCGGGTAAGGCACGCGATACAATAACCGACATCGAGTAATCGATATAGGCTGTTTTCATTTCATCTTCAATGTTAATTGGAATAATTTTTTCTCCGTCTGCCATACAATTTTAGTTTCTTATATATTTGAAAAATTTAGTGCTTTTAAATGAAATTTTGACAGTCGGTTAATTAACATTTGTATGCTAAAAAAAACACTGTTTCCGATTCAATTAAGAACCCATGAAAGTACCGAAAAATCTACAATTTTACCTAAAACTTATCAACAAAAACAATGTTAAAAAAAGCGTTTGTAAAATTTAACAAAGCTCTTATTAAACGCTACTTTTGAATCTGGCATTATATGTGTAACTTAACGATTTGAAAGGATCATTTTTATGGAAGCAAAATTTTCTCCCCGGGTAAAAGATGTTATTACCTACAGCCGTGAAGAGGCTCTTCGTTTGGGACACGATTTCATTGGCATCGAACACCTGATGCTGGGTATGATAAGAGATGGTGATGGTGTTGGAATGCGTTTGTTGAAGAATTTAGGAGTTGATTCGCAGGAGTTGCGCCGTACAATTGAACAGAACTTAACACCGGGTATTCGTAAAACAAATAACCTGGCCAACATACCGCTTGTTAAACAGGCCGAAAAGACACTGAAACTCACCTACCTTGAAGCTAAAACATTCAAGTCGGTTCAGATAGGAACTGAACATTTATTGTTGTGCATTTTGAAAGATAACGACAACATAGTAACCAAAACATTATTAAAAAGCGGCGTTGATTACGATGCCACGCGCGCAGAGCTGGAAGGCTTCCTGGACAATCCAAGTAAGATTGAAAACACTGCAGCAGGCGGAGACGACGAAGATTCTGATGAAAGCACTTTCGGTGGAAGCAGCACTCCTGGCAATCCGAAAAAGCAGGGCGACAGCAAGTCAAAAACGCCGGTTCTTGACAATTTTGGCAGGGACCTCACGAAAATGGCAGAGGACGGAAAACTGGATCCTGTTGTTGGGCGCGAAAAAGAAATTGAACGCGTTTCGCAGATATTATCGCGCCGTAAAAAAAACAACCCTATACTTATTGGCGAGCCGGGTGTTGGTAAGTCAAGTATTGCAGAGGGTCTTGCTTTACGAATAGTTCAGCGCAAGGTAAGCCGTGTGTTGTTTAACAAACGCGTGGTAACTCTCGATCTTGCAAGCCTTGTGGCCGGTACAAAATACCGCGGTCAGTTCGAAGAACGCATGAAGGCGGTAATGAACGAACTTGAAAAAAGTCCGGATGTTATTCTTTTTATTGATGAGATCCATACTATTATAGGTGCAGGTGGTGCAAGCGGAAGCCTGGACGCAAGCAACATGTTTAAGCCGGCCCTGGCGCGCGGCGAAATACAATGTATTGGTGCTACTACTCTGGATGAATACCGCCAGTATATTGAAAAGGACGGGGCTTTAGAGCGTCGTTTCCAGAAAGTGATCGTGGAGCCTGCTACACCCGATGAAACACTGCAGATTCTTCACAATATTAAAAGTAAATACGAAGATCATCACAACGTTACCTATACCGATGAAGCCATTAAAGCCTGTGTAGCATTAACCGCGCGTTATATTACCGACAGGCATTTGCCGGATAAGGCAATTGATGCTTTGGATGAAGCAGGAAGCCGTGTGCATATTACCAATATTAATGTGCCGCAAAACATTCTTGATATCGAAGCGAAAATTGAAGATATAAAAGAATTAAAAAATCAGGTGGTGCGCAGCCAGAAATATGAAGAAGCGGCCCGTTTACGCGACAGCGAAAAACAACTGCAGAGTCAGCTGGAAGTTGCTAAAAAAGCCTGGGAAGAAGAAACCAAACAAAACCGTGTAACTGTTTCAGAAGATAATGTTGCAGAAGTGGTGAGCATGATGAGCGGGGTTCCTGTTCAACGCGTAAATCAGAATGAAAGTGAAAAACTTATAAAGATGAACGAGTTGCTGAAAGGCAAAGTCGTTGGTCAGGATGCGGCTTTAGCCAAGGTGGTAAAGGCCATTCAGCGTAACCGTGCGGGATTAAAAGATCCTAACAAGCCAATTGGTTCCTTTATCTTTTTAGGTCCTACCGGTGTTGGTAAAACGCAGCTTGCAAAAGTTCTGGCCCGTCATTTATTTGATAACGACGACGCCCTTATTCGCATCGACATGAGCGAGTACATGGAAAAATTTGCTGTAACCCGCCTGATAGGTGCTCCTCCGGGATATGTAGGGTATGAAGAAGGCGGACAGCTGACTGAAAAAGTGCGTCGCCGTCCTTATGCCGTAGTCTTACTCGATGAGATAGAAAAAGCGCATCCGGATGTATTTAATATGTTATTGCAGGTTCTTGATGACGGTATGTTAACGGATAGCCTTGGACGTAAGATCGATTTTAAAAACACGATCATTATTATGACCAGTAACATCGGGGCACGACAGCTTAAAGACTTCGGTACCGGTGTTGGATTTGGTACAACTACGAGAAAAGAAGGCGAAACGGACGCTTCCCAGGCCGTTATTCAAAACGCTTTGAAGAAAGCTTTCGCTCCTGAATTTTTAAATCGTATTGATGATGTGATCATGTTTAACTCCTTACAGCGTGAGGATATTCACAAGATCATTGATATTGAACTCGGACATTTATTTGGCAGAGTAACAGGTTTAGGTTACACTATAAAAATTACCGACGCGGCAAAAGATTATATCGTTGAAAAAGGTTACGATCCTAATTACGGAGCAAGGCCGTTGAAGCGTGCTATCCAGAAGTATCTTGAAGATCCTATGGCAGAAGAAATAATCAAAAATAATCTTGCTGAGGGCGATGAGATTGAGGTAGATTACAATAAAGAAAAAGATGAAATTGTAGTTTCAACCCACAAGCCGAAAGCTAAAAAAAATAAGAAAGAAGATAAAGCTTAGTTTAAACCCGGAATCAATTTCCGGGTTTTTTGTTTTTTTGTTTTCCCGAACGTTATAATTAATATCTTTAGTTCGGAATGAAAACCGTGCACCGTGTTTGCCTGCTCACAGGATTTATTTTTTTTATCTTTATAACCTCCTCCGCTACTTTTGCCCAGGCACCAGTAACTGATTCGCTATTACGTCTTCTTAAAAAATATAATGCACAGGCTTCGGATAACTCACTAAGAGACACAGTTAGAATCTCTTTGCTGAACCGGCTGAGCGGAGAATACAACTACCGTAGAGATTTTTCAACGGCAATGAAATACGCCAGAATTGCGCAGAACATTTCAGAAAAACTTACTGCCGGCAACAAAAATATCTTTCTGAAAAAATTCCTTGCCAATTCCTTTCATTCTGTTGCTGAGATCTATCTGCACAAAGAGGATTTCGCTAACGCTTTAATACAGTACAAGAATGAGTTAAAGATAAGGGAAGGGTCAACGGATAAAATTGCTCTTGCTGAATGCCTGAACAGAATAGGGTACATCTATGATTCGCAGAACGATCTTTCCAAATCAATGGAATACTTCTTCCGCGCGTTAAAAGAGGTTGAACAAACAGAACACAAAACAATACTTGCCCAAATATACAATAGTCTGGGTAACGCCTATTTCCGGCAAAAAAAGAATGAAAAGGCCCTGGAATATTACCAGAAAGAGCTCGCTGTTGGTGAAAAACAAAAAGACAGAAAAATTATAGCCACTGCCTATACAAATCTGGGAAACGCATATTCCGAATTAGGCAAATATGATCTGGCTGTGAGTATGCAGGCAAAATGTCTTAAAATGGCCGAAGAGGAAAATAATAAAGAGGATATTGCATCCAGTTTGCTTAATATCGGCGATTTATACGCCATTCAAGGGTTTTATACCAAAGCACTTGAAACAAATACAAAAGCCTTAAAATTATTTGAGGAGCTGGGTAATAAATACAGTATTGCACTTGCTTATTTTAACCAGGGGAATATTTATCTCTCACTAGCCCGCACTAACGCTCCCGAAAAGAAAAAAAACATACGCGAAGCCGGTATTTACCTGCACAACTCTCTTAACATTTACGAAAAATCTGGCCAGATAGAAGGTATGACCTATTGTTATGAAGCTATGTCATCACTGGATTCCATCAATGGCGATTTTAAAGGGGCTTTTGAAAATTATAAGAAAAACATAAAATATCACGATAGCTTACTTAATCAGGAAAACACAACCAACGCGGTAAGGGTTGAAATGAATTACGAATTCCATAAAAAAGAAGCCGCCTCTAATCTTGAACAGGAAAAGAAAGATGCTATTGCGCTACAGGAAAATGCCAAACAAAAATCCATAAGAAATTTATTTGTTGTCGCTTTTGGCTTCATGCTTTTACTCGCGCTTTTTATTTTCAGAAGCTATCATCAGAAAAAAAAGGTAAACAGCGTGATTTCTGCACAGAAAATAGAAGTAGAAAAACAAAAATGGATTGTAGAGAAAAACCAGAAACAAATCATTGACAGTATTAATTACGCCAAACGGATTCAGAGCTCCATGTTGCCTAACCAGGCAATTTTAAAAAAAGCGTTCAATGAAAGTTTTATTTTTTATAAACCGAAAGACATTGTGAGTGGCGATTTTTACTGGTTTTATTCCATTCCCGGTACTTCTGAAAGTATTATTGTACTTGCAGACTGCACCGGACATGGCGTTCCGGGAGCATTTCTGAGTATGGTTGGCACTACGCTCCTTACAGAGATCGTGTGTCATAAACACATTTCCGATCCTGCAGAAATTATTAAAGCGCTTAACACGGGCCTCACCTCAACTCTTATATCCAAAGAACAGGAAACACACACCGATGGCATGGATCTCTCTATCTGTAAAGTTGATCCGGTGAATAAAAAATTATCTTTCGCTGGCGCTAATCAAACGTTATATCTGGTTAACAATGGTAAAGTCGAAAAAATTGAATCTCAGGTGAATTCTATTGATGGCGCTTTTGATCTTGAAGGATACAATGATTTCCGTTCTATTGAAAAAGAATTACAAGCCAATACAAGCATCTTTATTACTACTGATGGTTATGCCGATCAAACGAGCGAGTTAACTCATAAAAAATACATGAGCTCACGTTTTGAAGACCTGCTGCTTCAGATTCATCCTTTAAATTCAGACCAGCAACTTTCTGTTATAGAGAACACCTTTAACACCTGGAAAGGTAATCAGAAGCAGATCGATGACATCCTGGTAATAGGCTTAAAGATCTCCTAGTTTACTAACCTGAGAGATGCCGATAGCGCCCCTTTCCTTATCTTCTACTTTATAACCTGCTCCGATATCTATAAGAAAACAAACTGTCCGTTAGTGAGTATAGTATCAAAAAACGTCAGGGTATTGATTCGAATTTGCTATGAATAATCCAGGAATAAAAAAAGAGCCAACCTTTTACGATTGACTCTCTTTAATTTATCCGTTTTAATCTTTTATTTTAATAACGTTACGTGTCCTGTTTTGTGATAGATCCTGCCTTCAGCATCTTTATATTTCACTTTATAAACGTACACATCTTCTTTGATCGGCTCTTCTGAACCTCTTGCAGTTCCATTCCAGCCAACTGTAAAGTCTTTTGTTTTAAACAATGAATGACCCCAGCGATCAAAGATCTCCATTTCATAAACCTTCAGATCTAATCCATAAGGAGAAAACACGGGAATAAACACATCATTTAATCCGTCAAAATTAGGTGAGAAAGAACTTGGAATATATACCCCAAAATCGTTCTTAACACTAATGTTGCGGCTGATCACATCTGTACAACCATTGATGGTGGTTGCGGTAAGGATAATATTATAATCGCCCGTTTGAGGAAATGTTACTTTAGGATTTACCTCGTTTAACTGATACATATTACCAATCTGCCACTGGTACGAGTTATGATCCAGCACCGTACTCAGGTTATTAAACTGAACCACAGGATCAATCATGGTAACTTCCTCCGGGTTATAACTAAAGTCGGCATGCGGTGTTTCGTAAACATTAACAGGTGTTGCCAGTGTAGTTTGTGTAGAACAGCCGATATCGTCTTCATAATAAATACTTACCGTGTAAGAACCTGGAGTAGTATAAGTATGCGTGGTTAACAAACCAGTAGCGGTTGGCGACCCATCTCCGAAATTCCATTCACCCACACCGGTATTGGTACTTGGCGTATTGAAGGTAACTACCACCGGTAAACAACCTCTATCCGTGTTGCTCACGATAGTAACTTTAGGTATATCGTTTACCTGAATCCTGATTGCTGAACTGTCAGGACAAAGACTCGCAGTAGGTGAAGACTGTGTATAGTAAATAAGAATGTTAGTGTTACCTATGTTAGCGGTAGCAGGATTAAAAGTGCTTCCGGTCATTCCTGGGCCCGACCAGGTACCGCCCTGAATCTGAACAATACTGTTCATGTTTACAGGTAAGTTATTACGGCAATACGGACCTGCATACTGTGAAAGATCAGCCGAAACAAACGCTTCAACCTGAATGGTTGTTTGTGCTGTTGCTACACAAGGACCAGAAGTAACACTGTAATTAACTACGTTAGCGCCAATGGCAGCTTGGGTAGGTAAGAACAAGCCTTGCTGATTGATTGTATTGGCTGAAAAACTGCTGAATATACCTCCCAGCGGTGTAACAGGAATTTGAATACCGCCATGCATATTACAGAATGGCCCAACCTGAGTAATTGCAGGAGTTGCCAGGGAGAATACTTTTACGGAAAGGGTAGCCTGGTCAGGACAAAGCCCGATAGGAGATGAATTGGTGTTATACGTTAACGTTAAACTTCCAACCCCTGAAGTAGACGGATTAAAATTAAATCCGCTGGTGCCGGGTCCTGTCCACGTACCAAGGTTATTGGTGGTAAGCGGCGTAAGATTCACAACAGGGTTGGTATTACATTGATCAGGAACACTTCCCGTAACAACAGCAGGCACAAATGCCTCAATATTAATTGTAGAGGTGGCTTGTGTATTACAGGTGAATGTTCCAATAACATACTGCACGGTATTATTACCAATTGCCGCAAGAGAAGGACTAAACACACCCCCCGCAGATTGATAGGAAACCGGCGTCCATGTTCCCGTGGTTGGATTTACAACAACCTGGGCGTTTGAAGCGGTATTACAATATGGGCCTATTGGAGTAATAACAGGCGTCGGAGGATTTAATACAGATACCACCATTGTACTTGTTTCAGGGCACACCGTAGCATTTGGGGTTGAAACAGTATTATAAATCAGCGCGTAAGTATTCGTTGCAAGACCAGCAGGTGTAAAGCTGTAAGTACCGCTAACGTTCTGGCCTGTCCATACCCCAGTTACTGTGTTTTGAACAATACCCATTAAATTAATAACAGGACTTGTAACACACATTGGAGCAATGGAAGAAGTAAGCGCGGCTGTATTGTATTGCGATACCTGGAAACTACCCGAGTTGGAAGCTGTACACGAACCCACACCTACGGAATACATGAACGTGTTAGTGCCAATGGCCGCTAAAGAAGGGGTAATTATTCCGCTCGCTGCACCGATTGGGTTACCCGCAATTCCGGTACTGAAAGTTCCTCCGGTAGGCGTTACCGTAATTGTAACCGGTAAAGCATTATTACACATGTTGCTAGTTGCGGTAATTGTAGGTGTTACTGGATTAACCACTACAGCTGTAAACGTATTCATAACAGGGCAGTTAATAACCGTTGGTGTTAATGTTACAGAATAATTAATTTGCGAAATAGTTCCTGGCGCAGTTGTTGGCGTAACAATGGTTGAAGACTGCGTGGTAGTTGAAAGGAAGGTTGATGGCGTCCAGTTATATGTAAATGCATTAGGATTTGGAGCGCTGCAATTACCAAACCTGACAATTGGCCTGTTGGAAGTGATTTGAAAAGGTAACTGAGTGGTCATACAAGCAATGCTAAAATCGCTATACCAAAGTACACACGAAGTAAACGGAGTTGTCATGAAAGGAGAAATACTGTTTTGGGTATAGTTTGGGCTAAGGTTGTAGCAAACATCTACTAACAGATTGGAAACACCATCCCAGTAGTAAGGAGTTGTGAAACTGTGTGTATTCCAACCGGTAGTTACATTGTAATTTGCACTGTAAACCTGCGATAATCCTGCGTTGTCAAAGGTGCTTGGTAACGATATGACCGATGTACATTTTAGCTTGATAGTATAACCGGAATATAAAGTCGTTCCGTTAATTGTTGTGACATTAAAGGCCAGACTAGTAATATATCCCTGGCCAATTCCCATTGCCGTTAGTTCGGAAGCCCGGAATAACATCTGATGCCTGGCATTTTTATACCAGTTACCATAAGGCGCAGGCCATGTGGTAGTGCCGTTCGAACCTGTTTGATTACCTACCTGTAAAATTGCAGGGTTGGCACACGGCGGCCCAACGCCAATTGTAGAACAAGGTGTACCTGTAATGGATAATCCAAAATTTATGGATGCCGTTAAAACACCGCCCTGACAAACGGTACCGGAAGTTGGTGTAACCGTGTAACTGAAAGTATATGGATTGACTGTAAACGTGGTTCCATATTTACAGGATCCGTCGAACGCAATAACACTGTATGTTCCTGCCTGAAGATTTATTGGAACAAATGTATTTGAGCTTGTAGGCGCAAGGGTTGAATTGTATGCAGGTGTTGTTCCCGTTGAAATTACCTGGTATTGGTTTAATCCTGTTGGCGCATTGGCCGCAGGGGTAATAACTACTGAAGCGGTACCATTAGTACCACCCGGACAGATTAACCCAATGTTTGGAACGGCCACATTACCGGGCACCGCTGCCTGAAGGGTATATTTTATAGAATCTTTACAACCTTGCGGAGTGGTATAGGATAAGATATATATACTGTTATTAAATGCTGGCGATACCGTTAAACCAGATGCCGTGCCTATTGGAGGCGGAATAGGAGTGGTGTTATTATACCATTGAAAATTGCTTCCCCCTGCAGTGGTTAAAAAAGCGGAGTTACCGCAAAAAGGTTTAGGATAACTGTAAAAATTTGGTGGAGATATTCCAATTTGAAAACTATAGGATGCTGTTCCACATGTTCCGCCCCCGCCCTGGGCAACAACCGAATATGTACCGGGTGGTAAGCCGGTCACAATAGAACCTGTAGCGGAGGATAAATTTAAAGAAGGAGTCGTAATTGATGTGTAAGTGTATGTAATACCTGAACTACTTCCTGATGCGAATACCGTGGCAGCACCACTGGCCCCTCCCGGGCAGGTTGAAGTTGTATTAATAGCACTAATATATACACTTGAATATTTAATCGTATCCTTTGCTGTAAATGTGCAGCCGGAAGCAGAAACCATGGTTACAGTAAACACCTGGCCTACCACAACAGGGGAAACGGTGATGGAAGGAGCATTCGCAAGAGCGGGGGTGTAAGTCACGCCCGGAGGTCCTGCCCACTGATATGACGCGTAGCCTAAAGGCGCTACAATACCTGCCGCATTTGAACCTGCACAAAAACTAACCGGACCGCCAATATTACCGGCATTTCCACCTAAACCGCTACCTACTAACTGGCCACCACATTTCGCATCGAAAAATGCGTAACCAAAGTGGGCTCCCCCGTTACAGTCACCATTAGTAACTTTCACAGTAATACAGGATCCTATGTAAGGTGTTAAGTCAATATATTTTACCGTCCAGTTGGTCCACGAAATTAAGCTGGATGTTACCGAGTAACCTGCAACACCACTCGTACAACCGCTTCCGGAAGGAGTTAAACTGATTGAGGAGCATGGTAAAGGAGCACCTGCGCAGTTGTAAATATCTACTTTAAAAAAAGGCTGATCGCAGCATGCGTGACCAGAGCCATCCCAGGCCCCCGCGTAAGCAAACTGAAATAAAGAATTAGCCGTGGTAACAGGAAATGTCTGGCGAATCTGAGTGATCAATACACCGGGACTGTTGTTATTCATTTTAAGCACATTTGTTCCTCCTAAAGGGGAAGCTGGTAAGGTGCCCAGGTATGGATCCGCAAGGGGAGTAGTTACGACCCAGCATTCAGGACTTCCATTTGTACCGAATGTAGGGGTTACGCATGCTCCGCCATTAGGAAAGCCATTACTGCCATTCGCGAGTGTCCATCCGGCAATTCCATTAAATGTAGTGTATTGTCCAGGGGCCGTAGCTTCAAAACCTTCATTTACGCAAGGTGCGGAATTGATTCCATTTCCACCGCCTGGTTTATAACCTGCCGAGGAAGATATTGAATTATTATTGGGATTAAATTCCCCCAGTTTGTATTTACCATTTATAAATTGTCTTTTCAACTGATTCATTCCGTGCGTAAACTCCGCGCCATAAAATCGTCGCTCAAGCAGTAACTGAGTTGAGCTAACTTCATCAAAACCCTGCAATGAATCAGCGTAAAACTGAACATAATTTTTAAAGGTTGACGATGGTTTTAAGTATTGCTGGCTCTCAATAAAATTAGTTTTTTCCTTCGAAACACTGGAGCTTGACGCAGCATCAAACACTTGTGCATTAAAAAATTGCGTAAAGAAAACCGGAATTAAGAGGAAGAATTTGGATAGTTTATTCATTCTTGCGTTTTTTGACTTACCAAATATACGAAACCATCCACTGAAACTATCGCTTTTCCCTCATCCAAACCACCCATTTAATCATTTTTGGTGTTCTGTGCTGGCACGGTTTTTTTACACCTTTTTTTAAATACACGAATGAATTTATAAGTTATATTTTTTAAACCGTTTTACCTAACTTTACATTCGTGAAAATGGGAATTTTAGAATCTCCTGATCTGTTAGAACAGGAAGTAATAGAAATAATATTAAAAGAAGAGGCCACCAAGGCTTTGGTGCTTTATGACGATGATTTCAACACCTTTGAACATGTGATTGACTCGTTGATTAAAGTGTGTGACCATAACCCTGAGCAGGCCGAACAGTGTACTCATTTGGTTCATTATAAAGGCAAGTGCGTTGTAAAAAACGGAACTTTCAAAAAATTAAAACCCCTTTGCGAAAGTCTGTTGGAACGGGGATTGACTGCCAGAATAGAAAATTAATTTAGATTATGAAAAAAATTATAATATCAGCCCTGCTCACAGTGGTGGTGTTTATTTCCTGTCACAAAAATGCAATAACAGGAAGTAATAATTTAACACTTGTGCCGGAAAGTGAATTGATTGGCATGAGCAAAACAGAATATCAGAAGTTTCTTGCACAACACCCTCCTCTGCCCGCTTCAGATGAGCGCACTGTATTAGTTCGAAGAGTGGGTAGCCGCATCCAGAAAGCCGTGGAGGACTACTACGCGGAAAAAAAACTCTCAAGCGAATTGCAAGGCTTTGCCTGGGAATTTAATGTAGTGGATGAAAAAGCTGTGAATGCGTGGTGCATGCCCGGTGGAAAGGTAGTCGTATACACCGGTTTGTTACCCGTAACAGGCGACGAACAAAGTCTTGCAATTGTAATGGGACACGAAATTGGTCACGCCATAGCCCGCCACGGAAACCAGCGAATGAGCGAAGGGCTGCTTGTACAATTGGGGGGCTCAGCACTTTCGGTTGCCCTTTCGCAAAAACCGCAATTTACACAACAATTATTTATGCAGGCTTATGGAATAGGCTCGCAATTGGGAACTCTTAAATATAGCCGCAAGCAGGAAACAGAAGCCGATAAAATGGGTTTGATTTTTGCCGCAATGGCCGGTTATAATCCTGAAGTTGCGATAAAATTCTGGGAACGGATGGCTTCCGGGGGAGGCGAAAAACCACCGGAAATTTTAAGCACCCACCCAAGTGATGAAACCCGGATTAAAGACATTAAGAAGTTTATGCCGGAAGCAAAAAAATATTACAAGCCCCGCTAATTTATTCTTTGATCAGTTTGCCTTTCGCTGTGCCATCACTAAAATCATTGATCTGCGCCGGTGTACCGCTGTAATAAACATTCCCGCTTCGCCAGATGTTGCATTGAAACAATCCGTTAGCCGGAGCTTTTACATGACAATCGCCAATGCTCAGCGTTTCCACAAACAAATAATTATTTACGGTAAAGTTTCCAGCCCTCAGATAATTGGTACCGAACATGTAAACATACATACGGTCGGCTGAACCTTCCAGATAAATATCACCATTACCATGCGAACTGGTTTGTATTTGATTATAGGTTCCTCTCACATATATATCCCCTGAATTCTCAGCCCTGATAAAAATAGTATCCTGCACATAATCGCCAATAAAACGAATGGTCCCCACTCCCTCATTATCTACTTTTTCTATTCTGGGAACTGTAATATTCACCGTTATTCTTTTTTTATAACCTCTCACGAAATTGCACTTGTTATTATTTTTAATTCTCAATATCCCATCGGTGACAATCGTGTGAATGTTCGACAACAAATGTTCCCCAGCACTCACCTCCACTTTAAATTCCGCGCCCTGGATAATATTCATGTCAATTTTATCATACACTTTTATTTCTTCAAAAGCGCCTGTATTTCTCACCTGCGTTACTATTCGTCCATTCGATTTAAAACAATCTCCGGCGTTTTCCTTTTTACAGGAAAAAATTAAACACGATATAATTAAATATTTTAAGATTCGGATTTTCATTTGATAAAAAAGCGATAACCTAGTCCGTATTCAAAATCATAAGCAACTGCAAAATGGGTCCTTAATCCAACAGAGGTCACCAGTCCGCACTTGCTGTAGTACCTCACTCCTATCCGGCTTACAACAGGCCCATCGGGATTTACTTTTTGAATCACATAGTAACCTATTTCCACCGGAAAACTAATCCTTCCAATGTTGTAGGAATAACAAAATTTTACCGACATGCGCATATTGTTTATTCCGGAAGGGTATTCGTTAAATGTATTTTTATAATCAATTAAATAATTCTGATCAATGAAAATATCAGCGCCTATGCCAAACTTATGGGTGTTCCTTACATTACGGTAATAAGCGCCTGATATCAAAAGATTGTACAAAGGATCTGTGGCCACTTCCCGTTGATTATACCCAAAGGCCGCATAAGCCATAATCTCGTTTTTTGACTTTACACCTGCGGAAGAATCAATCCGGTTAATTACTGTTTTTTTTGTAGAAGGAATCAGGAAATTGAATCCTGCGTTAATGCTCACAACATTCAGTCCCAGGTTTGGCACCTTGGCTCTTCCATTGCTGGCGTGGCTAAACGCGAGCCCCGGCTCGAAACGGAGATTTTTTGTAAGCTGAACATGCCACAGCCATTTAAACTGAACAAAAGAATTCACGTGACTTCCGATGGCTATATTTTTTGGATTTTCATGAATGTCAAACGATTTATTCAGATACGCAATTCCCCAGCTGAGCCGCATGATTAAACGCGATTTCCTTTGTTCATCACGATGCAGTGGAATATCGGCAAACGGAGCCAGCGCCAGGGCATAACCAAGTTGCTGAGGGTTTTTAAAATCCACTATCGAAAAAGCAAATCCAACGTCAGGCTTGTTATTTTCAACATGCCACAATTTATTTCCAAGGGTTGGCTTACCAATACTAACTTCATACACCGTTGGATATCCTTTTACAAGATGCCCGATGGTGCTTCTGTGTTCAAGAATAAATCCCTGGTTAATCACCGGTTTAATAAACCATTCTGGATTGCCCGTAACACCATTCTGCGCGAATATCCGGATACAAAAAAAAAGTAGACAAAAGCTATGGATTCCGGGGGTTCTCAATGAGATCGCTAAAATAATTAAAATAAGTTAACTTATTTTCTGCGGGAAAAATATAAGCGTATTTATTTGTTAAATTTGCCGCAATGGATAAGAGAGCCGAAGCATTTTTACGTTTATTAAAAATAATGGATGAACTAAGGGAACAATGCCCCTGGGATAAAAAACAAACCATTGAAACGATCAGACATCTTACTATTGAAGAAACATACGAACTTAGTGACGCCATTTTAAAAAACGATCTGAACGAGGTAAAAAAAGAACTGGGCGACATTCTTCTTCACATCGTGTTTTATGCCCGGATTGCCAGTGAAACAAAAGCCTTCGACATTAAAGACGTGATTGATTCGCTCTGCGAAAAACTCATTTTCAGACATCCGCATATTTACAGCGATGTTAAAGCAGATACCGCAGAACAGGTAACACAAAACTGGGAACAGCTTAAACAAAAAGAAAAAGGCGGAAATACATCTGTCCTTGCAGGAGTGCCTAACAGTATGCCCGCGCTCTTAAAAGCTTATCGGATCCAGGAAAAGGCACGCGCTGTAGGGTTCGACTGGGAAGAACCCGAACAGGTGTATCTAAAAGTAAAAGAAGAACTTAATGAATTTGAAGAAGAAGTAAAAAAAGGAGACATGAAAAAGGCAGAAAATGAATTTGGCGACGTTTTGTTTTCGCTCATCAATTACGCCAGGTTTCTTGGAATTAACCCCGAAGACGCGCTTGAAAACACCAACAAAAAATTTATTAAACGCTTTGCTTACATGGAAGAAAGAGTAAAAGAAAAAGGCAGGCAAATATCGGATTGCAAGCTCGAGGAATTGGATAAATACTGGAACGAGGCAAAGACGTTATAGTTACAGTGAAAACCTTTCTAAAAAATAACTGGTACATTCTTACCTTATATTTAATATGTATCGGCGTTTCCGTTGCATTTCTTCTTTCTTACGGCAAAATCCCAATTCACTTATACATTAACCAGTTTGTTGGAAATAAATACATCGATAACTTTTTTTATTACATCACTTTTCTTGGCGACGGGCGGGTAATGCCATTCCTGCTTGCCGCTATCCTCATTTATAATATTCGCACCGGCTTGTATGCAACGGCTTCCTTTGCTGTGGCAACAACCATCACCAGTCTTCTCAAGTATCATTATGATGTTGACAGGCCCTTTCACGTATTTAAATGGACCATTCACCTACCTCTTAAATATGTTGACGCAGGAGATCTGCACATACATAACAGCTTTCCAAGCGGCCATGCCACACAGGCCTTCGCAATATTCATGTGCCTTGTTTTTTGTTGCAGGCGGCCTGAGCTAAAATTTTTATTTTTTATTTTGGCATTAATGGCAACTTTCAGCCGCGTATATCTTTCACAGCATTGGCTGGTTGATATTACAGCGGGAAGTATTATTGGTACTTTCAGCAGTTTATTTTTTTATTTTTTATTTATTCATAATAATCGTCTCCGCAAATTCAACAAGCCGCTTTTTAAAAACAACCGTTCCTGAATTATATCCTCAAAAATAATTACCTCGCTGTAGGATTAATCGCGCTTATTGCAGGCCTTGTTTTTATTCCACTTATTGGTAACTGTCCATTGTTCGACTGGGATGAAATTAATTTTGCCGAGTGCGCACGTGAGATGGTTGTGTCGGGCAATTATTCACAGGTGCAATTAAATTATCTGCCCTTTTGGGAAAAACCTCCTTTCTTCATCTGGTTGCAGGCCGGCTCCATGCATCTTTTCGGAATCAATGAATTTGCCGCAAGATTCCCGAATGCCATCTGCAGTATTATTTCATTTATTACCTTATTTCACATCGGAAAAAAATTCCATTCATCACGCTTTGGTTTGCTTTGGTGCCTGATCTACGCCGGAACAATTTTACCGCATTTGTTTTTTAAATCCGGAATCATTGATCCCTGGTTTAATCTGTTTATTTTTTTATCTGTTTATAATGTTGTTCTTTTCATCAATAACCCAGGCGGAAAGAAAGAAATTTTTAATTCACTTTTAGCCGGGCTCTTTCTTGGCCTGGCCGTGCTTACCAAAGGGCCCGCGGCACTCGCTATTGTTTCGCTCACTATCCTGGTTGCGTTAGTTTGGACAAAAAACATTAAACTTCTTACAACACGTTCTTTCATTTTATTTGCCATCACAACACTTCTGGTTTCATTATCCTGGTTTATTTTCGAGTGGCTCAGAGGCAACGGGAAAGTGATCATGGAATTCATCCATTATAATGTGCGACTTTTCGAAACGGGCGACGCAGGTCACGATGGTCCTTTCTTTTATCATGCGGTGGTTTTGCTTCTCGGCTGTTTTCCTGCGTCTTTTTTATTTATTGCAGGATACCGGCAAACAGAGGGCCTTACGCCTTTTCAGCTTCTGTTCAGGAAATTTTTTATCTGCCTGTTTTGGGTGGTATTAATTCTTTTTTCAATTGTAAAAACTAAAATTGTTCACTACTCATCACTTTGTTATTTTCCGCTTACTTTTATTGCCACGCTGGCGACCGAACAGTTTTTTAAGAATCTTTCTTTCAGCAAATACCTGAAAATTCTTTATTGGGTGATAACCACTGCAATTACGCTTGCCCTTGTAAGCATAGGTTTTATTGATAAATTCAAGCACATCCTAATCAACGGTAATCTTATTGATGATGAATTTGCATTGGGTAATTTAAAGGCCGAAGTTCATTGGTCAGGCATGGAATCTACGCTGGGTATCCTTTTCCTCGCCGCGTCAATATTGATTTATCTTGCATTCCACCAAAAGAAAATCCGCTTCTTTTATTATGGTTACTCGCTGAGCTTATTGTTTATTTATCTTTCTATAAACATTCTTGTTCCTAAAGTAGAACAATACACCCAACAGGCTGCGATTGATTTTTACAAAGCCTGTTCACGCCACTCCTGCTACGTAGAAACTCACAGCTTTAAAAGTTATGCTTATCTTTTTTATTCCAACCGAATGCCCGGTGATTACAGCAATGCCGACCAGCTACAAAGCATCGAGGATTATTTAACCAAGGCCGAAAAACTGGGGCACTCCCGTTTTTCATCATTTGCAAGCGCTAACTATGAATGGATGAAATTCGGGAAAATTGACCGTCCTGCCTATATTGTTGCAAAAACAAAAGATGAAAAAGAACTCTTCCGGAATTTTTCACTGAAGAAACTGTACGATAAAAATGGCTTTTCCTTTTTTGTGAGAATGCCCGGTGATCCTGCCAAATAGTCTACTTTTGGCTATGGCATGGAATATGTGTAATTACTATTAAATTGACTTATTATGACTTTTGGAGATTTAGACGATCTGAGCATTAAAACGGGTATTGAGGACGATGCGGATTTTATTCCCCTTCTAAGCGCTGAAGATGAAGACAATATGCAGAACGAAAAGATTCCTGATGTTCTGCCAATTTTACCGCTTCGAAATACCGTTCTTTTCCCTGGGGTTGTGATTCCTATCACAGTTGGAAGAGACAGATC
>JACDDR010000045.1 GCA_013816895.1 Bacteroidota bacterium
AAGGCAAGGCATCCAGCTCATTCTTTTCTACCTGTTCAAAAAGTATTTTCCGGCTATGGTCTTTTCCTTTAAAGTTTATGCTGTTATATTTTTCTAGCTGTTCTTTTATTGCCGCATTTAATTCTCTAAGACTGAAGAACGTTATATCCCTTAACGGAGCGAAGATGCGTCTGTAAACAATATTTACCGCTCCCTCTACAATGGCTTTGTCTTTTGGCTTATACGCTCTGGTTGGAAGTATGGTGGTGGCGTAATGCAAGGCGAAGCTCTCAAAGGTTTCATTAAGCTGCGGTTCATATTTGCAACTTCTGGTTACCGCTGATTTTAGATTGTCTGTTACGATTGCTTTGGGTACTCCTTGAAAATAATGCAGGGCATTCTCAATGGCTGTGATAAAATCTTCTTTCTTTTGTGAGAGGGTTGCTTCAACATAAGTATAATGGCTATGGCCCAGCACCGCTACCAGTACTTCCACCGCCTTTATTTCTCCGGTGTGTTTATCAACGATGTGAAGTTTACTGCCTGTATAATCCACATACAGCTTATCTCCGGACTTTTGTTCAAAATGAGCGCTTACCTGTTGCTTTTGATTATAGAAGTTGTATGCGCGGCAAAAATGACTGTAAGCGTAACCATCTGCTTCTAATTCTTTATACTCAGACCACAGGTTCCACTTATCCACACCAACTCTTGAGAGTTCTTTTTCCATCTTCGGGAAAAAATCATGAAGTCGCTCTAACCTGTCTTTATTGGGTTTTGGGAACTTGTGCTTCTCAAAAATATTTTCTAATACACTGTCATCTTCTTTTAACAGAAGCTCATAACTCATCCCAAGCTCTACCACCTGGTTAACATACTTGCGCACTGTTTCCCGATGTAAACCAAGCATCAGTCCTGTTTTTCGGTTACTTGTTCCATCCTGCTTTAAACGTAGGATCTGTCTTATTTTCTGCATAGTGATCGTTTTATTGGCCATAGTTCTTCTGTATATTTTTACAGAAGGTATGCTCTTAAAACAACCCTTTTTAAAGTGGCCTATTTTGAATGAGAATCAATGGTACACTTTGGTGAGAATGAGTGGCCTATTTTGGATGAGTACAGGTGGCCTATTATGATGAGAATCTACAAAAAGGTGGTAAAATACGATAACGGTAAAGAAGAACTTATATCTACTAAAAAACGGGGAATTGATAGCAGTGATAAAGCCTATGAAATATTTCTTGGGTTATACCAGGGCTTAACCAATAGTGACCCGGGTATTCAGGATGCCTACAAGGATTTTTCTCCGGATTTTTTTGATTTAATAATAGTTGATGAGTGCCATCGTGGTAGCGCTAAAGATGATAGCGCATGGAGAGAAATTTTATCGTATTTTAAAAATGCAACGCAAGTTGGTTTAACTGCAACCCCTAAGGAAACAAAAGAAATCAGCAGTTCAGAGTATTTTAATGAGCCTTTGTATACATACTCTTTAAAACAAGGAATCGAGGATGGATTCCTGGCCCCTTATCGTGTAGTAAGAATTGGTTTAAACATAGACCTTGATGGATGGCGCCCACCCAAAGGATTTGTAGATAAAGATGGCAAAACTGTAGAGGACCGTATTTATAATCGAACCGACTTTGATAAAAAGATAATTGTTGAAGAAAGACGGAAACTTGTTGCAAAAAAAATAACTGAGTTCCTTAAAGGCTCTGATCGTTTCTCTAAAACCATTGTTTTTTGTTGTGATATAGAGCATGCAGAGGGAATGCGAACTGCTTTGGCGAATGAGAACCAAGACCTTGTCAGGGAAAACCATAAATACATTATGCAAATTACCGGAGATAATGATGAAGGGAAACGAGAGCTTGATAATTTCATTACTCCGGAGGAAAGGTATCCTGTTATAGCAACCACTTCTGAGTTGATGACAACCGGAGTTGATGCTCAAACCTGTAAGGTGATTGTTTTGGATAGCGAAATTAAATCCATGACTAAGTTTAAACAAATCATCGGACGCGGAACTCGTATCAATGAGGAGTTTAATAAATTGTATTTCACAATCCTTGATTTTAGAAATGCTACAGACCTTTTTGCTGATAAAGATTTTGACGGAGACCCAATACGCGTGAAGGAAACAAAAGAGTGGGAAGATTTAACAACTGTTATTCCTGAAGAGGAAGCTATGAATTTTCCTGATATGAACGCATCCGACATACCTCAGGAAGTTCAGGATAAGTTTAAGGATTTGATGGATGCTGCAGAAAGGTACCAATACAATATTCGTGGTGTTGTTATTAATAGAGTTGAGGAACCTCGCGAAAAAATTATTGTAAACGGCATTGATGTATCAGTTCTCATCACCCGCGAAATGTACTTCGATATTTCCGGCAAACCTATAACAATGAGTTTGAAGGACCATACCAAAGAAATAATAACAGGACGATATGCAACACTCGAAGACTTTCTATCCTCATGGAACTCTGCCGAAAAAAAAGACGCCATAGTTAAAGAACTTGAAGCACAAGGTGTACTCGTTTCTGCGCTCCAAGATGCAGTTGACCGTGAAGTTGATTTATTTGATTTAATTCTTCATGTGGCGTTTGACCAACCGCCCTTAACAAGAAAAGAAAGAGCAAATAAAGTTAAGAAGCGAAATTACTTTACAAAGTATGGAGAAAAGAGCAGAAAAGTTTTGGAAGCACTTCTTGATAAATATGCAGATGAAGGAATTGATAATATCGAAAGTATGGATGTTTTAAAGGTTAAGCCTTTAACTGACCTGGGTTCGCCAATCGAAATTATTAAGGGTTTCGGCAACAAAGAAAATTATCTGAAAGCTGTGAAAGAACTCGAAAATCAATTATATCAATCTGCATAATAAAAAGCCGGAACTATTAGAAGCATTTTACATTATAAATTAAAACCTATTTTAGGTAGAACAGGACATTAAAAAATGGGAAACGTACAAGGAGTAATAAAATCGGTAAGAGATATAATGCGCGAAGACCGTGGTCTAAGCGGAGATGGTCAGCGTATTGAACAGTTGGCATGGATGCTCTTTCTCAAAATTTTTGATGATAAGGACCAAGAACTGGAAATGCTTGAGGACAAATACAAATCTCCCATTCCCAAGAAATACCAATGGCGAAACTGGGCGGCAGATGATGAGGGAATAACCGGAGATACTCTTCTTTCATTTATGGATACTCAGTTATTCCCAGCGCTGAAAGAATTGTCTGCAACAAATCCTCGTGCTTTAATGGTTCGTGAAGTATTTGAAGGAAACAATAATTACATGAAGAGTGGGACAAATCTTCGTAAGGTAGTGAACAAATTAAATGAGATTGATTTTAATGTAGCCTCGGAAAGACATCTTTTTGGCGAGATATATGAAACAATTCTTAAAGAGTTACAAAATGCCGGAGCTTACGGGGAGTTTTATACACCCAGGGCAATCACGCAATTCATAACGGAAATGGTGAATCCTAAGCTTGGCGAAGACCTTCTCGACCCAGCCTGCGGAACGGGAGGTTATCTGACTTGTGCAATAGACCATCTTAAATCGCAAGCTAAAAATGTCAATCAGAGAAAGCAAATTCAGAAAAATATTAAAGGTTGGGAATGGAAACCATTACCATACGTACTTGCCACCACTAATCTTATATTACATGATATTGAGCTACCAAATATTACCTATCGTGATGCGCTTGATAAACCATTAAGTGAATACAAATCTTCTGATAAGGTGGATTGCATTATGGCTAACCCTCCTTTCGGTGGAACTGTGGCAAATGGTAATGAAAATAACTTTCCGCAAAATTATAGAACAAAAGAAAGTGCAGACCTCTTCCTTGTTTTGATGATGCACTTATTAAAACAAGGTGGCAGAGCAGGTATCGTATTGCCAGATGGCAGTTTAACAGGCGAAGGGGTTAAAGCAAGACTACGGCAAAAATTATTGGAAGATTGCAATGTGCATACTATTGTACGATTGCCGCAATCGGTATTTGCCCCTTATGCCACCGTAAACACCAACCTTATTTTCTTTGAAAAAGGCAAACCCACCAAAGATATTTGGTATTATGAACACCGCTTACCCGAAGGTGCAAAGGCTTATAATAAAACAAAACCCATTCGTATAGAAGAATTTGAACCAATCAAAAAATGGTGGAAGAAAAGAACCGAAAGTGAAGTAAGCTGGAAGGTTTCCATAGATACCATTATTGAACGCAATTACGATTTGGATATTAAGAACCCAAATAAAGTAGTTGAAGAAGTAGTTTATGATAGTAAAAAAATTATTAGCGATTTAAAACATTCTTTTGCCAAGTGTAATGATTTGCTTGAGGAATTAACTGTTTCAAAAAAGTAATCAATGGCAAGAGAAACATCTTCAACAATCTTTAGGGGTCTTGTTAATAGTCCACTCGGAATAATCGCAGAGTTTATCATAAATAGTCTTGCAAAAGAAATTCCTTATGAACCGTTGCGGAATTATTTTGCCGAAATACAAACTGGCAAAACGCCACCAATGAGCAATCCTGATTATTATTCTTCAGATGATATGGAATGGATTAAACCTTCCGATATAGGATTTGAAAAATACATCACTGGTAGCCACTTTATATCAAATAAAGCAATCAAGGAAAACAAAGCGACCATTTATAAGCCAAATACAATACTGATAATTTGTATAGGCGGGGGAATTGGCCGTTTAGGAATAGTTGATAAAGCTTGTAGTTCTAACCAACAAATCACAGGTGTTCTGTTTAATAATAAAGTTATAGCTGAATTTGCCTATTATTTTTTTTTATCAAGATATAAAATATTTGAAGCCAATTCTTCAAAATCTACTTTACCAATTATAAACCAAAAGGGATTAGGTAACCTTGATTTCATTTGCCCTAATCTTGATTTGCAAATTGAAATTGTACGCTTTTTAGAATATGTCAAAGAATGCTTTTTAATTGAAACACATCCTAAATTTGATAAATTTAATATAGGCATTGAGATAATAAATTTTGCAGAGAAAGCATTTAAAGCATATTATACTCAAAAGGATTTATTAGAAGAATATCAATTCCAACTCACCCAACTTGAAAATCTAAACCAAGCCATTTTGCAAGAAGCGGTGCAAGGTAAGTTGGTAGCACATGATAAAAAAGACGAACCAGCCAGCGAATTGCTCAAACGCATTAAAGCCGAAAAAGCAAAATTAGGCAAAAAAGAAAAACCATTACCAACCATCAAAACCGAAGAAATTCCTTTTGAAATTCCGGAAAGTTGGGTGTGGTGTAGGTTGGGGGATGCAGTTGATAGTGTTGCAGATGTGGACCACAGAATGCCAGAAAAAAAGAATATTGGCATTCCCTATATTTCACCTCGTGACTTCTATGGATTAAATGAAATTGATTTTGAAGGTGCAAAGAAAATTTCAGATGAAGATTATAATAGCCTGTCTCGAAAAGTAAAGCCAGAAAAATTTGATATTATCTTCCCAAGGTATGGCACTATTGGTGTGTGTAGGTTCTTAGATTATGAGAAAATATTTCTTGCTTCTTATTCTTGTGTAACGATTAAAACAAATAAAACGAACACTGACCCAAAGTATATTTTTTACTATTGCATTTGTCCTTTTTCTAAAATCGAAATAGATAGACATACAGTTAAAACAACTCAACCAAATGTTGGGATAAAATCAATCTTAGAGTTTAGATTCCCCATTCCCCCACTATCCGAACAAAAACGCATTGTAGCAGAAATAGAAAAGCAATTAGCCAAAACCAAACAATTAAAAGCACACATCATCGCCAACCAACAAGCCACCGAGCAATTGCTAAAAGCATTGTTGCATCAGGCGTTTGAGGTGGAGGAAAGTGAAAAGCAAACGGTGGAAATAGTTACGAGTTCAAAAATTTCCGGAATCGAGATAAAAGTTAAGGATAAAAAAAAATCAAAGGCTGTCAGTTAGATAAAATGTATATATCAAACATAAAACTTTGGAATTTCAGAAAATACGGTTCTGTTGCTGCAATTGATTTGGCTCGTCCGAATTTCAGTTTGAATTTTACCACCGGGCTGAATGTTGTCATAGGCGAGAATGATTCAGGTAAGAGTGCTATCATTGATGCTATTAAACTTGTGCTAAAAACACACAGTTATGATTATATTAGAGCTGATGATACAGATTTTTATAACCGCGCTGAACGCTTCAGAATTGAATTAATATTTTCCGGATTAGAACCTGTGGAAGCAAAAAATTTTACGGAGTGGCTGGCATGGGAAGGAAGTGGTGTTACTGCAATGCCCTTTTTAAAATTAATTTATGATGTTTCGAGAACCGGAAAAAGAATAATTCCAACTGATGTTAAAGCGGGTGTAGATGATGAAGGATATCAGCTCACTGCTGAGGCGAGGGACTATTTAAAGGCGACTTACCTTAAGCCTTTACGAGATGCTGAAAATGAATTGGTAGCAAAAAAGAACTCTCGGATTTCCCAGATTTTGTTGGGGGATGCCGCTTTTAAAAATAAAGATTACGACCACGAGCTCGTCAGAATATTTAGTGACTTAAATGGTGAACTTGTAAAGTATTTCAAAGGTGAAGCGATAGAGGTAAAAAATGCGGCCGGATTGCGGGAGACTTTGACTCCGCAGGAAGGTAAAGCTATTAAACAAAAAATTGATAGCTACATTCAAAGCTTCCATGGCCAAACGAATGAATCAAATTTTGATGCTGTTGGTCCAGATATAAAGAATATACTTGAGAAAATTACTTTAAGTCTGAAAGGGGAATTAAATCCTGGTCTGGGCACCCTTAATAGGCTATTCATGGCAGCCGAGTTACTACACCTAAATAAATCAAGTTGGACTGGAATAAGGTTAGGGCTAATTGAAGAATTGGAAGCTCACTTACATCCACAAGCCCAAATGCAGGTTATTGAAGCCTTACAAAAACAAGAAAAAATACAGCTTATACTCACTACACACAGTCCAAATTTAGCCTCCAAACTGAAACTTGAGCATCTAATTATCTGTAATAATGGGAATGGCTTTCCTATGGGCGCGGCATACACAAAACTCGTGGCTGAAGATTATAGGTTTTTAGAAAAATTCCTTGACACAACGAAGGCTAATTTGTTTTTTGCGAAAGGCGTTATCCTGGTTGAAGGATGGGCAGAAGAGATATTAATTCCAAGTGTAGCAAAAAGTATCGGAATCAATTTAACAGAAAAGGGAGTATCTGTGGTAAATATTGGAAACTTAGCTTTTCAGAAATACGCTTCCATTTTTTTAAGAAAAGCTGCTCCACACATGACCATTCCTATAGCAGTTGTAACGGATTCAGATATTCGAGCTTATGATAAAGTTAAAGGCGCAGATGGTAAAATAACATATACAAAAAAAGATGGAGTGGCATATGCTGCCGAATGCACAGCTAAAGTAGCACTGTTAGATGCCAAGAGCGAAGCTAATGTTAAATATTTTGTAGCCCCTGAATGGACTCTTGAGTATACATTATTTAAATCTACCAGTATAAGTGCTACCTTCCAAGTCAGCGCAAAGAAAGTTCACAAAAGCAAAAAATGGAATGCGGATTTCGATGAGTATTTGGCAAAGAAACTTTACAAAAAGACACTTAAGAAAACGGAGATTGCATATGAAATGGCAAACGTTCTTGATAAAGATATATCCCAAGTAGAAAAAGGCGTAATACCTGCGAAAACTATTGTGATTAATCCTACTGATGCAACAGACTCTATTAATTATTTAGTAAAAGCTATTCAATATGCCGCAGGTAATTAATGTAACAGATGAGGATATTCATTACGCAGAAAGCGTTCTATTGCCTGCCGGCATGTATTTTAATGAAGAGCGGGTTGATTACATTAAGTGTTTCGATACGGTTGATTTACAAGCAGTTCCTGGCAGCGGAAAAACAACGGCTCTTCTTGCCAAACTTTTAATTTTGGAACACAAACTACCCTTCGAGGATGGATCAGGTATTTTAGTGCTTTCTCATACTAACGCTGCCGTTGATGAAATAAAAAGAAAACTTGGCAATTGCTCAAAAATATTTTCCTATCCGAATTTCATTGGTACCATTCAAAGTTTTGTAGATGAGTTTTTGGCGCGCCCATTTTATCAAATGAAGTTTAAGAAAAGGATATACCGTATAGATAATGAAATATATGCGGAGATGGTGGACAGATACATGGGGCGGAATCTTAAAGGATTTGCACTACAAGTCGGAAAGAACGCAAAGTATTTTATGATGGGTTTTAGCTGCCAGTATTCTTTTCGTTTAAAAGATAGGAATGGTGATATCATCTTAGTGAAATCAATAAATGGAGATGAGCTCCAAATTGTTAAGCCGAGACAGACAAGGAATTATGTTGATTTCACCCAAGCGGAAAAAGACGGAATTAAGCAATGGCTGATTAAGTTTAAGATAACAATAATGGAGGAGGCTGGTGCTCTTCATTATGACGATGCATACTTTTTGGCCGAGCGTTACCTGAACACTTTCCCTAAACTTAAAGAAGTTATTCAAAAACGTTTTTCATTCGTTTTCGTTGACGAAATGCAGGATATGGATAATCACCAATATGATTTGCTTGAAAGGTTATTTTACGATGAAGGGGCCAGTCCGGCAGTAATTCAAAGAATCGGAGATAAAAATCAAGCGATTTATAGTAGCACAGTGAAAATTACTGACGTGTGGCAAGATAGAGCGGTTATTAAGCGATTAAGCGATAGTATGAGACTCAGTGGTCCTATCGCAAATGTGGTTTCAAATTTTGCGCTGTACAGGGGTGAAGGATTTGCTCTGAATGGACTCAACCTGTCAACTTTGAAGCCACATATCCTTGTTTATAATGACGAAACACTTGAACATGTTATTCCGTTCTTTTCCTCCTTGGTTAAAACTCAAAAAGATGGCGGACATTTGACTGATTTTGAATGCTATCCTATAAAAGTAGTGGCTTGGAATACAGAATGGAAAGATGTACTCCCTGAAGAACTTGTGGGGAAAGTCCGTTTGGTAGATTATCATACGAGCTATAGCAAAGAAAAGGCGAAATCTAAAAATGACTACGCCAATCTTAAAAGTTATCTTTTATATTATGACAAAAATAAGGCTACGTTAGAGTCTATCCGAAAGGGTATTCTTAATGGGATTCTTAAAGTACTCCGCATTGAAAATATAACTCAGGAGGGAAGACCTTTTACAAAAAGGACATTGCTTGATACTTTAAAAAGCATTCAGCCGGAAAGGTATGAGGAGTTGAAACTTCATTTGTATAACTGGTCCATTGGAGTAATCAGGGGGAATACAAATGCAATGTTGGCAGAAGTCAGAGTTTATTTACCATCACTCTGTAGCATTTTCACTACGGAACAAATGAATGCGAGTCAGTTTTTTATTGATGATGAAACACAGTTACCTCAGAACAATGAGGAAATAAATTCTGCAAGGAATATTATTGTTGATGACGAAATGTTAATAGAAGTCACAAGTGTTCACGCTGTTAAAGGTCAAACACATTGCGCTACTCTATACTTGGAATCATATTATCATAAGGATGGTAATGGCGCGAACGCTAAGTCTTATGAGTCACAACGTCTTGTTGAACAATTTCTTGGAAATCCCTTAGAAATAGGTACAGCGCGGACACGGACTAAGGAGTCCGCAAAAATAGCATTTGTTGGGCTTTCAAGGCCAACCAACTTCTTATGTGTTGCCATACATAAAAATCGATTTGATGCCGGTTTGGAAGCTATTGACAGAGAAGTTTGGGAAGTAAAAGAAGTCCCAAGGCCAATTGTTATTGCTGTATAAAGAATATAAAAGTCTTCAGGTAAATATCTGTTCTGTTTTTTTTAAGCTATTTGCAGGTCATACCACCCACTAAAGAACAAATGCAAGAGGTCTGTGTCCGACAAAACTCCAAGCTCTCCATCTTCCAATACAAGGCCCGTTCCCCTTCCGTCATAGTTGAATTGTAGTACTTCAATTATTTCAAATCCCAGGAGTTGTTCTCCGGTTCATGGTTTTCCTTTTGTGTAGCTCTGTTTTTGAATTTCATATATGTTGGTTTAATTGATTACATTTTAAACGACTTACCTTAGAAAAGTTACAACTCAAATAAAAATATTTTCCCCTCGATGCATATGAGGTAAATAATTCGTTGGCGCATGTAATCAGTTTCTAATTTTTTTCAAGCTATTTAAATGAAAAAACCAATGATGAAAAACCAAATTACTTTCCTCATCCGAAAAGTTCTGAAAGAAACGTTTAATAAAAGTGAAGATGTGGCACCGAAAACGGTTAACAACCTGCAGGGAAATGAGCCATTAGTTATTAAAGAACCTTATGAATTATCTGATGCCTCAAAAGCAGAGGAAATTGGTGACCCCTTGAATGATATTGTATTAAACGCCCTCAGTAAGTCGGGGAAAGTTAGCGTACAGAATCGTCAACAACCAAAGTTGGACAAAACTTAAATTTACCTTTGACAAAACCCTGACAAAACCTTACTTGGCTTTTGACACAACCTAATCTAAAGATTGACATAACGTAAACTTTCTTATGACAAATCTAAAGTTAAACCAAAGTTACGCACGACTGATGCACACATGAGTTAAAGTCGCCAAACATTTTGGAGTAACTTTCTTATTTATGAGTCACGACCCGACGACATCTGAAAATGTTTCAAAACAAACCGCTGTGCTTTGGAGCATTGCTTTGGATTCGACGTCTGGAATAGGTATTGACGGTTTAAGGGTTGGTATGACTCAAAAAGAAATGGAATCATATTTAGGGCCATGGAAAAGGCTTGACGGGCCTTCGGACTCAATAACGTTTTATTATAAAAGCATTAACTTGTTATTTACTGCGACAAAGAATGTAACTGGACAATACATTGTAAAAACGATTGAGCGAATTTACGTGAAGACTCAGGACGAATAATATTAAACGACCCCCTAACAGAAGGCAAATGCACAATGCGGTCCGCCGCGGCGGATGGCAGTCATTCCAGAATCCAGTTGGGGAGGCGGATAACATTACGAAAGGTCTTTAGGCGCTACGCATGTTGGTGAACATAACATGGTGATCTTCCCTCGAGAGGCATTAAAATTAATCAAGAAATATTTTCCAATATAAATATATATCATGGGACACATTAAAGAACCTACAGGCGTTGACTTCACAGTAGACCCAACTCCATTAACAGACAAAGAAAAAAAGAGCATTAGCGAAATAATTGCCTACTACAAAGCGACAGGTCGTAAAAAGAAATTTCAGAAAGAATCTCGTTCAAAGAGTGGTAGACGTATAGCAGCATAAGCCCAGCCGGCAATTGCACAATGCAGTCGCCGCGGCGGATGGCGGTCATTCCAGAATCAAGTTCGGGGCAGGCTGTTCGGGTATACATAATGGCGTGCTTCGCGCTTTTTTATTTGCCCCACTAAAAACCTTTTGTACATTTAATAACCTTTTGTCGGCACCGACAGTTTTGTGTTTCAAAAACCGCAAGTTCAAGCCTGCGAACGTTACCGACAAAGCTGGGTGACACCGGCACCAAACGGATTTTAAATTCCAATGAGTTTTTCGTATCTTTAAAGAGTGAAACAGCCTAAAAAACATCTTCAAGACTTTCGTATTGACAAGCTGACAAATTCAATTGAAAATGTTATTTCAGGCGACAGTTTTAGGACGGAAGTTTTACCTTTGTCTTCCAAAGAGTTGAAGTCTGTCCGGCTCAAGGATGGCTGGAATTTTAAATGGGCCGACGAATTCAAGCAAACAAACGGTACGGTTTACAAACTCGTAATTCGCGATAATATTAATATCATTCAATGGCTAATCAGTCTCACCCCTACCAATGAAAACGTTTTTATAAATCTAATAGAAAGCGCACCCTTTAATATTGGTAAAGGCAAAGTGTATGCAGGGGTTTCCGGAAATCTTGTTGCGTTTGCTTGTAACCAGTCTTTTATCCGCGGTACGGAAGGTTATGTTTCCTTTCTCTCTAAGACAAAGTTAATACCACATTACCAAGAGTCGTTAGGTGCTCAACATGTCGGAGGACATTTAATGGTCATTAATACGAACGCCGCATTAAGGTTAATCGATAAATATTTCGACAAATGAAAAAGAAAATTGAAGACTTTCATCTCGTTGTAATGCCTGCACCTCTTACACCTGAGGAACAGAAATTAATTAGCGAGTATATTCGTCAGGACAAAGAAAAGCGTAAGAAAAAGCACACTCGAAAGGCAGCTTGACAAAAGCCCACACTGTTTTGTGTTTCAATAAACGCACAGTGCAAGCCCGAAACCATTATAAGCTATTTATTAGACAGACACCTATATGAAACCTGATTTTCAAATTTCAATCCCAAATCCCTGTAACGCAAACTGGGATAAAATGACGCCAACTAATTCCGGTAAACATTGCGCATCGTGTGATAAAACAGTTGTTGATTTTACAAAGCTGACCACTGAACAAATCAAGGACCATTTTAATAAAAATAATGCCAGAACCTGTGGTCATTTTTATAAAGGACAATTAAAACTTGACAAAAATAAATTTCAAACTTTTCTCACTGACTTGTACTGCGAAGCATATTTAAATCTTAAAACTAAGGCCATAAGAGTTTCAGTTTTACTAATTCTGAGCTCAGTATTGACTTTAGCGGGATGCAATACGCCGACACAAGGTGAAATGATTGTAAAGAATCATAGCGTGACACGTGACTCTATCAGCACTTCAATTATGGATAGTTCTAGAGTTGATAGTTTAAAAAAATAGAAACAGCTGGTAACAGCAACTACCTGCCTTCTCCGCACGTCTTTATTCAATTTTAAGTTATAAGGAAATCAAATTCCTAATCAATCCTCTTCAAATGAAGTTCCTTCGCAGGACTTATTACCATTGGGAATTTTTCAACCTTAACCGAGCTGCTGTCCAGTCCAAACGCCCTGGCCTCGCTTAAACTAAAGCGCTTCAACAGGAAGTAAGTGTTCAGAATTAATTTCTCAAATAAAGGAAGGTCATCATTTTCGTAAGACAAAAATTTCTCAAGCACTACGAATTTAAAATCACCGATCACATTATTTTTATTGAGTGATTCATAACGGCTGGTAATATCTACCTCTTTATTTTTCACAAGATCGGATACAACTTTTCTGAACATTAAATTAACGCGTGGCGCAATGCGGAAACCAATGCGGAAGTCTACACGGATAATATCATCCGCGGCAATATGCGTTACTTTGTAATCCATGCGGTAAGGCTCATCCAGCACATCCACATGCACAAACCAATAAATGTCGGCCTTCTTTGGACGCTTTTGTAAAATAGAATAAATAACTTTTGATTCAATCTCGAGCGGGTTGTGCGCGCTGGTCATGTATACAAGGTGGGTGGCGTATTTTTGAATCGAAGTATCGGTACTAAGATCCACCAGCATCTGTCTGTAGTTTTCGAGCGGGACTAATTCCACGTAGCGCTGGCGAATGAGTTTGGCGATGTACCAGCTGGCCATAACAGCGGCAAGCACCATCGCAATAATTAAAGTAATGTAACCACCTTTGGGAAATTTCTCAAGATTAGCTACCAGGAAAGATCCTTCTACCACTATGTACACTGCCACAAAAGTGTAGAGAAACATCTTCGGATATTTTTTGAGCGTCATGAAAAACGCAAGCAGGCGTGAGGACATGATCATACCGAGAATGATCGTGAGTCCATAAGCCGCTTCCATGCCTTTTGATTCCCTGAAAAACAAAACAATAAATACACAACCCGAAAATAAAAGCCAGTTGATGGAAGGAATATACATTTGTCCTTTAAGATCGGTAGGGTATTTGATTTTTACCTTTGGCCAAAAATTCAGGCGCATGGCTTCGTTTATCAAAGTAAACGATCCGCTGATGAGGGCTTGTGAAGCAACCACCGCTGCAACCGTTGCTATTATTACCCCGGCCGGCAGGAACCATTCCGGCATAAGCGTGTAAAATGGAATAAGACCGTTCAGTTTTTGTCCATCATGATCTACAAGCCACGCTGTTTGACCCAGATAATTTAAGACAAGCATTGTTTTTACAAAGATCCAGCTGATGCGTATATTTTTTCTTCCGCAATGGCCCATGTCTGAATACAAGGCTTCTGCTCCAGTTGTACAAAGGAACACGGCGCCTAACAACCAGAAGGCTCCGGGATGTTGAAAAAGAAGGCTTATGCCATAATAAGGATTCAACGCTTTTACGACGCCGGGGTTTGAACTTAATCCTACCACTCCAAAAACACCCAGCATCACAAAATAAACAAGCATCACCGGACCAAAAAAGCGACCAATAAATTTTGTGCCGAATTGCTGAATAAAAAACAATCCGGCAATAATAGCAATTACAATGGGTACGGTTTGGATATGACTGAAAGCGGGAAGCATGCGTAACCCTTCAACAGCAGAGGCAACGGAAATAGGAGGAGTGATGATGCCCTCGCCCAGGATACAGCAACCGCCGATGATAGCGGGGAAGATAAGCCATTTACGTTTGGCCTTTTTAATTAAGGTATACAACGCGAAAATACCCCCTTCTCCCTTGTTATCCGCCTTTAAGGTAAAGATCACGTACTTGATGGTGGTTTGTAAAGTAATGGTCCAGAACACAAGCGACATAGCGCCAATAACCATTTCGGAATTTATTGCCTTATCGTCTACAATCGCCTTCATCACGTACAAAGGTGATGTTCCGATATCGCCGTAGATTATACCCAGTGTAACAAGCAGGCCACCTAATGTTACCTTTTGAAAATGACCGTGTGAATGATTTCCCATTGAGGGGGGTTAGTTAACAGGGATCAAAATTAAGACAAATTAATGCAGCTTCTTCATAATTGCGACCAAATATTTCTTCCCACCCTTTTCTTTAAAAAAAACACACACGAGGGCTTGTTTATATGCGATTAATGGGTATTTAATCTTAGAATCTGCTTTGTTATGTTTTTATCCCAAAAGGCATGTTTTTTTCCTGATACTGTTAAATAGACTTAAATGCGGATTTTAGCTTTGCTTTGAGCCAATAAACTTTCGTTTTTTACGTTAAATGATTAACTTTATAAGGAGATTTTGTTTGTGAAAAAATTACTTTTCTTCCTACTTCTTTTTATTTCGGTGATGAGTTATGCCACACATAACCGCGCCGGGGAGATCTTGTATAAACGCATAGCTCCTTTTACCGCAGTTATTAGCGGCGTTACGGTTCAGGTTTACAATTACCACTTTACCATTATTACTTATACCGATCACGGGAATGGCGTAGCAGATCGTTGCGAGGATACGCTTGATTTTGGAGATGGAACAAAAGGCGTTGCTCCCAGGGTAAACGGCGGAAGCTCCTGCGGATGCGGAAGCGGAATTTATTGCGGCGTGCTCATTAGCACAGATCCTTCTTACATGGTAAACAAAAGCACCTATACCATCACGCATACTTATGCTGGTCCGGGAAATTATACTGTTCGTTCCTTTGACCCGAACCGAAATGCAGGAGTTCAAAATATTCCTAACTCTGTTAATCAGCCTTTTTATCTTGAATCTTATTTAGTGATTAATAGTTTTACCGGGGCCAACTCTTCGCCCACCTTTAGCTTTGATCCCACCGACAGGGCCTGTGTTCTGAAATGTTTTTATCACAACCCGGGAGCATATGATCCTGATGGAGACAGTCTGAGTTATGAAATTACAATGTCGCGCGGGGAAGGCGGACAACAGGTGCCGGGATACTTTTATCCTCCGGCTGGTCCTGGCGGTGTTTTTGGTATTGATGCCATTACAGGAACAATTACCTGGTGCACGCCTCAAACCCAGGGCGAATTCAACATAGCATTTATAACTAAAGAGTGGCGCAAAAACACAAGCGGTATTTACAAAATAGTAGGTTATGTATTAAGAGATATGCAGGTAGTGGTTAAGCCTTGCCCCAATGTGAATTCCCCTGATATTATTGTTCCCCAGGATACCTGCGTGGAAGCGGGAACATTGATAAACAAAGTATTTACCGTAAAGGATATTGATAATGAAACGGTAACTATTATTGGTTATGGGGGCGCGTTTGGCGCAACCGCTCCGTCGGCGGTGCTTTCACCCAACACAGGCTCAACCTCTCCAACCTATACCACCTCTTTTAGCTGGCAAACCACCTGTGCGCACATCCGGCAGCAACCTTACATTTGCATCTTAAAAGCGGAAGATCAAACCGCGCCGCCGAAACTGGTTTATTTTACAAACTATAATGTTAGAGTGGTGCCTCCAACGGTAAAAAATGTTTCGGCTACTCCAATAGGTTCTACAATAAAGGTGAACTGGTCTTTTTCAACCTGTAGTCCTACCAATAATCCGCTGGTAGCTTATAAGGTTTATCGCAAAAATGATTGTTCGCCGTTTATTTACGATCCCTGCTCTCCCGGTGTTAACCCAGCCTCAGGATATTTATATATCGGTCAAACTCTTCCCACAGTAAATTCCTATATTGATAATAACGGAGGAAACGGACTTGTAGTAGGCCAGGATTATAGTTACCTGGTGGTAGCGGTTTATAATGATGGGTCGAAGAGTTACGCCAGCAGTCAGGTGTGTGCGCGTTTAAAAAGGGATGTTCCCGTAATGCTGAATGTAGATATATTGTCTACTTCTGTTTCTACCGGATCGGTTTTTGTGAGATGGTCGAGGCCGCTTAAAACAAGCGGCAATTTTGATACTCTTGTTTTCCCCGGCCCTTACCAGTTCAATTTAAAATACCGGGCAGGATCAGGCGGAATTTTTACCACGGTATTCAATTCCACCAAAACTTTTTTATACCAGCTCGATACGTCCTTCATCCATACCAGCGTAAATACAATAGCCACAAATGAAGAATACCTTGTGGAATTTATTGCGGGAACAGTAACCATCGGATCTTCACAAAAAGCAACCTCTGTTTTTCTGGATGCGTCCCCAGGCGATAGGAAAGTGAATTTGTCCTGGACATCCATAACGCCATGGAACAATTACAAATATACCGTGTTCCGTAAAGATCCGGGCAGCAGCTCATTTTTAGCCATTGCAACAACCAGCTTAACTCGTTACACCGATACCACCAAAGTTGTAAACCGCGCAACGTATTGTTATAAAATACTAAGCGAAGGAAAATATTCTGACACAACCATTTTTAAACCTCTCCTCAATAATTCGCAGGAAGTGTGTGTTACTGCTCTTGACCTTACTCCGCCCTGCACACCAAGCATCGTAATCACAGCCGATTGTCCGGCCGGTTTCGTTAACGTACAATGGAACAATGTAACCAAATCCTGCAGCGACGACGTTGTAAAATATTTACTCTATAAAAAAGAAACTATCGATGAAGAGTATGCGCTAATTGCAACTATTAATACGGCCAGCAATACCAGTTATACATTTGACGGACTTGACCTCATCAATAGCTGCTTTGCCATTCAGGCGGTGGATTCAAGCGGTAATACAAGTGTTATCAGCCGGGATTACTGCGTGGATAATTGTCCTGAATTTGAATTGCCGAATATTGTAACACTTAACGGAGATGGTATCAACGATTTCTTTAAAGCCATTAAAGTGCGCCAGATTAAACAAATTGATCTTTACATTTATGACCGCTGGGGTAATTTAGTTTACAAAACAACTGATCCTTACTTTAAATGGAATGGCGTAAGTATTATAAGTGGTAAAACCGTAAGCGAAGGAACTTTCTTTTATATTTGCGATGTTTACGAGCCGAGGGTTGAAGGCGTTAGAAAGCGTAACCTCAAAGGCTATATGCAGGTTATAAAATAGTCCCTGCTTTTATTTTATGAAGCTATATAGAAATCTCGTTAACTCCGTTGCCGAAACTCTCCAGGAAATTTTTGTAAAAAACCGTTACGCCGATAAGGCCATTGAACGGCTGTTTAAACAAAACCCCAAATGGGGCAGTCGCGACAGGCGTTTTATAGCGGAAGCCATTTATGACATTGTAAGGAATTACAGGTTGTATTCTGAACTGGCAAAATCCGAAAAAAACTTTTGGTTTATTACAGCAGTGTGGCTGGTAATAAAAGAAATTGAAGTTCCGGCATGGCAGGAGTTTCAGCACGTTGATCCCGCTGCTATTTTAAAAACCAAAGAACGCCTAAAAACCAATTTGCCTGTTTATGAGTCCTACCCTGATTGGCTGTGGGAGCTAGGCACCAAAGAACTGGGAAAAGAAACCTGGGAAAAGGAAGCGATAAGCATGAACTGCCTTGCGTCTGTTGTACTAAGAATAAACACCTTAAAAACAAATAAGGAAAAATTTATCGCGGCATTTAAGGAGCAGAACATTCTTTTAAAGGAAGTAGAAAATTCTGAAAATGCAGTTGAGTTGGTTAAACGTGAGAATATTTTTCAGAATGCATTGTTTAAGGAAGGCTGGTTTGAAGTGCAGGATGCGGGCTCTCAAAAAATATCGGAATTTGTAAATCCTTCGCCAGGCTCCATGGTAATTGATGCCTGTGCGGGCGCCGGCGGAAAAACACTACATCTGGCAGCCTTGATGAATAACAAAGGCAAGATCATCAGTATGGACGTGGAAGACTGGAAACTGGAAGAACTTAGAAAGCGATGTAACAGAGCCGGCGTATTTAACGTGGAAGCAATATTGGTGGATGAAAAAACGTTTCAGAAATTTGAAATGAAAGCCGATAAGGTTTTATTGGATGTGCCTTGCAGCGGGCTTGGTGTAATAAAAAGAAATCCGGATGCAAAATGGAAATTAAGTGTTGAGGTCATTGAAAAAACAAAAGCCCTTCAACAAAAAATACTGGCAGATTTTTCAGGAATGGTGAAACAGGGCGGAAGCCTCATTTACAGCACCTGCAGTATTCTTCCTTCAGAAAACAAAGAACAGGTTGAAAAATTTCTGCGCAAAAACACCAATTTCGAATTCGTAAAAGAAGAGTCACTCCTCCCTTCTGAGGGCTACGATGGCTTTTACATGTGTGAATTAAAACGAAAATAATTAAAATAAACATGAAAAAAATTATTTTTTTGCTTCTGTGTATTGTTTCTTTTAGCGGCTTTACGCAAACCGTTATGAACGTTAATGTGAAGCAGTTTAAAAACATGATCGATTCCATTAAAGGAACAATCATAGATTTGAGAACAAACGAAGAAATAAGAACTAAAGGAAAAATTGTAGGCGCGCAACAAATAGACTTTCTTGGGAAAGATGCCGAGAAACTTATCGCAAAGCTGGATAAAGCCAAAACCTATTTTATATATTGTGCAGGCGGCGGAAGAAGCGGGGAGTGCGCGGAACTGATGCAAAAATCCGGCTTTAAAAAAATTATTAATCTTGAACTTGGTTATGGCGAATGGAAAACTAAGGGTTATCCCATTGAACAGGTAAAGTAATGGACCTCCAGGAGCCTTTAAAATTAGCCATCACAGCGGCCCTCAGGGCTGGGAAAGAAATCCTCGAAATTTACGATACTGATTTTACTGTTGAAATTAAATCAGACGATACGCCAGTAACCGCGGCGGATAAGGCCGCCAGCAATTCAATCATTAAAGATCTTTCCGTTACTGCCATTCCTGTTTTAAGCGAGGAAGATGAGCATTTTACTTTCGAAAAAAGAAAAGATTGGAAACACTTATGGATAATTGACCCGCTTGACGGAACAAAAGAATTTGTAAAACGCAACGGAGAGTTTACCGTAAATATTGCCCTTGTCGAAGACCATGAGCCCATTATAGGTGTGATCTATTCTCCCGTATTCAGACATTTGTATTTTGCTGCAAAAGGTCTGGGAAGCTTTAAGGTGAACGCGCACGATGTTATTTCGCTTTTAAACAGTAAGGGTATGAATGATCCTGACAGCTTCATAAAACAGGCTGCAAAATTACCACTTTCAAAGTTGCCAGAAGCTTATACGATCGTGGCGAGCAGATCGCACCTTAGCAAAGAGGTGAACGAGCGAATAAGTAAAGCTAAACTGAGTCACAAAGAATGTAACATCACAAACACAGGAAGCAGTATTAAATTCTGCTGGGTGGCTGAAGGCCTCGCGCATGAATACCCTCGGTTTGGGACTACAATGGAATGGGACACGGCAGCAGGCCAGTGTATTATTCAGGAAGCGGGCGGGGAGGTTATTGATTTCGCCACAGGCTTGTCAATGAAATATAATCGTGAAAACCTGAAGAACAATAATTTCGTAGCGCTTGCAGGAATTAATTAAACAGTAATTTGGAAAGCACATAATTTCCATCAATGACGAGTTGTTTAAAATTCTTTTTCTTTTTAATGATAAGCTGATTGGTGGTGTATTTACTTATTGCAAAATCGTATTCAGTTGCTTCACGTCCTTTGTTTTCAAGGGCTACAAGCGTTCTTAAATCTTTTTCATCCAGCGGCTCTTCTTTTTCTTTCTTAAAATTCCAATATTGTTTTTCCCTGATCTTTAACCCGGAAAATTTTCGGTTGGGTAAAATTATTATGGAGGAAATAAAATAGCGGACACGATAACCTGCACTGTCTTTTTTAATAATATATTTTTCGGTAATAGAATACTTTTGCGGATGGCTGGTAAACGATTGACCCGATGCTGTAGAAACCTGTTGCGTAGCTTCTTCTACGTGACACTGATAATAGATAACAGAATCGCCGCTTATGAGTGTACTGAGAAGAGAAGACGCGGGAATTACAAACGGAGTCTGCTGGGCATTAAGCGCAACCGAAACAAAAGCAAATATAACTTTGAAAAAATACTTCAAGAATGGATAATTTCAATTTGTTTTGCGAGGCTGATGGCTTTATTTTTAACAGCGTTCACATCTCCGTTGGGCGCATCGCTGCAAACTACTATAGCCATCCTGCGATACGGTCGCGTTAAAGGCTTGTTGAAAATTTTAACTTCCGTGTTTTCATTTTGTAGCACCTGGTCCACTCCCTTAAAAACTGGCCTGGTTCCTTCTTTGGAAGCAAGCACTACGGCTGAAGCGCCGCAGCGGATCAGTTCAACTTTTGGAATGGGTAAGCCAAGAATGGCTCTTGCGTGCAATTCAAACTCATTCAGATTTTGTGTGCCTGCGAGCGTTACCATTCCTGTATCGTGTGGTCTCGGAGAAAGTTCACTGAAGTACACACCCTTGTCCGTTAAAAAAAATTCAACGCCCCAGATACCATTGCCAGTGAGTGCGGTTGTAACCTTCGCGCACATTTCCTGCGCTTCTTTAAGATCTCTTTCGCTAATTGCGCAGGGTTGCCAGCTTTCCTGGTAGTCGCCACGTTCCTGCCTATGACCTATTGGCGGGCAAAACAATGTATTACCGTTTTTTTGAGTGACCGTTAGTAGTGTGATTTCCGAATTGAATTTTATGAACTCTTCCACAATTACTTCTTTGTAATCGCCGCGCGAACCTTCCATGGCATAGGCCCAGCTTTTTTCAATGTCAGCTTCTGTTTTTACTACACTTTGTCCTTTGCCACTGCTGCTCATTAAAGGTTTAACAACACAGGGAATTCCAATTTCTGCTACGGCGTTTTTAAATTCTTCTGCCGAAGTTGCGTAAAGATATTTAGCGGTGCGTAATCCCAGTTCTTTGGAAGCAAGATCGCGAATGGCCTTTCGGTTCATGGTGAAGTTGGCTGCTTTAGCGCTGGGCACTACAATTATCCCTTGCTTTTCGTAATCGTAAAAACGTTCGGTCCTGATCGCTTCAATCTCGGGGACTAAAAGATCTGGCTTATGTTTCGCCACAATTGCATCCAGGGCTTCGCCATCGAGCATATTAATTACTTCAAATTCGTGGGCTACCTGCATGGCCGGAGCGCCCTCATAACTATCCACTGCAATTACATGCTGACCTAAACGCTGCAGTGCAATCACTACTTCCTTGCCCAATTCGCCGCTTCCGAGCAGCATTACTTTTTTTTGCATCATTACTCTGAACTTTGCTTAATAAATTTAGTTGTATAAACAGTTTTATTTTTTTGTTTTATTTTCACCAGATATACTCCGTTATAAAAACCGGATGTATTTATAACTGCACCGCTTCCGGGCCCGGTATTAAATATCACTTCACTGTAAATGGTTTTTCCTAAAACATCCGTTATATCAATTGTGCTTTCTTTTACAGCTGTTGAATATTGCAGGGTTATCTGCGATGAAGAAGGATTAGGAAAGACTTTAATGTTGGTATAAATATCATTTGAACTTTGTCCAACCGTGAGGCTGGTCAGATTTATATCATCAATAAAAATATTGTTACCTCCTCCGCTTGTAAATGTAAACCGGAATTTTGCATCATTAGCGGGAAGATAAGGCGTGAGATCTATTGATTCATTGCGCCATTCTGTTCCACCAACTGGCGGATAGTGGTTTCCCGTGAATAACGTGGAAACTGTTTTTAATGCGCTCGTATTTTTGGCGTAAATGGTTTGCCATGTTTGTCCGCAATCGGTACTCATATATACCAGCATTTTATCGAGATCAGAGTTTAGCTTTGCGGTAAAATGCAACATAAAGCTTAATGTTAATGAATTAGCTGAGGCCAGGTTATAACCAGGGGAGATGAGATCGTCAGTTGCCGGAGCAATGTTGCTGTAATTATTTATACCAACGCAATAACTACCTGAATAGCTTGTGGCTGTATATGTTAGCCATGTTCGCGGATGAAACCAGGCGTCGCGGTTTACCACGGTCCAGTTATTAAAATCTGCAGGAACTTCGAACCCTTCCATAAACGGAATGATTGTGTTAACGATGGCAGCAGGCATTACGTTTACTTTGGCAATAAATGTTTGCGTGTTTGAACTTCCTAAGTAGTTTTCGGTAAGCGCTACATTATAAATTCCCGCCGTATTATATTTTACTTTAACTATACTGTCAGTTGTACTGGATGAAGGCTGTCCGAAAAAATTCCATAGTCTTGCCGTTGAGGTCCCTCCATAAGAATAATCGATAAACTGAACAGAATCTCCTTCGCAGGCTATGATCGGAGCAAAGGGCAGTATCTGCGGAACAGAAGCGCAAGGTGCAGGATAAACATACGGATCGTTAGTGCCCGTGGCGTTAAGATTTAGCGTGGACCATAAATTATTTCTGCTGGAAATAGTTGAAGTAATGGCAGCTGTCATTCTTACTACCTGCCCCATCGTAAATATATTCAGGCAAGGGCCATTTGTGTAATCCATATAATTTGTAAACATTTCCCCATTAGCATTAGAACCACACGAATTGTTTGGATTATGCGGGAATGCCGGGCAGCCGGAGTTGTTGGTTACTGCAGGCGGAGTGTCACTTACAAAATCATTACCACAGGTGGCATCGCCCCAAATATGACGAAGATTAAACCAATGGCCTAATTCGTGAACAAGATAACGTCCCTTAAAATTACCCCAGCCTCCATTAGTCGCCGCTGTTCCAATACTTCCAATAAGGTCGCCGCGCATCACTACGCCATCCTTGATCGCCGCCCCGCCCGGGAATACAGAATAGCCCCCGCCATTACAGCTAAAGTTCGCCGGATAATGCATGCTTTCAACAATCCAAATATTTAAATACTTATTGCTTGGCCAATATGTTATGTTTTTTGCCTCTTCCCAATTATTGGAACAACTGGCCATGGTGCTGTATATCCTTTCAATTCCGTTTGTGCAACTACCATTCGGATCAATTGTGGCTAGTCTGAATTCCACATTGATTCCGGCAGCATACGGTTTAAAGGCAACAGGTGTTAAAACTGTATCGGCCTGCTGGCGATTGAATTCTTTGTTTAAGATCTGAACCTGATTCAAAATCTGCGCTTCAGAAATGTTACCTGCTCCCCCTGTGTGAATGATATGGAAAACAATTGGAATGACATACGTTGCGGTTGCTGTTTTATGAGCCGAAAAATTCTTCGTCAACTCTTCGGTTTCTTTTTCCAGTTGCTGCTGATTAGCTTTAAAAGAGAGATCATTCTTCATTTGTTCAGCGTATATCTCATGCGAAAAACAACCAAAATTGTTTTGTGACAGCAAATGTGAACATGAAATAAGAGCTAGTAGAATTGTAAATTTTTCTTTCATCCTTAAGATTTTATTATGAAGTTAAAAAAATTCCGTGAAATTAGCCGGTTAATATTGGGGCGGTGAAACGTCTCGGAGATATCAAACAATATTCTTATTTCCTAAAACCAATATTTACATTTTCCGGATAATATTGATGAAGCAGACCGTACAAAGTAAATCCAACAGCCAGGCCCACCGTGCCGCCGATCACAGCCTGGATCCGTCTTTTGTGACGGGCAACGCGCTCGTATCCCAAAATATAGGCATCACTTTCGATGTAAATTGGATTGCTGATTGTTTCGTGCTTTATCCGCACCTTTGGTAATCCAACCATTGCCATATATCCGTAGGGTAGAATAGGAGCCCAGAAGGTTCCGGTTAAACCGCCCACCAATCCTGCAATGCCGGCACCAATAAGTGAACCTCTTGCCTTAAAACCCTTGCGTGCATCCACTTCACCTTTCATGTACATCCACATTTCATCACGGGTAAACCAGTTACTTTTCAGAGAATCCTGTTCGTAATAAAAGCGCTTGGTACCATTGGCATAGCGCACCATATACAGCTGTTCCAGCTCGTAATTAATTTTGCGCGTAGGTTTTTTGGGATTAGAAATTGTAACGGCCCCCAAAAGGGTGTCTATTATTTTTTCGGCTACTACGTGCCCGTTCATCAGGTAAATAGTATCCTGTTCAGTTTCCTGCGACAAGACAGCTTGCGTAGAAAGAGACAATGTGATTAACAGAAAGATCTTCTTGAGCATTTAAACAAATATAGGTTTTTTTGGTTTGCGTTGTTTGGCATTCTGTGCTGAACAAAGACAAGATGGTGAGGGCGTTTACAAAATAATTTTCTGAAGAGAATTCAGAGTAGAAGTTACCTTCAAAATGTGACTAATAAATCCGTGCTGCAGGGTCTTCTAATAAGCGATCACCTGCTCTGTAATGTCTGCCGGAATTTCTCTTTCGCCATATTGCTGGTTTCGCAGTTGAGGCTCAAAACCTGCTTCCTGTATGGCATCCTGTATGGTTTTGTAAGTAAAGCGATGTGGTGCCCCGGCTGCGCTAACTACATTTTCTTCAATCATGATACTTCCAAAATCGTTGGCACCTGCATGAAGGCAGATCTGAGCAGTGGCTTTCCCAACGGTGAGCCAGCTGGCCTGTATGTTTATAATGTTGGGAAGCATGATCCTGCTTAAGGCAATCATGCGAATGTATTCATCGGAAGTAACATTGTTTTTTATCCCTTTCAAACGGTTCAGTAATGTTCCATCATCCTGGAAAGGCCATGGAATAAAGGCTAAAAATCCTTTTGACTCCGCGGGTTTCTGTGCCTGCACCTCGCGTATCCAAACCAGATGCTCAAAACGCTCATAGATAGTTTCAACGTGCCCGAACATCATAGTGGCACTGGTCGTAATATTTAACTGGTGACAGGCTTTCATTACTTCCAGCCATTCGCGGCCGGTACATTTTCCCTTGCTGATGAGCCTTCTTACCCTGTCATTCAGAATTTCCGCGCCAGCGCCAGGAAGACTATCTAGTCCGGCTTCTACCAAAGCTTTTAAAACTTCGGTGTGTGTGCTTTTTTCAAGTTTTGTGATGTGCGCAATTTCAGGAGGCCCGAGCGAGTGCAATTTAATTTGAGGAAAATGTTTTTTGATCTCCTTAAAAAGATTCACGTAAAAATCCAGTCCTAAATCCGGATGGTGCCCCCCTTGTAATAAAAGCTGGTCGCCCCCGAATTTTATAGTTTCCTCAATTTTCTTTTTATAAGTTTCAATGTCGGTGATGTAACTTTCCTTATGTCCCGGAATGCGGTAAAAATTACAGAATTTGCAATTGGCAATACAAACATTGGTGGTATTAAGGTTGCGGTCTATCTGCCAGGTAACTTTATTTGAATTGTTCTTCTGAATTTTACGCAACTCGTTTGCTACTAACATTAATTCGGCGGTTGAGGCGTTTTCGTAAAGAAACACGCCTTCTTCGATACTGAGAAAGTCAAATTTAAGGGCGCGTGTAAGCAAGTCGGCAACAGTCATTTCAGAGAATAATAATACAAATTTACCAAATGCATTCCTGAATTAATCATAATAAAGCAAAAAAGCCCGAAAACTTGCGTTTCCGGGCTTTAGATAAAAAAAGAATGAATTTAGTTCTTGATAACGCGGATCGTTTTAATTTCTTTACCGGTTGCATCAAAAGCCTTAACAATATAAACACCTTTTGCAAGGTTGTTTGTGTTAATAGATTCAGACTCGTTAACCGCTGAAGTAGCAACTAACTGACCAAGCGTGTTGAAGATTTGAACTGAACCGTTAACACCTGAAATTTTCAATTCAGAAGTAAATGGATTAGGGTAAACTGAAACGTTTGCAGTTAAAGCCGCATTGTTTTCAATACCCGTACATAAGCTTACGTTTTGAACAACAGAAGTTGACGAAGTACAACCCGCAGCGTTTACGCCTGTTACAAAAATTGTATAAGAGTTGGCTACAGTTGATGTACCTAAGGAGATAGTAGGGCTAACAACGCCGAATTGAGTCCAGGTATATGAAGCAGCACCACTGGCAGTTAAAGTAATCGTTTGGTTAACACAAGCCGTTGAATTACTTGAAACAGCCGCTACTGTTGGAGATGCAGCAACTGCAATAGCAACAGTGTTTGCACCGAAACAAGCACCGGTAGCGCCACCTACTGAATATGTAGTGTTAGCTGTTGGAGTTACAACAATAACAGCGGTAGTAGCACCTGTGTTCCATGAATAAGTACTTGCTCCGCTTGCGGTTAAAGTAGCCGTTTTACCACTACAAACTGAATTTGAAGAAGCAGAAACGTTAACCCCTAAGTTAGAAGCGATAGTAATAGATACAGTTTTTGTATTAGAACAAGAACCGTTGCTTCCAACTACAGTATAAGTTGTATTAGCCGCTGGAGAAACAACTATAGAAGAAGTTGTTGCACCTGTATTCCATGAATAAGTTGCAGCACCTGAAGCTTGTAACGTTGTTGAAGTAGAAGCGCAGGTTGTAGCGCTGTTAGCTGAAACAACCGGGGTGGCGGTTACCGTCACAGCAATGGACATTGTACCAATGCAGCCTGCGTTAGAACCCGACACGATATAAGTTGTATTAGCATTTGGTGTAATAACTATTGCAGAGGTAGTCTGGCTACCGGCACTCCATGTATAGGATGTAGCACCGCTTGCAGTTAAAGTAGCAGAACTTCCAGAGCATAATCCTGTAGAGGAAGCAGCAATACTTACAGAAGGAGCAGTACAAGGGCTTGAATAATTAACCGCGTCAATTCCGATATAATCAGAGTTTGCACCGTTTGGTCCGCCATCGTCAACTACGTAACGGAATGCGAAACGACCGGTTACGGTTCCTGTAATACCACTTAAAGTAGTAGAATAAACCGTCCATGCATTTGGATAACCATTAACAGAGCCATTGCTTACTGCTGTAGTAGTATTGGTTGTGTAAGCAGGATTAATATCCAGCAATAAAGTGGTAAAAGTCCCAATTCCAGTAGTAGTAGTTCCAACAGCTGTAGAAGTACCAGCAGTGCTCATACGAAGTTGTAACCTGTCAGGAAAAGTAGGAGTACTGGCAGTTCTTGTGGCAAAAGAAAATACATTACCATTGGTTAAACTCAATGTTGGAGTAATTAACCAGTTACTTATACCACCTGCAGTAGAACCCTGGCTTTGATAGTTAGCAGCGAAATAATCGGCAGCAGCACCATTAAAAGCCGTAAATGTAGCAGCGCTTCCCTGAAACCAGGATACGGTTCCTTGAGGTACAGAATTGTTTTGTACCGCCCAACCCGCTGAGGCTGGTGTGAAAGTAGCAGTAAAGTTCTCAGAGAACAATACCTGAGCGTCCATTTTGAACGCGCAGATAGCTGCAGTAAATAATAAAGTAAATTTTGTTTTCATGTTTTATAAATTTTTGTGGGGCGAATATAGGCAAAAAAAGGTGTAAAAAAACCTAAATCCCACTGATTTGCCCCTTTTTACATCTAAAACGTTATAACGGCCTTTGTTTCTTCGGAAGAGAGTTAAAAACAAGCAGATATGAATCATCTATCCAGTCCAGAAGTATTTTTTTTGGCATATCGGCAGAGCATTTAATGGTATTCCAGTGCGTTTTATTCATATGATATCCTGGCATAACATTCACGTATCTTTCTCTTAGCTCTATTGCTTTCTGCGGTTCGCATTTCACGTTAAAGCTAAGTGGAGTGGCATCAAGGGACATTAATAAGAACATTTTTCCGCCCACTTTAAAAACCAGCGTTTCATTGCCGAACGGAAAAGATTCTTCCACCCCAGGTTTTTTAAGGCAATATTCGCGTATATGTTCTGCTGTCATTTAAAAATTTTCTTATGCCATTATCTGCCGCAGATTCGCATATAATACAGAATCTTCAATTCGCGCAATTTGTGCTACTGATCGCGATGGGGACCGTTGCTTCTTCTACTGATGTTTAGTCTAAATGCTTACCAAATATCAGCAAATTTCTGCCAGATATAAAATACCCTCCTGCAATGCCGGAAAACTTTAGAATATTTGTAGCTGGAAGCCGTTATAATCAAAAAAATAGTTCCGGTAAGGGGTTTTTTCTTCCGAACTATTTTATTAAGTTTGGCATTCATTAATTCGAAATTAAACTAAATAACAAATAACACAATTATGAGCACAAAAAAGACATCGGGAGGATTCCCATTAGTAGTTTCAGCGTTAGCCATTGTAATCTGCATTGGGATTGGAATTATGATTTATGCCCTTGTTTTAGGCAAAGCCGAAAACTTTGAAGGCGGAGATCCAATTAAAGGTCATCCGAAAAATATATTAGGAACCATGCATAAAGGAGGATTTATTGTGCCAATTATCTTAGGATTTTTGTTTACCGTAATCACTTTTGCCATCGAACGCTTTATCACTATTATGAAAGCTAATGGTCGCGGACAAACCGATAAATTTGTAGCAAAGATCAAATCGCTTATTGCAAGTCATGATTTTGATGGAGCTATTGCAGAATGCGACCGTCAGAAAGGCTCTTTGGCAAACGTTGTTCACGAAGGGATTTTAAAATATCAATTCGTTAAAAGCGACAATACAATGGACAAAGAATCTAAGGTGGCAGCTATTCAAAAATCACTGGAAGAAGCTACTGCGCTTGAATTGCCGATGTTATCCAAAAACATGGTGGTTATTTCCACAATGGCCTCTATTGGTACACTCGCCGGACTAATTGGTACCGTATTAGGGATGATCAACGCTTTCGCGGCCTTAGCCAACACTGGTGCGCCGGACACTGCAGCCCTGGCTACCGGTATTTCTGAGGCACTTGTAAATACTTTATTCGGAATTCTAACCTCCGCTCTTGCGATTATTTTTTATAACGTATTCAGCAATCGCGTTGATCAGATCACTTATGCAATGGATGAAGCCGGATTTACAATTATCCAGGAATTTCAGGCATCTGAAAAATAATTCTGAAATTTTTCAGAATATTTTATGGAATTAAATAAAAGTATACATCTTAATTAAAAACAATAAACATGTCAAAAAAACCATCCAAAGGCGGATCCCCTACAATAGACATGACGCCCATGGTGGATCTTGCCTTCTTACTGGTAACATTTTTTATGTTAACGGCATCGTTTCGCATGGCTGAGCCTGTTACAGTAGACCCACCTTCATCAATTGGTGACGTGCTATTACCCGAAAATCACATTATGGTTACTGTTGATGATAACGGCCGCGTGTTTTTTGGGATTAGTAACCCGGTTGCTAAAATGAACGCGTTAAAGGAGCTTGGTGCTAAATACAAGGTTAATTTCTCGCCTGAACAAATCAAAAAGTTTAGCGGTTTAACCAGTTTTGGGGTAGACATTAAAGATTTACCGCGTTACATCGATTCGAAAGAGGAAGAGCGCCAGAAATTTCAGCCTCAAAAAGGAGTACCGCTTGATAC
>JACDDR010000170.1 GCA_013816895.1 Bacteroidota bacterium
GCGCATAGAGTTGATGAATTCTTAACTTGTTTAACGTTATTTCCACAGGTTGTTTTTTTATGTTCCAAAGATAAACAGTGACTGTGAATTTAGCAGGCAAAGGCCCTGTGGTAAGCTTAAAACGTTTCGATTGGTTGTTTAGTGAAGGAGCGATCCAGTTAAGCTGAACACGTTTATAATATGCGTTGTTTCCCAAACTGTCGCTAACCTGGCACACCAAAAAAGCATTAAACGGAGAAGGTACATTCTTAAAGGTTATATCAAAATCTGTTTCGATACAATTGCGTGAAGCAAGGGATGTGTCGCTGAATGAAATAAAACCCAGAAATTCATCGCTGCTTTTAAACTCTTTACTCTTAAGGGTTAAGGATTGAATTTCAGTTCTTGTTATTTTTTGTTTGCGTTTGAGTAACACTCTGTCCCACCGGTCATCATAAGCTACCTCGTCATAGAAGAAGCGGTAGTAAGGCCGTTCAAGCTTAAGTGCATAATAATAATCGCAGTTCATTTGCATCTCTTCGGCGTCATCCATGGTGTTTAGCGGAGATCCATGCCTGTAGTTCTCAAAAGTGTAAATCATTTCCCTGCTCTTGTTTCCTCCAACGGTAAAAAAATCAGCATTTTTTTGGGATTCATTTTCGAGATAAGAATAAAAGGAAGGCGGCATGACGTGATAAAAATAATGATTGAATGAAGCCAGATTAAATGCAATGAATAAATGAACGACAGTATAAACTGAAAAAATGGCGGCGAATAATTTTGACGAAAACGAAGGTAACTGATCGAATAAAAAAGTAACAGACAAAGAAAAGAAAAGATAAAAAAATAAGCCAGTGCGGTCTTCGGGATAGTTAATGTGAAGTAATTTCTTCTGGAGATAAAAGGCGGTTATAAAAGTACTGAGTAGCAAAAGATAAAAATAAGAGGGCTCAAAAATTTTAGAGAGAGCAAATTTGTTTTTGAAAAAAGAATACATGCCAAAAAGTAAACTTAGTGCGAAGAGAACAACAATAACGGCCTGCAGCCACAAATAATCGGTGCCAAAGACAAAAAGCATCAGCGATTTAAAAGATACTTCCCAATAGCTTTCGCCCACGCCGCTGTCAAGGGCGCCTGCTTCTTTGTAAAATAATGCGAATTTAATCCAGAAATAAAGCAGCGCGAGGTTGACTACCTGCAAAATAAGGTTCTTTATTTCCAGGAACAGTCTATTTTTTAGCTGGTAAATAAAAATAAAGAAAAGTAAAACGGTTAATAAAACAACCAGTGTAAGATTAGCGGCAAGGGCAAGTTGCCAGAATAATGAAAATAAAAGTAGATATTTAAACTTACGGGTGGTAAAATAATCCTGCAGATAAGCCAAACCGGCAATCATGAATCCAATGGATAGTCCGTACCCCCGGCAAAGCTCAAAGAAGTCAAGAAAATTAAACGTTAAAATAAAAAACAGTATTAGAATAATTTTAGCAGATGTTCGGTTTAAATATTTAAAAAAACGAAACACCCCAAGGCATAACAATAAGAAGGAAAGAATGTTTGGAATCCTTAGAATAAAAGGGTGGGAGCCTCCGAGGTGATAGCACAGGGTAGACAAGGCGCTGTTGAGAACGTGATTGTTGGTATAAAGATGCGCTTTATAAGGAAGAAAGTCGGAGGGCTGGATATAAAAATAAAAGGTTGCAGCTTCGTCATGTGAAAAGGGAATAAAAAATGCGCGAAGGCAAATTACTGCAAATACAACTGAACAGGTTGCAAAAAAAATACGGTTAAAATGTTTGTCCGGAAAACCTGTCATCCTTAGTCAAGTAAATAACCCTTGTGTTTGTTAAACTTTTCAAGGGTGCGAATGCCCGAAGAACTAATGTGTTCGTATTCTTTATCGCAGAAAATATTAATGATCTTTATATCCGGCATCAATTCCTGAATATACCGGTACTGATTTTGTTCGTATTGAAAGTCGGTTGAATTTCTTAAGCCTCTCACCACCACCACATCATATGCCAGGGAACTTATAAAATCAGTAAGCAGGCCGTTGTATTCTTCCTTTTGATGATAGTTCAGGATTTTTGGAACAGGCCATTCGCGTTCTTTTTTATCAGGATTCTTTCCAAAGGCGATGATCACTTTGTCAAAAATGCGTTCGGCTTTAGTGAGAACACTATAATGACCCTTATGAAACGGATTGAAGCTTCCGCAAAACACGCCAATCAAAGGTTTTCGCTGCCTAACGTATTCTATCAGCGAATTTAATTTTCCTCCGGTGTTAAGTTTTTCGAGAACCTTTATCCGTTCGGGCTGGTAAATTTTGTAATCTGCAAACTGAAACTCCTTAAAGATTTTATTTTCGTAGTCCAGCAATTTATCAAAAGATTGTTCCAGTATATTCAAATCAGCTTTTATGAGACGTTCTGATTTTTTGGAAGAAGATTTATGACTTTTCGTGTCCAGGATGTATTGTTTAACTGCGTTGATCTGATCTTCCTTTAATTCTGAATTTTTCGCATCGCGTAAGAATAATTCCGCGGAGCGCTCTTCGTTATCTGCAGCCTTGGGATCATAAACAGCATCGTGGTACACAGCGGCAAGGAACAATTCATCATCTGCGATTCCATTTTTTTCTAACGCTGAAAGAACGTCAAGCAAATGCTCTGAAGTATGATAAAAGCGGTGAGGTTCATCATATGCGTTTAAAATTCCGGCAGGAAATTTTAAAGCGGTTAAACGTTCGCTAATGGATTTAAGGTCGCTCATTTTTGCTTTGCTAAATAATAAAGCGTGCTGCAGTTATTTTCGTGTAGAATGAGTTTTGCCTGTTCCATTACTTTTTCAACGGTCACCTCTGCGTAACGTTCTATTTCCTCGTTAATAAGGTTGGCGTCTCCCAGTAATTCAGAAATGGCAAGGTTGGTGGCTTTTGTAAGCACATCTGTTTCACTGAAGGTTAAAGTAGATTCCACTTTGTTTTTACATTTCTGTAATTCGTCCACCGGAATAATTTCATTTTTCAGTTTTTCAATTTCCTCATAAATTGCTTTTTCAGCGTCTTCCATTTTAATACCTTCCGAAATTTTTCCGCTGATCACAAAAAGACCTCTGTCCAGATCGCCCATTACATAAGCGTTTATATCTGTAAACAATTGCTTGTCTTTTATCAATGATTTGTAAAGACGAGACGAATTTCCGCGGCTTAATATATCCGATAACACATCAATGGTGTGGTATTCTTTATCGCTGCGTGAACACATCTTGTATGCCTTGTAAATGGCATTGGCAGGCACATCACGCTCTACTATAAGTTTTCTTGGTTCGGTTTGAACCGGTTCAACAGGCAGTTCACGTTTTGGTTTTTTACCGGCATCAATAGGACCAAACCATTTTTCGGCTAATTCTTTCACCTGTTCAGGATCAATATTCCCGGCAACAACCATAATGGCATTACTGGGATTATAATGCTTCATGAAAAATGAACGAACATCATTCATGGTTGCATTTTCAATATGCGAAATTTCTTTCCCTATGGTAGCCCATTTGTAGGGGTGAGTGGTGAAGGCGAGTGGACGTAATAATAACCATACATCGCCATAGGGCTGGTTAAGATAACGCTGTTTGAATTCTTCGATCACAACACTTCTTTGAACATCCAGGCTTTTATTCGTAAAGCCAAGACTCAGCATGCGATCGCTTTCAAGCCAGAAAGCAGTTTCAATATTTACCGCGGGAACAGTGCAGTAATAATTTGTGATGTCGTTTGTTGTAAAGGCGTTGTTTTCGCCTCCTACAAGCTGCAAGGGCTCATCGTAATTCGGAATATTAATGCTACCGCCAAACATAAGGTGTTCAAAGAGATGTGCAAAACCGGTTTTACTTTCATCTTCGTCTCTCGCGCCAACGTCATACAAAATGTTAACGCAGGCCATTGGCGTGCTTTTATCTTCGTGAACTATAACGGTGAGATTATTTTTTAATTTGAATTTTTGGTAGTCGATCATAATAAACTTTGCGTAGTAAAGTATCTTTTAAAATTACTTGTTTTTTACCGGAAAAGCGGCATTTATTTTTGTGGAAGAGAGTGTAAAGTACAGATGATTCTTTCGTACGCTTTTGCTTAAAAAAGAACACCCTTTACCTATGCGCTTAGATCAGATAATTTTTTTAATGTGTGTTTAAACTCATTATAAATCTCTTCTACCACTTCGGCTGCCGGTTTTATTTCTTTGATAGCACTGCTTATTTGCCCTATTTCCAGTTCGCCTTCTTCGAGATCGCCCTCAAACATTCCTTTTTTTGCCCGCGCTCGGCCTAACAGCTCGCTCAGTTGTTCTGCGCTGGCGCCTTTTTTCTCAGCAGCATCAACCTCGCCGAAAAATTTATTTTTTATCAATCGTACGGGCGTTAATTGTTTTAAGGTAACTTGCGTATCGCCTTCCTTTGTTTGAATAACGGCTTGTTTAAAATTATCGTGAGCGCTGCTTTCCAGAGTAGCAACAAAGCGGCTTCCCACCTGTACGCCTTCTGCACCTAAGGCAAACGCTGCTGCCATTTGAGATCCTGTGCCAATGCCACCAGCCGCTATTAAAGGGATTTTTATGGCCGCTCTTACCTGCGGAATAAGCACCAGGGAGGTTGTTTCATCGCGACCGTTGTGCCCTCCGGCTTCAAAACCTTCGGCAACAACAGCATCAACGCCAGCTTCTTCGCATTTAATAGCAAATTTTATTCCGCTTACTACGTGAACCACTGTAATACCGTGACTTTTAAGATGATTTGTCCATGTTTTAGGATTTCCCGCACTGGTGAACACAATTTTAACACCTTCCTCAATAATTATTTTAATGAGTTCTTCAATGTTAGGGTAAAGGAGGGGGACATTCACCGCAAATGGCTTTTCACTTGCCTTTTTACATTTTTGAATATGTGTTCTAAGCACATCGGGGTACATGCTGCCCGCACCTATGATGCCGAGCCCGCCTGCATTACTTACGGCGCTGGCGAGTTTCCATCCGCTGCACCAGATCATACC
>JACDDR010000171.1 GCA_013816895.1 Bacteroidota bacterium
GATCTACCTCGCAAGGCCCATTGTGCCTTTAAGCAATAAAGACATTGGTTATTTACCGGGCGATGTAAACAGCAAGTTAAATCCTTACATGGAACCGTTATGGGATAATTTAAAATACATACGCAGTTTGTTCAGCGAAAAAGACAAGGAACACAAACAACTGAATGAAATGGTGGAATCGCAGAAACTGGTGGTGTGTCCGCTTGCCTACATTCGCGGCCGCAGCTTAAGCAACGTATTTTTTATTGTTGACGAAGCTCAGAATCTTACACCGCACGAAGTAAAAACAATTATTACCCGTGCCGGCGAAAACACAAAGATTATTTTTACAGGTGATATCCATCAGATTGACACGCCGTATCTCGACGCGCAAAGTAACGGTTTAAGTTACCTGATCGAAAAAGTAAAAGGGCAATCGCTGTACGCGCACATTACCCTTGAAAAAGGCGAACGAAGCGAACTAGCCAACCTTGCGAATGAATTGTTGTAATTGCTAATTTTTTAATCTAAAAAGCCGGATGAAATATCATCCGACTTTTTTGTTGGGCAGCTAGCGACTCCGCATTTACACTAATTACTTTTTGTTAATTTGTAAGCTTGAATCAAAACGTCGGTGGGAATTTTTAGATTATCATGAAGCAATCTTATCATCTCGATTGTCAGTTTTCTTTTCTTGCTAAGGATTTCACTAACCCTGCTCTTGAGGCCAATTACTTTCGCTAAATCAGTTTGATTGTATCCCATTTGTTCCATGCGGAATTTTATAGCTTCTATGGGGTCAGGAAATCCAACAGGGAAATGTTCGTTTTCGTATTTCTCAATCAAGATTCCAAGCACCAGAAGTTCATCGCCTTCTGATGATCCTTTTTCTGCATTAAATATTGTTTCAAGTCTTTCCAAAGCATTTTGGTAGTCCTTTTTAGTTTTAATTGGTTTGATTGTCATAGTTCTAAATTTCATTAGCGTCAATCTTATCATATTCGGCGTGCGTTCCAATAAACCGGATCCAAACCATTTGATAATCATAATTTACTCTTACAATTAATCTGTACTTGTTCCCCTTTATATTAAAAACTACACGATTCCTTTCCAGAAAACTTGCACTCGGATAGTCTCTTTTAATGTCTTTTGGCGTCTTCCAAAAAATATTATTTGTCTCCTGGTACCAGGATTTCAACTGTTGCTGACTATCGGAGTGTTTTTCCCAAAATTCGCGAAGTATTTTCTTTGAAATTATCCTCAATTTAAATTTCTTGTCAAAGATACAAAAAGTTCCCGAATTGGGAAAAGCATATTAAACTTAATTAACAGGAATTCTAAACTAGGAGTTACCTTATAAACACAGACACTATCCCAAACTCATTTCTTCGCGTTCAATGTCGTATACCCCTGTAATTTATCCTTAGTAGAGTAAGTTTCACTTTTTACCAGGCCAACTTCTTTTGCATACCATTCAACGGTTTTAGCCCTTATCGTAAACAGCAATTTGGTCTCCACATCCGCCGTTATTTTAACGCATTTGAATGTGCCCGCGGGAACAGTTACATCTTCAATAGCTGCCACCTTGCGATTACTGATGTTCATGGTTAGCTTCATTACAATTGGGCTGCCTTCGCTTTCAGTTACCATTTTCACGGTTCCGTTTTTTAATGTTTGTCCAACCTGAGGATTAGAAGGAATATCCAGCTTATCTGCTTCAATATTCACTTTTGAGTCCTTAAAGCTTTCTTTTTGTTCTGCGGTAATCATTGAGCGCATGTCCACCGAAAAGCTTCCATTCTCGCAGGCCACAACGTAAGTAGAAGTGCCGGCGGACTTATCTTTTTTGTCAAACGATTCGCTCTGCATTTCAATTTCCTGACCGCCCGTGGTTTTCCGAACGGCTAACACTTTTGTTCTGTTAGTGCCGGTAACCTTACCGTTGTCATTATAATTTTTGTATTCGACTTCACTTCCCACTTTCACAGGAGCATACATGCTGCAATCATCCGCCGGAAGAAATGCGCAAAAAGATAAAATAACTGCTGCAAATACAGCTGATCGTAATATATGTTTCATAGTTTTAGGTTTAGTTGAACGAAGGTATTTAAAATAAGCGAAATCGAAAATTTATCGCACCTAAGTTCTTTTCTGTTCTATCGTAATATTTTTCTTACGAAAGCCACCGTAAAATAACTCATGAGGAACACACCTGAGAATCCCTCCATTACGGCCAGCAACTTCAAATAACCGCCGGCAAAATAATCGCCATAACCAATGGTAAAAAAAGTAATGGCGCTGTAATACATGCAGTTTAAAAAACTTCCCGATTCGTTCATGGTATCAGGCAATGTTGTGTTTACCGTGCCAAAGCCAGGGAAATAATTTGTGCAAACGAAATACAACAACCCGTAAACAATAACCGTTACCACCACATTCATTAACACGCGTGTTGGCGCGGTGGCGTACCGGCCCACATGATCGAAAAGATACTTCTGAAAATAATAATTAATGCCTGCCGCTAAATATCCCTTGCCTTTTAATTTAGGCTCTTCTATCCCCTTTGCTTTTGCCTCGCAACGCTTAAACTCAACATAGGATTCATCTTCATCATCATATTGGCCGTTGTTCCTGAAATTTTCTTTTAAGATGCGGAACTGCTCGGCCTTTTGAAACAGCGAGGTTTTTTGCTGATTGTAGATAAGATCATACACATCATTTCCACGCCAGTCGATAAATATTCTGCCAAGAATGCGCATGCCCACCAGATTCATTTCCTGAATAATTACTTTTTCATTTTCGGGTTTCACATCCAGTATGTCGCGCACCACGGTGTTACTTAAATCAATAAGCGTGCACTGCCCAAAACGCAGATCGGTATAACAATTAAGATGACAGCCTGTAAACGAAATAGCGGCCACGGTGGCTTTATTAAAAGTAATTTCTCCCGATCCAAAATCGGCGTAATCAAACTGCGCTTCGCCATGCGCAAAATCGGCCAGGTGAAACGATTTGTGTCCGTAGCCAAACACCGTGCTTCTGAAACTTACCTTGCCGTTGCCAAACTCAACGCCTTCAAACGAAACATCACCATCATTAAAATTAACTCTTCTGAAATCTATTTTACCACCGCCGAACTCCACGTTTTTAAAATCTTTTTTTCCCTTGCCAAAGCTGGCGCGTTCAAAGCTGATATCGCCGCTCGCAAAACGCGCGAATTTAAAATCAACATGACCGTCGCCAAAGTAGGTGTTTTTAAAATCAACATTTCCATTGCTGAAATCTGCATCCACAAAACTTAAATTGCCCGTTCCGAAATTGGTGTTGTTAAAGGTTATTCCACCATCACCAAATTTAACCGACTTAAAACTCGTGCTTCCGCTTCCGAATTTTGCTTTTTTAAAGGATACGTCGCAATGGCTGAAATTTGCGTTAAAGAAATTGGTGTTACCATTTCCAAAAATGGCGGACTCGAAGCTGATCTTGGCGCCTCCAAATTCCGCATAACTAAAATCGCTGGTAATGTCGCAATCAAAAAACGATTTTTTGGCGCTGAAGTTTTTCAGATGAATGTATACGTGGTCGTCGAATCCCTTGTTGGTACGGTAATTGGTTAACGAAAAATTTTTAACGTAGGCGTGGTTTAGGTTCAGTGCTTCTCCTTCATCAATTTTTTTAAAAATATCATCCCCGGTAATAATTCCATATTTCTGAACGGTAACTTTTTTATTATTCTCATCAAAAAAACTAACCACGGCCGTGCGCTCATATTCGCGAAAAGGCTCCGCCAGCTCTTCAACCTCGTAACGCAGTAAATGGTGTTCGTGCAGGGGACTTTCAAGCATGGCGGTTGTGTAAGAGCTTTAATTGACCTTAAAGATTGTAAATTAACTGTAAACACGAAAATTTAATTTCACGCGTTTTCAATTTAAAGATTATCTTTGATTAGGAATTGTTTACCAGTTAAATATGACGATTGCAGTTTACGCCCGCTCAACAAAAGAAAATGATCCCAAATACATTGAGCAGATCCACGGCTTTTTAAAGAACAGCAAAATTAACCTGATCGTTTATCAACCTTACTACAAATACCTTCAGGAAACTTATAATTTTCAGCTGGCGCTAACTACTTACTCCACTTCAGAAGATCTGATCTCAAAGGCCGATTATGTTATTTCGCTCGGCGGAGATGGGACCATGCTTGAAACGCTCGCGCTCATCCGCAAAACAGGTATACCCGTACTTGGCGTAAACACCGGGCGGTTGGGGTTTTTAGCATCGGTAAATAAAACAGAATTAAAACAGGCGCTTAATAAACTTGTAAAAGAACGTTTTACGCTTGATAAACGCGAGCTCATTGAACTCACAGGCTGTAACGATTGCTTTAACGGTGTTAACTACGCGCTGAATGAATTCAGCATTCATAAAAAAGACAGCAGCGCTATGATAAGTATTGACACTTATATTGACGGCGTTTTTCTGAACTCTTATTTTGCAGACGGCTTAATCGTAGCAACACCAACAGGCTCTACCGCTTACTCGTTAAGTTGCGGCGGTCCCATTATGATACCCGATTCCGAAAACTTTATCATTACTCCGATTGCACCGCATAACCTCAATGTACGGCCTATTATTATCTCTAACAATAAACAGATCAGTTTTAAAATAATGGGCCGAAGCGACAGCTTTAATATCTCCCTGGATTCAAGAAGCGCGCAGGTTCCGGCCAGTATTGAACTAACCGTTAAAAGGGCTGATTTCCGCTTTAACATGGTGAACCTTGAAGGGCAGCATTTTTTTACTACTCTCCGCAACAAAATGATGTGGGGTATTGATAAAAGGCACTAATTTTATTATATTTATAATCTAATTTACATTTTAGGACTGCCTTAGCTCCTTTTGGCAGGAATAATTAAAAAACAAACACATGAAAAAAATCTTATTATTCGTACTGGTGGTTCTTGCGTTTAACTTTAACGCCCAAACTGCAGACAAATACTGGTCGCCGGTTAAGGAATCCACTATCCGGT
>JACDDR010000046.1 GCA_013816895.1 Bacteroidota bacterium
GTCAAATATTTGCAGATGATATTTTGTAAAACCCAGTCCTTTAGGTTGAAAAACATCATTGATCCCATCATCATTTGGTGTAAAGGCATTGGGAACGAACAGGTTAAAATCATCATATACAACAATGTGTTTTGAGATGGTGTCAATACACCCGTGATCGCTTGTTACAAGCAGCATGCTGGTATAATCACCGGCTTGGGTATAAGTAATAGTAGGGTTTTGCACAGTACTTAAAACAACTGATGGTGTTACAAAAAACCAGTTATAACTTACTATGTTAGCATTGTAAGAAGCATCAGTAAAGGTTACCTGATCGTCGGCATTAATGTGCGGCTTGAGCGGCGAGAAAGCATAATCTGCCACTGGTTTTGGATATACTGTTACAGTTGTAGCTGAAGAATCCCTGCATCCGAAAACATCGGTAAGTTTAACCCTTACCGTAAACACGCCACTCTGATAATAACAATGGGAGGGTGTAGCAGTAATCCCCGGAACACCGTCGCCAAAGGTCCAGTCGTATTGACCGGGAGTATTGCTCAGCTCGCTGAAGTTAAGGCATAACGGTTGGCACCCTTCCGCCAATAAAGGATTCACTACAGGGGCAGGAAGTGGCTTTACGGTCACGGTGGATGTTCCTGTACCGGAGCAATTAGCATTATCCGTTCCGGTTACGGTGTAAATGGTGGTTACAAGCGGAGAGGCGAGTACATTATTTCCTGTAGAAGAATTTAGTCCTGCTGAAGGTGTCCAGCTATAATTTAAAGCGCCATTGGCGTTAAGCGCCGCGGTTTGCTGTCCAACACAAATAAGCGTGGAGTTCACAATAATTATTGGGAGCGAGTTCACAATAACGGTAGAGGTAGCAACATTGGTACAGGTGTTCACATCTGTGGCCGACACGGTATACACAATTGCTGAGAGCGGACTGGCTGAAACATTTGCACCGGACGTTGTGCTAAGTCCCGTTGGTGGCGACCATGAATATGTATTCGCACCATTCGCGGTAAGCGCTGCCGTTTTTCCAGAGCATATAGTTGCAGAGTTAACTGTAATTGTTGGCAAAGGGTTAACCGTAACGGTTGCTACCGCAGTGTTGGTACAGGTATTTAAGTCAGTACCTGAAATTGTATAAGTGATGTTGTTCGCCGGATTGGAAGTAACAACAGATCCGGAGTTGGAACTTAAGCCGGTTGCCGGCGCCCATGTATAAGTATTCGCGCCATTGGCGGTAAGTGTTGCTGTTTGCTGTCCGAAACAGATTGCCGCTGAATTCGCTGTAATAGTTGGCAATGCGAAAACCGTTATAGTGGCAACCGCCGTAGTTGTACAGGAATTAACATCTGTTCCTGCGATCGTATAATTGGTAGTAGTTATTGGATTACCGCTAACCACAGAGCCTGAAGTTGAGCTTAAACCTGTTGCCGGAGACCATGAATAGATATTGGCACCACTAGCTGTAAGTGTTGCGATTTGTTGCCCTACGCAAATAGTTGAAGAGTTAACCGTAACCGTTGGTTGTGGATTAACCGATACGGTTGAAACTGCCGTATTGGTACAACTGTTGGCATTACTTCCCGTAATAGTATATACTGTTGTGACAGATGGATTAGCGGTTACGTTTGGCAATGACGAGGAACTCAATCCCGTTGCAGGAATCCAGGTGTAAGTGCTGGCGCCGTTTGCAGCAAGATTTGCAGTTTGTTGTCCAACACAAATAGCTGCTGAATTTACAGTAACTGTTGGAATCTGGAAAACTGTTAAAGTGGCAGAAGCAGTCTTTGTGCAACTGTTAACATCGGTGCCCGTTACTGTATAAATTGTTGTTGCAACCGGATTGGCTGTTACTACGGAACCTGAAGTAGCACTTAACCCGGCCGGAGGGTTCCATGAATAGGAAGTTGCGCCATTGGCTGTAAGCGTAGCGGTTTGCTGTCCTAAACAAATGGAAGAAGAGTTTACTGTTACTACTGGTAAAGGATTTACGAGCAGGGTAGAGGTAGTGTTGGCTGTACAATTATTAACGGCTGTTCCGGTAATAGTATAAATGGTTGTTGAAGCCGGATTCGCAATTACGCTGGCACCTGTTGAAGAACTTAAGCCGGTGGCTGGAAGCCAGGTATAAGTATTTGCTCCGTTGGCCGTTAATGTCGCAGTTTGTTGCCCCGCGCAAATGGTACCCGATGTTACATTCACAACGGGTAGAGCATTTACGGTTACCGTTGTAGTTACAATATTGGTGCATCCGTTTAGGTTAGTTCCGGTAACTGTATAAACGGTTAAAGAAGGTGGGTTAGCTGTAACACTTTGTCCTGTAGTTGCGCTTAACCCTGTTGGCGGCGCCCAGCTATAGGTATTTGCTCCGCCGGCTGTTAACGTTGCTGATCCGGAAGCACAAATTACCCCTGAGTTAACGGTCACATTTGGTAAAGGGTTTACTGTAACAGTGCTTGTGGTAATATTGGTACAGGAATTTATGTCCGTTCCGGTAATAGTATAAACAGTGGTTGATCCCGGACTCGATGTAACGTTAGCGCCGGTAGTAGCACTTAAACCTGTGGCTGGCGACCATGCATAACTGCTCGCGCCGTTAGCTGTAAGATTGGCTGTTTGCTGCCCAACACAAATTACTGCCGAATTCGCAGAGATAACGGGTAAAGAATTAACCGTTACTACCGCTGTTGTATTGGAAGAACAATTATTGGCGTCGGTACCTGTGATCGTATAGGTAGTGGTTGATCCGGGATTGGCAGTAACAACCGCTCCGCTTGTAGCACTAAGACCGGTGCCCGGCGACCATGCATACGAAACCGCTCCGTTTGCTGTAAGCGTGGCTGTTTGCTGCCCCACGCAAATAATCGCGGAATTGACAGTTATAACAGGTAAAGCGTTAACCGTAACAGTTATTACAGCTGTATTTGTACAGCCCAATGTTGCGCCCGTAACAGTATAAGAGCTGGTGCTACCTGGCGTAAATGCAACACCGTTGGTAACTCCACCTGTCCAGGTATAACTGGTAGCTCCGCCGCCTGTTAAGGTTACGGGGTTTCCGGCGCATATTGGGTTTGCAGACGCATTTGCAGTAACAGTGGGTGTTGGAATATTTAAATAGGTAAGTAGCAAGATGCCGTTCCCTCCGGCATTAGCCGCGCCGCCGCTAGGTGCACCAGCACCGCCTGCCGCGCAGCCTGCACATAAATTCGGACTTAGTGAATTACCCGGGGTTATCACAGCGCCGTTAATTACTGTTGTGCCAAGATTGGTTCCTCCCGCGCCTCCCGCGCCTCCCTGGTCGGTTCCGGGAACATTTCCTCCTCCTCCGCCATTTAATCCGCCACCGCCGCCACCACCACCAGCCCCGTCGCCACTAGTCATAGCGCCGTTTAGTCCATTGGATGTACCTGAGGCGCCTAAGCCGCCACCAAGTGTAGGGCCCACCGAGTTGCCCGGTTGACCGCCGCCGCCGCCATCAGCTCCGCCACCAAAATTACCGCCGCCACCGCCTCCGCCACCGCCTCCGGCAACAATTAAAGGGGTTGCGCCATTTAAAATTCCGGTACCGCCACCACCGCCGCCGCCTGCTCCGGAGCAACCAACTGCTCCAGGGTTACCGCCGTTTCCTCCGGTTCCTAAACCATATCCTCCGGGACCAAAACCAAATGCTGCTGCGCAGCTTGCGCCTGGCTGTCCGCCGCAACCAGCAATAACAGTGAGTACTTGCCCTGGCGTAACAGAAATGATCGATGAAGCATAGGCGCCTCCTCCTCCATCACTGCCCCCAAAAGAATCCCAGCCGCCGCCGCCGCCGCCTGCACCCCAGGCCTCAACGGTAATACTGGTTACGCAGGTAGGTACCACAAATGATTGCGGGGCGCCCGAGCAATTATAGGTCATAGTAACGGGTGTCTGGCTGAAAGACGGACAGGTAAATGTTAGTAGTACGAGAAGAAGATATAGGTGAGAACGGTTCAAAGTATGTGCTTTCCAGCAAAGATAAAATATTTTTCCTTTACACTGTAGCCGAATTATTACAGCCATGGTATTATTGAGTTAGCAAAAAAAAGCGGAATAAAAGAATCAGATTTTGCCGGAAAATATTTTACGAGATAAAAAATATTTTTTATACCATCGAGGCTCAGTTTGGCTCTATCATGAGGTTGCAGCCTCTTATGTCGCTGTTATCGTATCGTCCCATTAGTTCGAGTTGGTTGTTGTTATCTAACCTCCCCAGATCCTGTGTTGCTATAAAACTGCATGAATTAATATTGGCGAGATCAATCACATTAATTCCCCCCGTTTTATGATCGCTTCGAATCGTTAAAGGATCGGTAATGTCCCGAATCAGGAAACTCATCCAGGGCGGAGCTATAAATTTTCCTTCACCTATACTGTAGGCCTGGCTCAGCAATTCAGTCATTCCGTATTCAGAGTGTATCGTTTTAATATCAAATCCTTTTTTGAGATATTCGTGTAGTTCTGATTTTAATAATTCTTTCCGTGTGCCTTTCATTCCGCCGGTTTCCATAGCTATGAAATTTTCATCCAGGTGAATTTCTTTGTCAGCCAGGTCCATCAAAGCATAAGACACACCAACCAGGATGGTTTTTTGTTTCTTTTTTTTCAATTCTGTGATATTATCGATAAGCGCATCAACATTGTTAAGAAAGAACCCACTCAGGGGATGTTTAGAATCATTGATCAACCGGTTACACATATAAACGAGCGAAGAATTTTTTCGTTCCAGGTAACCCGGTAACAATGCCAGAATACAATATTGATCTATTTCACCATACACTTTTTTAAATCCTTCAAGAAAGCTTTTTTCGTAAATCTTTATATCACTTACAAAATGCCGGGAAGGAATTTGAGACGTAGTGCTGCTGCTGGCGAACAGGGTAGCCTTGTCACTATCATGTCCTGAAATAATCTTATGATGCTTGAAAAAATTAATGGGCAAAAAAGGAATTTCATGAACGCTTTTTACCCCGGAAGAGGTGATGTTAAGTAAATCGCACCATTTACGATAAACCGGATTATTTTTATACTGGAAAGCAAAAATTTTAAGAGCCGAATGTTGAAAATCGTTTTCCGAATTAATGTTAAATATAAGATCCTGCCAGTTGGTCAACGTTTGCGTTTGTTGGATTAGTTTTGTAAATTTATGTATTGATTTTTGATTGATGCGATTTTTTGCAACCATATTTTTAATAGGACTCATTTCCTCTTCCTGCGTGAAGAAGCAATCCAACGATCCTAATCCTGTAATTGAATATATAGATTTTAAAGCCTGGAAAGATAATGGCAGCGATACTGCAGTAATGGTGCTAGGTTACCAGGATGGTGACGGAAATATTTTCAGGGAAAATAATTTAAAAGGTCCGAACCTTATCGGTACTTTTTATTATTTGAATTCTGCCACTCAAAAGTTCACCGCAATTAAAGATATCATCACCAACGATACAGCACGTATTACCCAAACCGTGCTTCAGCCCAAGGATGCGAGTTACAAAGGAAAAGCCGTTAAAGGGCAAATGTATATTCCATGGAATCCTTTCCGAAGCGGCGATTCGGTTAAAGTATTTAAATACACTCTTTTTGTAGTGGATGATGCCGGTAACAAATCAAACGTGATTACCACTCCGGTGTTTACGATAGATTTTTAAGAATCGCATTCATTTTCTCAGCTACCACTTTGCTCATTTTATAATTGCTTTCATGCGTCCACCCGGCAATGTGCGGGGTCAAAATTACTTTGTCCGATGCAATTAAATATTCAAGCGCCGAATTTGCTTCTGTGTTCGCGACCTTTTCCACCTTCTCAAAAGAAGAAGATTCATATTCAAGAACATCAAGACATGCGCCCCGTACTTTTCCATTTTTCAATCCTTCTACAAGGTCGCTTGTATTAAGACATTTACCCCGTGCTGTATTAATAATATAAATCGGCTTTTTGAATTTTCTTATAAATTCTGCATTTACAAGATCTTCGGTTTCTTTTATCAGCGGTACATGAATACTTACTATATCGCATTGATCAAAGAGTTCGCGCATTTCCGAACGTAGAACTTTGTTGGTGCCAAAACCTTTCCGGTATTTATCATACACAAGTATTTTACAATCAAAGCCCAGCAGTTTGCCCGCAAAACTACTTCCCATATTTCCATAGCCAATAATACCAATGGTTTTACCGGTAATTTCATATCCGCGGTTTTCGGCACGGAGCCAAATGTTATTTCTCACTTCAGCGTCTGCTTTTTTTAGATTATTCATCAGCATCAGCAGCATTCCAAGAGCATGTTCACCAACCGCATCACGGTTGCCTTCGGGTGAATTCACGCAGGCAATTTTTTTATCGCGTGCGTAAAGCACATCTATGTTTTCCATGCCTGCACCCACACGTCCGATACATTTTAAATCCGGACATTTATCCATCAGTTCCCTTGTAACTTTAAAACGACTCCTTATAACAAGCGCATTGTATGAAGGAAGGAGATCCGTTAATTCTTCAACAGACTTATCCCAAAAGAGGTCGCATGTATGTCCCTCAGACCTTAGCGTTTCATAAAGCACAGGATGATTAGAGTCGGCAAGGAGAATGCGCATAAGATGAAATTACAATTAATAACAATTCAAAGACAAATTTTGGCTAAATGTTTAATTAATTGAAGATGAATCGTAATAAACAATGAACAAATGCCTAACATAGTTTGTGTTGAGAATTGGTTTTTGGATTTATGAACATTTCCTATGCCTTGATCCCGCTGATTCTGTTGGGCTTAGACATACATGCAATAGTTATGCACAAGTTATGAATAAAGCCGCCAATTTTGTAAATTTAAGATAAGCAATTTAGTTGCACATTTACGGTCCCCTATTCCCCATGAATCAAGATAACCAGAATAAAACACGTAAACGAATTATAAGTACTAATCCTGCTTCAAACGGCGAAGTTGGTAAACTTCCGCCACAAGCCATTGAACTTGAAGAGGCCGTACTTGGTGCCATGCTCCTTGAAAGAGAAGCCTTGAGCACAGTTATTGATATATTAAGCCCCGAAGCGTTTTATAAAGAACAGAACAGTCGCGTGTTTGCGGCAATGATCTCTTTGTTTAACCGCTCCGAACCTGTGGATATTTTAACCGTTACCCAGGAATTAAAACGCACCGGCGAACTTGAACTGGTTGGCGGCGCTTATTATGTTTCTGCTTTAACCAACCGTATTGCTTCTTCTGCCAATATCGAATTTCACGCGCGTATCGTAGCGCAAAAATATTTACAGCGCGAACTGATCCGCATCAGTACAGAAACCATTAAGACTGCTTATGAAGACAGTACCGATGTTTTTGAATTGCTGGATGAAACAACGAAAAATATTTTTGAGATTCTTGATTCAAACGTACGGAAGCAGCATGATAAAATGAGTACTCTCATTGCGAAAGCTATTCAGGAAATAGAGACGGCTGCTAACCAAACAGATGGTCTTTTGGGTGTGCCTTCGGGCTTTACCGCTCTTGATCGCATAACCGGCGGATGGCAGAAATCAGACTTGCTTATCCTTGCTGCTCGTCCTGGTATGGGTAAAACCGCATTTGTGGTAAGTATGGCAAAAAATGCTGCCGTTGAATTCAACAAACCTGTTGCCATTTTTAGTTTAGAGATGAGTAGTTTGCAATTGGTGAAACGTTTAATTTCAAGTGAAACAGAAATTCCTCAGGATAAGATTTTAAAAGGAAACCTGGATGATCATGAATTTGTTCAATTGAACGAACGTATTAAAAAACTGGCTGTAGCGCCGCTTTATATTGATGATACTCCTGCGTTGTCTATTTTTGAATTACGTGCCAAGGCGCGCCGTTTAAAAGAGAACCAGAAGGTGGAACTGATCATCATTGATTACCTTCAGTTAATGAGCGGTGGTCCGGATGGAAAAGGAAACCGTGAGCAGGAGATCAGCCAGATTTCACGTGGATTGAAAAGTTTATCAAAAGAGCTCGAAATTCCGATCATTGCACTCTCGCAGTTAAGTCGCCAGGTTGAGAACAGGCCGGGTGGAAGCAAACGTCCGCAGTTAAGTGACCTCCGTGAGTCTGGAGCAATTGAGCAGGATGCGGATATGGTAATGTTTATTTACAGACCTGAATACTACGGACTGGAAGTAGACGAGAACAACGAACCTACGCGCGGAAGGGCGGAAATAATCATTGCCAAGAACAGGCATGGTGCACTTGAAACTGTTAAGCTGAGATTTATTGGCCAGTTCGCAAAATTTGCCGACCTGGATTATACCGAAGGACAGGATTCGCTTTATACTCAAAGTACCCCGGGGGCTCTTGAACAGAATACAGATTTTTTAATTGATAAAGGAACAAAAACCGTAGCCTCCAAGAATTGGGACAAGGTAGATGATAATCCAAGTGATATAATTAAGCGGAACGATATAGAGGACTTTAACGAGCCTCCATTTTAGAGGGGAACAGGATAATTTATTACAAAAAAAATCTTTTGAACCATAAAAAGAAGACCCGGTGAGAGCCGGGTTTTTTATTTGTCAAGATTGAATGCAGTTCGAGCTTAGCCGAGAACAGAAGCCACTAATTACACGGATTTCACAAATCATATTTGAAACAAAAAGGCCACAGATTTCACAGATTTACACAGAAATTATTTATCTGTGAAAATCAGCGAAATCTATGGCTGTTAATTGTTGCCAGTGGTGCACAGTTGAGAACAAAAGCCACAGATTACACAGATTAACACAGAAAGTTTTACTATCAATCTGTGTTATCCGCGAAATCTGTGGCTCATTTTTAAACCGTTACCTATCAGAATTTAAAGAAAAAGAAAACAACTGCCGCCCATTCTCTTTTAACGCCGCTTGCATGGCCGATTGTAGAATGCGATGAGTTTTCAACTGTACCATCGCTTTTTACGTAACCTATTGTTGAGTGGGATGAATTTTCAATTGTTCCATCACTCTTTACGTAACCAACAGTGCTGTGGCTGCTGCTTTCAATAGTTCCGTCACTTTTAATATACCCGATAGTGGAGTGCGAAGAATTTTCAATTGTGCCATCGCTTTTTATGTAGCCTTTTGTTGAATGGCTGCTGTTTTCAATTGTTCCATCTGATTTTACATAGCCGGTGGTGGAGTGGCTTCCCGATTCAATGGTTTGCGCGTTTGTTCCAAAAGCCAGGCCTAAAAAGGCAACTGCAATTAATTTTTTCATATTTGTTTTTTTGGTTAAAATGAAATAAGTGTCTGGTTTTAAAACACTCTTATTCATAAGTTTTAAATTATAGTGAATTTAGAAATTATTTAGATATTACCTTTATTAAAATTTGTTTATGCAGGTATTTAAGTTTGGCGGAGCCTCCGTAAAAAATGCTGAAGCGGTAAAGAACGTTGCTTCTATTCTCAAAAGTTATGCAACTAAGGCTACGATTGTGGTTGTTTCGGCGATGGATAAAACTACCAATAAACTGGAGGAAGTAACAAACGCATACTTTTACAAGAAGGGAGACGCAGTAGCCCTGTTGAACGAATTAAAAAATTTTCATTTAGGAATTACTTCACAACTGTTTAGCGATTCTACACGCGTAAACAATGAGATTGAGAATGTTTTTGTTGAATTACTCTGGGCTGTTGAGGAAGAACCCGCCTTCAGTTATAATCATCATTACGATCAGCTTGTATCGCAGGGTGAAGTACTCGCAACCAAAATTGTTTCCGCTTATCTTAATGAAAACGGAATCCGGAATACCTGGATGGACGCCCGGGGTCTTATTCAAACCGATAATACCTTCCGTGAAGGAAAAGTAGATTATGCCTTGAGTCAGGATGTGGTAAGCACGCAGTTATTGCCCAAATTAAAAAGTGATGGTCTGGTTATAACCCAGGGCTTTATTGGCGGTACGTCTGAAAATTACACGACAACGCTCGGAAGAGAAGGCAGTGATTATACGGCTGCTTTATTGGCGTATTTTACAAACGCTGAGAAAGTGATTATCTGGAAAGATGTGCCCGGAGTTTTAAACGCTGATCCAAAATATTTTAAGAACACAAAAAAGATCGAAGAACTGGCGTATCACGATGCCATTGAATTAACTTACTATGGCGCGTCCGTAATCCACCCGAAGACCATTAAACCCTTGCAGAATAAGGGGATCCCTTTATATGTCAGGTCATTTTTAAAACCTACAGAGGCGGGTACTGTGATCAAGGAGAGCGACAAGCGCATGAATGTGACGAGTTATATTTTTAAGGACCAGCAAATATTACTTTCAATTCAGCCAAAGGATTTCAGTTTTATTGCAGAAGATAATTTAAGTACAATTTTCAGCATGTTCTCAAAACATAACGTTCATGCCAACATGATTCAGAATTCCGCCATTAGCTTCAGCGTGTGTACCGATGATGATGAACATAAAATAGAACCACTACTTTGCGACCTGCAAGAGCATTTTAAAGTACTGTACAATAAAAATGTGCAGTTGATGACCATTAGGAACTATGATAACGACATTCTGGAGAAACTCAGCGAAAATAAAATAATCCTGATAGAGCAGAGGAGCCGTACCACGCTTCAGCTGGTAATGAAAGAAGCCGAGGGATCCTGATTTTTATTTAGTTTAGTAATTCTATATCTTAAAATAAACCACTTTCTTGGTCTCAAAAAATTCTTCTTCAAAAAAATCTTTAAGCTCATAAAATTTAGCTTTGTCGTAAAATTTACCGAATTCTTCTTTGAGATCGCCGCCTTTTAAACAAAGAATACCATTTGGCAGATCGTTAAAATTTTCTCTTAAAAACTTTCCCTTCACCCATTCGTAAAAAGCAGGGAACTCTGTTACAGCGCGGCTTACCACGAAATGAAACCGTTCTTTAACTTCTTCGGCCCTTTGCTGCCGGCCAAATACATTGTTTAAATCAAGCGCTTCTGCAACCTCGTTAACTACTTTAATTTTTTTTCCGATACTGTCCACCAGTAAAAATTCGCATTGCGGAAACATGATGGCCAGCGGGATTCCCGGAAAGCCTCCACCGGTGCCCACGTCCAATATTGTTGTGCCTGCTTTAAAATTAATAACTTTTGCAATGCCCAGTGAATGCAGGATATGGCGTTCGTACAGCAAGTCAATGTCTTTTCGGGATATAACATTGATCTGGCTGTTCCAGTGACTGTAAAGGTCATACAGTTGTTCAAACTTTTTTGTTTGAGTGGCATCAAGCCCTGGAAAATATTTTTGGATAATGGAAAACATGGGTGCGAAGGTAAGAGTTATCCCGCAGAGACGAATGTATAATTTACAATTGTTAAACAAGTTCAGCCACAGATCCTATCGCTATCGGATCCACAGATTAACGCTGAAGTCCATCTCGTCTGTGCAATCGGTGTAATCTGTAGCTTAAAAACCGGCAGTAAATTTTGATTAATAATGATATTTTATTATTTGTATATTTTTGTCATTTCGAAATCCGCCGCGGTGGAGGAGAAATCTATGAAAGGTCATCACTCCGTAACTAATATTCCTCACAGATGCCTCTTTCATCGGCATGACAAACCGTTTAATTTCGCTAGCCCGAACTAACGACTTCTAACTCTCAATACTTCTCTTTACTATTCTTCAAAGCACTGTAAAGAAGGTCGCGGGCACGAAACAGCTGGGCTTTTATAGTACCAATAGGCAAATTAAGTTTTTGTGAAATTTCTTCGTGGCTCATTTCCTTGAAATAAAACAACTCGATCATTTCCTTATATTTTGGTTTGAGATTATCCACCAAAAGTCGAACCAGCTCCGTTTTTTGTTTCTTTATAAAATTCTCTTCAGGATCAAGTCCTGTAGATTTCATGTACGAGGAATGTTCACGGCTGTCAGCATTTTCCACCTTGTTATCAATCGATACCGAAGTCATTTGTTTTTTCCGGCGGATAAAGTCGATGGCATTGTTACTTGCGATCTTAAACAGCCAGGTACTGAACGCGTAATCAGGGCTGTATTGTTCGAGCTTTTTAAAGGCGCGGCCAAAAGCTTCGATGGTTAAATCTTCTGCATCGTCCTTATTATTACACATTTTTAACATCATAAAATACACGCTTTCGCGGTAGCGATGCAGCAACTCTGCAAAGGCCTTTTGATCCCCTCTGTCCAGCGCAGACCGTACAAGCTTGTAGTCATACACCGCTTTGGTGGTCAATCTGTCGGTATTTTCTAGTTCATCCATTTGTTTGATCTGTACAAAAATTTATTAAGATGAAAAATGGGGTATATGAACAGGAGCAGTAACTCGTAAAAAAAACTTGCAAATAAAAGGTCGGGCTCTTTTAATTTTTTTGATGCTTTGTTTAAAAAAATTACCTGAACTATCATCTTTAAAGTTAATAAAATAGGGACTAATAACACAGTGTTAATCGACAAGAACAGTCCTATTAACGATAAAAGGAAAAAATACTGGCTGAAATAACTGAACGTAATCCTCGATTTTGACGCGGCTTTGTAAAGCGGAGCGGTGGTAAGATGCCTTGCTTTTTGCATTCTCCATTCCTTAAAAGTGGTTTTAGGTTTTGAAAAAGTAATAGCATCGTGCGACACGCAAACCGCTACATTAGTAGCAGTGGCCGCCTCGTTCACAAAAAGATCATCATCGCCGGACTGAATATGATAATGATTGGCAAAGCCTTTATTTTTAAAAAAAGTATCCTTGTTATATGCCAGATTTCTCCCAACCCCCATGTAGGCTTTGTTTTTGATACCTGCCGATAAATATTGTACGGCAATAATAAAAGCATCGAAACGTATCAATTTGTTCAGGAGTCCTTTTTGTTTTTCATAGGCTCCGTATCCTAATATAATTTCTTTTTCAATTGAAAAGCGCGCTGCCATTTGCTTTAACCAGTTGTTGGATGCCGGGTAGCAATCTGCATCTGTTAGTACCAGGCGGTTGAATCTTGCGGCTTTAATACCTACCAGCAACGCGAATTTTTTTCCATGCTTATAATACGCGTCTTCTTTGATGTTGGCTTTACGTAGGTTTGGAAAGATCTTCGCGAATTCGTCAATTACATTTTCAGTATTGTCGATACTGCAATCATTCACTACAATTACTTCAAATTCGGCGGGATAATTCTGTGTGAGGATCTTTGGCAAAAATTCGGTTAGATTATCGTCTTCATTTTTCGCGCAGATAATAATGGATACCGGTTCATTTGTATTATTTGCAGGTGTTTCTTTAAATAACGCCAACGGCAAATAATTGAGTATGTAATTCACTAATATTAAAATAAAGGAAAAGGCAGCAACCAGGCAAAGCAGTTCGGGTAACCCGATTGTTTGAAATTGTGGGAAAAGCATGGTGCAAAGGTACAACCCCCGGAGGCGCTAAATATCCATATATTTGCAACTCATCAACAAAATAATTAACAATGTTCAGTCCTGTTAAGGCTCTTATTTTTGATATGGACGGTGTGCTCATCGACAGCGAGCCCTTATGGCGGAAAGCGATGATAATAGGCTTTAACCGCGTGGGAATGAGGTTTACAGAGGAAGATTGCCGCAAAACTACAGGCATGCGGTTCCGGGAAGTGGTGGATATCTGGCTTAATTACTACAAAATAGAGAATGTTGATCCCATTCGCCTGGAGAAAGACGTTCTGGATATACTTATTGGTTTGATCGAAACTGAAGGAGCAGCTATGCCAGGAGCCCTGGAAGTGTTTCATTTCGCTAAAAAACAAAAGCTCAAAGTGGGCCTTGCTACTTCGTCAGCCAATCGTTTGGTTATCGCAGTGTTAGCGAAGCTGGGCCTTCAGGATTCTTTTGATGCGGTAGTGTCGGCCGAACTGATGGTGTATGGAAAACCGCACCCTGAAGTGTTCCTGGTATGCGCTCACCAACTGGGTGTTCAGCCACAGGAATGCACTGTGATCGAAGATTCTGTTAATGGCGTAATAGCTGCGAAAGCCGCGCAGATGAAAGTATTTGCTATTCCGGATGGTGAACACCGTTACTTGAAAGCATTCGGAGCGGCCGATTATTTTTGCGAAAACATGCAGGAGGTTTTAGGACAATTTAAAGGGATGGTTTGACGTTATTGAGGAAAATTGTAAATTTTTTTTTTGTAAAAAATAAACTTCTTATTTCTAATTGCTCAAATTATATTTTCACCCCAATCACTAGTACATCATCCACCTGCTCAAGATCTCCTTTCCAGGCCATAAATGTTTCTTCCATCATTTGTTTCTGAACCTTTAACGATTCCTGATTAATTGAAAGAAGCAATTCTTTTAGTTTACTATACTTAAATTTTTTCCCTTTCTCACCACCAAACTGATCTGCGTAACCATCTGTGAATGTATAAATAGTATCGCCTTTTTGAAGATCAAAAGTATGGGTGGAAAAGTCCTTAGCGCCTTCCTCATATTTTCCTACCGGCATTTTATCAGGTTTAAATTCTATCAGCTCTTTGCTTCTGATGATCCATACGGGATTATTTGCAGCCGAGAATTCTAACTTAAGGTTTGTTATATCAAAAGCACAGAGCACGCAATCCATCCCGTCTTTAGAATTTTCATTTCCTTTAGGGTTCAGGGCTTTGATGATCTCTTTTCTTTGTTCATTTAAAATCAAGGCCGGACTTTGAATTCCTCTTTCAATCACATTTTCATTTAAAAAACTAATATTCAATAAGCTCATGAATGCACCTGGTACACCGTGCCCGGTGCAATCTGCTGTAGCTATGTAAAATTTATTATGCTGAAAGGCCGCCCAGTAAAAATCGCCGGCAACAATATCTTTTGGTTTAAAGAGGATAAAACATTCCGCGTTAAAATGCTCTGTAATATAATCTTCGCTGGTAAGCATAGCATCCTGAATTCTTTTTGCATAATGGATAGAGTCGGTAATCTCTTTGTGCTTTTCTTCGATGGTGTGTTTTTGCAAAGAAGTTTCTTTTTCTTTTTCTTCAATGATGCCTTTTTGTTTTTGGGTAATTTTAAAACGGTTGTAAATAAATCCTGCAAATACTAATACCAGAAATAAGCCGCCATAAAGTGCGTATTGCTGGTTTCGTTTGGCTTTGATCTCGGCTGTTTGCTGCGCTATGTGCGCATCACGAATTTCATTTGCTTTGGCATTGGCCACACTATCGGCAGCGGCTTTTTTACCGTAATTGTACTGAAACTCCTGGCGCATCACTTCTTTTTGATTTTCTTCTGATAAAATGCTGTCGCGTGTTTCAATGTACAGCTCATACATTTCCAAAGATTCTTTATGCTTTCCTAATCTTTTATTGATCTTCCAAAGCATGTAAGCGGCATCTTTTGTTTGCAGGATGGCACCGAGTTCCTGTGCCATGTTAAGCGCCCTGTTGTTATAATCAAATGCGAGATGGAATTTATCTTGTTTAGTATAAATATTTCCTATATTGTTAAGCGATATTGCTATTCCTTGTTTATCTTCTATTTCTTCTCTGATCTTTAAACTTTGGGTATGATAGTCGATAGCTTTGGCATACTTATCTGCTGAAAGCTTAGAATTTCCTGCATCGGTAGCAGAATCTCCCTGACTTCTATAAACATTTCCAATGTTGTTAAGAGACAAGGCCTTTCCTTGTTTGTAACCAGTTTCTTCAAAAATCTTTAAGCTTTTGGTGAAATAGTCGATCGCTTGGGAATGATGTCCTTGATTGTCATAAATAAGCCCAAGGTTGTTAAGTACATTAGCTATTCCTTTTCTGTCTCTGATTTCTTCTTGAATTTTTAAACTTTTGGTGTAATAAGTTATGGCATTGGCATCATCTCTCTGATTAATATAAATATTCCCTATGTTTCCGAGCGAAGCTGCTATTCCTCTTTTATCCCCAATCTCTTCTTTGATCTTTAAACTTTTAGTGTAATAGACTATGGCATTGGCATAATCACCCCTGCTATAAAAAGAAACCCCTTGCGTATTTAATGCCCTTGCCATTTGTTTTTTTAAGCCTTTGGTTTTGGCAAAGTCGTATTCTAATTGAGTGTAATAAAAAGCGCTGTCGGGTTTTGTAAAAAGGTAGCCATTCCAGGCATAATCATGTATTGCTTTTAAGCGGTTGGTGTCAGGTTGCTGCGGGTTACTCCATACTGCCCAGAGGGAGTCAGCCTTTTTTTTAGGGAGGTTGGGTTGAGCTGCCACCAGCAGTGGTAGAAATAATGCTGTGTATAGAAGTAGTTTCATTTAAATATAATTAATTATTTAATTTAGATAGATGCTTTTCAATTTTTTTTTCCTTTATGTTAAACGTGTATAAAAAGCTCGTTTCATAATTAGTTAGAGATTTTTCATTTGTCGATCTTAAAAATTAGGTTAATAACATCTAAGGTAAATTTAAAGATATTTATAAATAAGGAGATGTTTAATTTATATTATAAAACGGCTTAATTGTTATCTTTGAGGCAATTGAAATTTACCTTACAACATACCGATACACATTCCAAAGCCCGCACTGGTTTACTTGAAACAGATCACGGTATTATCGAAACCCCAATCTTTATGCCCGTTGGAACGGCAGGAACCGTTAAAGCCGTTCACCAGCGCGAATTGAAGGATGATATTAAAGCTGAAATTATTCTGGGCAACACCTACCACCTTTATTTACGACCGGGACTTGACGTTTTGAAAAATGCCGGTGGTTTACACAAATTTAATGGATGGGATAAACCAATCCTGACCGATAGCGGTGGTTACCAGATTTTTTCACTGGCTAATCAGCGTAAGCTTACCGAAGAAGGCGCCATGTTCAAAAGTCATATTGATGGCAGCAAACATTTTTTTACCCCGGAAAGTGTTATGGATATTCAGCGGACGATTGGTGCCGATATAATTATGGCCTTTGATGAATGCACGCCGTATCCATGCGATTATAATTACGCTAAAAAATCACTTGGGTTAACGCACCGCTGGCTCGACCGTTGCGTGGAGCGTTTCCGTACCACCGAACCTCATTACGGTTATAACCAGGAATTGTTTCCGATAGTGCAGGGGAGTGTGTTTAAAGATTTACGAATGGAGTCTGCAGAATTTATCGCGTCTAAAAATTGTTTTGGAAATGCCATTGGTGGGTTAAGCGTGGGCGAACCAGCGGAGGAAATGTACGCAATGACGGAAGTTGTTACAAACATTCTTCCGAAAGAAAAGCCCCGATATCTTATGGGAGTTGGAACTCCAATGAACATACTGGAAAGCATTGCCCTGGGTATAGACATGTTTGATTGCGTGATGCCTACACGTAATGCCCGTCATGGCTTGTTGTTTACGCAAAACGGCATTATCAACATTCGGAATGAAAAATGGAAAAGCGATTTTTCTCCACTTGATGAAAGCGGGACAACCTTTGCCGACAGCTCTTATTCAAAAGCATACCTGCGACATCTTGTAGTATGCGATGAAATTCTTGCCGCGCAGATTGCCACGGTTCATAATCTTGGTTTTTACCTTTGGCTGGTGAAAGAAGCCCGGAAGCGTATTGTTGACGGAACCTTTGTTGAATGGAAAAATAAAATGGTAATTCAAATGGCGAAACGTTTGTAAGATGTTTTTAAAAAAATTAGACAGATATATTTTAGGAAAATTCTTAAAAACATTTTTGTTTTCCATAACGCTTATCCTTCTCATTTTTATCGTATTCGATATCAAAGATAAGATCCAGACGTTTACTACCGAACACATTCCTTTAAAGGAAATAATTTTCAACTACTACCTGATGTTTATTCCTTATTACGGGAATCAATTCAGTCCCATGTTTACTTTCATCGCGGTTGTTTTTTTTACCTCCAAGATGGCCCATCAGACAGAGTTTGTAGCTATCCTGAGCAGCGGCACGAGCTTCAGGCGAATTATGAGACCATACATTGTGGGGGCATTTATTATTGGTTTTTCTTCTTTGATCCTGAATCACTTCTTTTTGCCAAAAGCGTTTAAAATTAAAATAGCGTTTGAAGACAAGTATATTAACAACGGATATAACAGCGAGGAGAGAAACATCCATAAAAAAATTGGCCCAAACAGGATCCTTTATTTTGAAAGTTTTGACAATAAAATGAATACTGCGTTTAAAGTAACAGTTGAAGATGTGATAAACGACAAGCAAACTTATTTTCTGAGCGCAGAGTTTATGAAATGGGACAGCCTGAAAAGTCAGTGGCATCTTGAAAATGTACATGAGCGAAAGATCATAGAGCAGGACCGGTTGGATACGCTTAAAAATCAAAAACCTGTTTTCAAACAGATCAACACTTTTTCTTCCACGAAGGAAATGAAGATGGAATTTAATCCTTATGATATGCACCGCTTTGAAAGTAAGTATGAGGCCATGACCTATTTTGAATTAAAGGAATTTATCATCCGTGAGAAATTAAAGGGATCAAGCAGGATAGAATTTTTTGAGGTGGAGAATTATAAACGGACTTCTTTCCCTTTCGCAACATTTATTCTAACCATTATAGCGGTATGCGTCTCTTCCCGAAAGGTGAGAGGAGGGGTAGGTTTTCAGATCGCGATTGGTTTGTTGCTGAGCTGTATTTATATTATGCTCATGTATATTTTCACCATCACGGCTACCAGCGGCATGGGCATTACCTGGCTTGCGGTATGGACGCCCAACATTATTTTTACTTTTGTAGCTCTTTACTTTTATAAAAAGGCCCAGAAATAATGAAAGCGATCCTTCAGACGTTCCGCGATAAATATTCACCGCTTAACCAGTTACTCATTCTTGGTTTTTTTGTGCGGTTGTTTTCTGTTATTTTCAGCAAAGGATTCGGATGGCATGACGATCATTTTTTAATTATAGAATCTTCCCAAAGCTGGGCAGATGATTATGACTATAACAACTGGCTTCCGGCGGAAGGCGATAATACAAGGACGCCGCAGGGACATTCACTTTTTTATATTGGAATTCATTATTACATCTTTAAATTTTTTAAACTTATTGGTATTGCTGATCCCCAGCTTAAAATGGTTTTTATTCGTCTGCTGCATGCAATGTGGTCGTTACTGGTTATTAAGTATTCGTATAAATTAACCGAACTATATTCCAATAAGCGTATTGCATGGTACGTAGGAATATTTACTGCGTTTTACTGGTTCATGCCCTTTATGAGCGTAAGAAATCTCGTTGAGTTTGTTTGCGTACCTCCTGTTTTAATAGCGATCTATCTTTTATCAAAACCCATGCTCACCAGCCGGAATGTTTTAATTGCCGGTTTATGGCTTGGTATAGCTTTCTCCATAAGGTTTCAAACGGTGTTTATTTCGGCAGGAATTGGTCTGGCTTTGCTTATTATGCGGACTTCATTAAAAAACATTCTTCTGCTTGCTTTATCTTTCCTTACAGTTGTAGCTTTGTCGCAGGGCGTGGTGGATTACTGCATCTGGAAAAAGCCATTCGCGGAATTCTTATCGTATGTGCAGTATAATGTGGATAATGCGGGAGTGTATGGGACTGATAACTGGCACATGTATTTTGATCTTATTTTTGGTCTGCTTATTCCGCCCTTAAGTTTTTTGCTGTTCGCCGGATATATTGTCAGCGGGAAAAAGATACCACTTATCTTCTGGCCTGTGTTTTTTTACCTTGCGTTTCATACTTATTTTCCAAACAAGCAGGAACGGTTTATCATGACCGTGTTACCTCTCATAATTATTTCCGGTACGATTGGCATGTTTATGATCTATGAAAAACGTAAAGAAAAAATAAATATCAGATTATTTAAATTCTGCAAAATATTCGTCATTGTTCTTAACCTGATTCTGCTGCCAATTCTTACGCTTTCCTATAGCAAGCGGCATCGCGTTGAATCAATGACGTACCTGTATCATAAAAATGATTCGAACTCTTTTATGGTTGAAGACAGTAACAAGGAAAACGATTTTTTAATGCCTCCTTTGTTTTATTATGGCAAATGGTTTAGCGTATTAGGCATGAGTAAATCCTTTAACGCTGATAGCGCTTTGTATTACTATAATAGAATTGAAGTAAAGCAACGGCCAAATTATGTAATTTTTATGCAGGCTGAAAACATTGCCGCACGTGTAGATTCACTGAAAAAGAGATTCCCGACTCTCGTTTATGAAACAACCATTGAGCCGAGTTTAATTGATAAGACCTTGTTCTTTTTGAATCCGCTTAACGATAATCAAACGGCCTTTATTTATAAGATAAAATAGTTAGCAATTGGTTCTCGACTACCCCTCGTCAAGCTCGGGGCAAGCTGCTCGAACTGACATTGCTCGCAGAGACGCTGAGTACGCAGAGATAATGTTTGTTTTGTGTTACTTTTTCCTCCCCCTTACCCCCTCGAAGAGGGGGATACGTTAAAGAACCGATCGAACTGACAGTACACGCAGAGTTAATCATCTGGTCTGTGTCATCAGTGTAATCTGTGGCTATTCTCAACTACGCTCCTTCGGCCGCCATATCTGTGTAATCAGTGTAATCTGTGGCTGTTCTCGAATTGTTCACGCAGAGGCGCAGAAAATTTCACTATTTTTTTTCTAACTTTATTTCAAGGTCTTTATCCTCTTTTGAAAAAGCGAGTGGTTCTATTTCCAGAACTGAGGTAATGTATCCCTCTGATTCAACGATCGCTTTATACGATTTAAGCGGGTTAAGAACCAAAATAAATTTCCCGGTTTTTGGATTTGAGAAATACATCCCGTTCACGCTATTTCCTTCGTTATCGAGGAGTGTTATTTTAACTCGTCCCGGCACGCCATTCTTAAAAACTATTCCATGTTTTACTTTTAAATCGTTATCTCCAAAACGCGTGTCTACCTCATAAATATCATTATCGCCAAATGTTTCTTCTTTAATGGAAGAGTAGTATCCTCGCTGACCATCCACGCTCATGATGAAAAAAATATCGTTGCCTACGTTGTTGATGGGGTAGCCTAAATTTTCGGCTTTTGAAAACTGGTTCCCAATTTCATCCAGCGTACTTTTAAATACGTCGTATTCGCCCATCGTATTATGTCCTTTGCTGCTGAAGTACAGGGTAGTTCCATCAGGGTGCATATAAGGAGCGTCTTCGTCATACTTTGTATTTACGTTAGGACCAAGATTGTAAGGCATCGCCCATTTCCCGTTTGGTAAACGTTTTAACCTGTAAATATCTTTTCCTCCATAACCACCCGGCCTGTTGGTACTGAAATAAATAATGCCTGTGTCGCTGGTAAAGCAGGCGCTGGTCTCAATAAATTGTGAATTAATTTCTCTGCCCATTTTAACCGGGGTTTCCCATTTGCCATCCGCTGCCATTCTTGTGAGATAAAGATCTCCGGTAACAAGATCCGCGGCGGTGCGGTAAATGATCATGCTTTGCCCATCGGGACTCACGGAAACGCATGCATCATTTGTTTCTGTATTCAAGGGAGGACCTATGTTCGAGGCTTTTTTCCATTTATCATCTTCTTTGGTGCTAACATAAATATCCTCGTGATAATGGCCTGCTGCATCCTTTACATTATTGGAACTACCTTCCCGGCGTGATGTAAAATAGATCGTGTTTTCATCCGGAACAATTACCGGAACATAATCGGGAGCGGAAGAATTTATTTCAGGCCCCATATTCTTTATCACAGAACGGTGGGGGGATGTGATGAATAATTTAGCGTTTTTAACTACTTCTGTTAAGTAGGCAACTTCTTCAGCTGTATGTAAACGTTTCTTTGGACTGTCTTTACCGTACTTCTCAAGTAATGCGATGGCCTCATCGAAATGTCTAAGCTGGTGTTCGATTTTTGCGAAGTAATATTTTGCATCGGGGAGTTGGGAGCTTGTGAGGTTTTGAACCAAAAGCACCATACTATCGGTAACAAAATTTAATTTAAATAAAGAGATCGCAGCATTTACACCAGCCTTTTCATTCTTCGGATCAAGTTTTAAAACCTTTCGGTATAAGGGCCACGCGTGGGCATAATCTTCTGTATCAAAGTTCAGCTGTGCTTCCTTTAATATCAATGTTATTTCTTTCCCCTGCGCGCGGTAACACTGCAAAGAAGAATGCATTAACAAAACAATAAATATGCTGCGTTTTAAAAATGTCATTATCTCACGCGGCAGTTTTATTATATTTCGCCATCAATAAAAATTTGCGGAGATCTCCATCGTATGAATGAAAGGCGTGGGGAACTAAGGAAAAATCAGACTCAAGGGTATGATTATAGGTTACGGCCGCATTGATTACGCAAGAGGGATTGAAAAAAAGATCACCAGGGTAGTGGAATACCTTAGAACACCGGGCTTTTAAGTTCAGCGAAAAAAACAAACCAATAACTAACAGTACACTTATAAGCATTTACCATTCCGATTAAAAAAGCAAGTTTGTAAGCCGGGTCCTGTTTCACCCAGACGTTACCGTCGGGGTATATCTATCATTTATCTATGCGACCTACCCGTTGCGGTTCTTGATAAATCAAGATAAGACGGGCCGCCTGTACCGCAACCTATTTGGCCTTTCAACACCAGAGGTTTACCCAACCCTGTTATTACTAACCGGGCCTGTGAGCTCTTACCTCACATTTTCACTATCACCCAGACGTGCTTGCGCAGCCTCGGCTACCTGGTTTCTGTGGCACTGTCTGTTATGCTAACGTTCCCATTTGCATACCCGTTTTTTCAAACGGCTGGTTACCCTGTGTTGCCCGGACTTTCCTCCACGAGGTTTTACACTCGCGGCGATAGACCAACTTGCCCTTAAATGTATGATTTTTAATACATATTATAAAACGCTGCAACGTGTTTTATGAAAATTTGATAACACCGGCCAATTCCACTAATTAAGGGTTTGTTCTTAAAATAATTTTACTTTTGTAAAATGGCTTTAAACCTTAAAACACTTGCTACCCGAAGTATCAGCGCCGCTGTTTTCGTTGTACTTCTTGTGGGGGCTGTTTTATGGAACTATTATTCTTTTACCCTGTTCTTTTTTGCGGTCGCTTTACTCGGGCTCAACGAATTTTACCGGCTTGCTGAAAAGCTTGGTGCTAGCCCTCATAAGGGACTTGGTTTTTTTGCAGCTGTTTGCGCTTACCTCACATTTATCAACCGTGATGCCTTCGCCATTGATTTTAATCTTAATAAAATAATGGCGGGACTCTTAATACTTTGTCCTTTTGTATCAATGGCTATATCCATGTTCAGCAAAAAAGAGAATTCAATGAAAAACGCCTTCTTTACAATTGGAGGAATTATTTATTCTGTTTTGCCTTTTGCCTTTTTAAACGCAATTGTTTTTTATGATGATGGCTGTAACGAAACGCAATTTTCACCATGGCTCATTCTTGGCCTTATTTTCCTGATCTGGAGTAACGATACCTTTGCCTATTTAGGTGGCAGTTTGTTCGGAAAAAATAAAATGATAGAACGCGTATCGCCCGGTAAAACATGGGAGGGTACACTAACAGGCGTACTTATCACGTTTGGTTTAAGTTTCCTTTTCAATCGGTTTGTCTATAAAATGGATCCTGTTTTATGGCCTGTCCTGGGGATAAGTATTCCTGTATTAGCAACCGTGGGCGATCTTATCGAAAGCAAGCTAAAGAGGGAGGCAGGAATTAAGGACAGCGGAAATATCATGCCGGGTCATGGAGGAATACTCGACCGTTTTGACAGCCTGATATTTGTATCACCTTTTGTTTTTGTGCTCTTTAAATTCTTTTAAAGTTTAATGGAATGAACCCGCTGAATAGGTATAACTACTCCCTGTTTAAGAATAACCCTTTTATCGGTTACACCCCAAACAGTTGTTTCCACCACTTTTCTTGAAGTATCGTCTTCAAAAAAGATCTTGATCTTTGTGTGTTCAAGATTTCCTAAAGCCAGAGCCCTTTCAAGGTCGGTTTTACGCTCCTTTATTTTTTCGATGTCGGTTAAAACCTCCGACGAAGGGAATTTCAATTTCTCGATGCCCTCCTTTTCTATGATTTCAAAAGTGCTTGATGCTACCATGTTTTGTTAGTTTAAGTTATATACTATAAAACGAAGGCAATTTAAAAAGGTTTCAATTGTTAGTAATTTTGATCTCTTTCTTTAAAGTATTGTATAATTCCTCAACCTTTTGGCTTCCAATGCGGTAAATTAGGCCGTGATTGTCGGTCAATTCCACAAAATCTTCACCGCTGGTGTAAAATCGTATAATGCCCTTATTATGAAGGTTATAGACAGCGCGCCTTAAAATATTTTTTTTATACCGGCTTTTACGGATATGAACAATATTTTTTAAATCCACCTTCACTTTACGCGCTGTCCAGAATCCATCGAGAATTAAAGAACCATTCACCACTTTGGTACTGATGTGAAGAATGTAGGTGAGTCCCGCTGAAAAAGCGAGAATACTTAAGCCGAGAATAAAAAATATGATCCCCGATTCGTTTATGTTTTCGATGGGATACGATCCTATCTTCAGGAAGGAAACCTGCACTGGTTTTGGGTTCTGGCTCCAGTAGTATCCAAGGAAGCAAAAAATAGCCAGGATGGAACGAATAACAATGCTCAGGCGGTTATGGCCCATGTACTGCTTCTCTTCAAATATTATCTCGGTTTTACTCAGTCAACGTTAATTTAATAAATGTTTTTGCTGAAGGATCAACGCGGTATCGCTCATCGCTCCGGTAACCCATCACCCATATAATATCACCATTGCCGTTTACTAATAGTCGCAATTTGTTTTTATTAACGGTGCTTATTTTTTCATCCTTTAAAAAATCGCTGATTAATTTAAAGCCCTTCATTCCAAAGGGTTTAAACTTATCGCCATCCTTCCTTTGTCTTATGGTTAAAGGAAATTGAAGCTGTGTTTCGCTGAGATATAATTCGTTTTTCTGAGGAAGGTAAAATTTTTTTTCTTTTGAAAACGAAAGTATGCTTTGCTTTTTTAAGGAAGCAAGATCTTTCAGTCTAATTTCAGGGAATTCTTTGGCCGTATTGGGCGTGATGATCAATTCATCTCTTTCAATAATAAGTTTCTGTTGTCCGGATAAAAAAACTTTCGTTTCGCCGGATTTTTTTCCAAGTAAACTAATAATATTCTGTTGTTGTGTTTCGCTGAAATTCAAAGGCGAAAGCCAATGGTGTAACAAGGTTTCAAGATGCGCTTCCGCAGCCAGTTTTGTGCGGTTAGCGTGAATAGAATCGCCCTTAGTTGAAACCAAAACATTTAATCTTTGTTCGATATAGTCACTAATAATAGCGGATTCATTACTAAATCTAAGACTGTTTTTAAAAAAAGTTTGTTCCAGTTCAGGATTAATTTTCTTAAGTAGCGGAACAACTTTATTGCGCAAAAAATTACGCTCGTATTTATTTTCGAGATTACTTTTGTCGGTCCTGAATTTTATTTTTTGCTTTTTAGCAAACTTCTCAATTTCCTCACGCGTAATATTTAGAAGCGGCCTCACTGTTTTTCCGTTTTTTTCCGGTATGCCCTTCATCCCTTTAATGCCGGTGCCGCGAAGCAAATTAAGAATAACAGTTTCCACTATATCATTGGCATGATGCGCCGTTAACAGCCTATCGAGGTTTTCCTGCTTCATGAGTTTTTTAAACCAGTCGTACCGTAAATCGCGCGCAGCCATCTGAACACTTACACCATGTTCTTTACAATATTTTTTTACATCTACTGCCTTTACAAATATCTGCACACCAAGTTCCTCTGCCAGTTGCCTGCAAAATTTTTCATCTTTCTCACTGTCTTTTCCCCGCAAATTAAAATTACAATGCGCTAGGGTAAAATTGTAGTTGCCTTCTTTTAAAAGATACGCGAGTACCACAGAATCAACGCCACCGCTGATGGCTAAAAGCAGGGAGTGTTCCCTGTTAAAAAGTTGGTTTTTACTTATGTTTGATTCCAGGTCTTTTAGCACCCCACAAAGGTAGTAAAATCGCGGTACCATTGGAGTAGGAGAATAGGGGAACCTGACCAGTTATAAAAAATGACAGTTAATGTGGTTTGCCTTGTCTTTTTAAATAAATTTGAGTTTTACTTTTATACATATTATGAGCAAAAGTGTTACTATAGTAGGTGCAGGTCTGGTTGGATCATTGCTTTCCATTTACCTTGCCAGGCGCGGGTATAAAGTAAACGTATATGAACGCAGGCCCGATATGCGCAAGGTAAAAATGTCGGCAGGTAAATCCATTAACCTGGCCCTTAGCGACCGCGGATGGCGTGGACTGGAAGGCGTTGGCATTACCGATGAGATCAAAAAAATCGCGATACCAATGTATGGCCGTTTAATTCATCACAAAGATAACACCACGGCTTTTCAGCCTTACGGAAAAGATAACCAGGCCATTTATTCCGTTTCACGTGCCGAAATTAATATGAAACTGATGGACCTTGCCGAACAAAAAGCAGGTGTTAAAATTCATTTTGATAAGCGCTGTACCGCAATTAATAAAAGTACAAATGAAGTGTCGTTTGAAGATAATCTTTCGCATGCGCATGAAACTGCTTCTTCTGATCTTATTTTTGGAGCCGACGGTGCCTTTGCTGCTTCCCGTTTAAACATGCAGTTGCATAACGACCGCTTTGAGTATAACCAGCATTACATCGACTGCGGATATAAAGAATTGATAATTCCTCCCGGCAAAAACGGAGAATTTATGCTCGATAAAAACGCGCTGCATATCTGGCCCCGAGGAAGTTTTATGATGATCGCGCTTCCGAACACCGATGGTAATTTTACCTGTACTTTATTCTTACCCTTTGAGGCCCGCCCGGATGAACCGTTCGGACAAGGTGAGAAATCTTTTAAAAATCTTCAGACAAAAGAAGCAGTACAAAAGTTTTTTGAAGAAGAGTTTCCGGATGCAGTGCCTTTAATGCCTACGTTGATTGAAGATTTTACCAATAATCCGGTGTCGTCGCTTGTAACGGTAAAATGTTTTCCATGGACTTTTGATAACAAGATCGCGCTGATAGGAGATGCCGCGCATGCCATTGTTCCTTTTTACGGACAGGGAATGAATTGCGGTTTTGAAGATTGCGTAGTGATGGAAGAACTCATTGAAAAACATAAAGAGAACTGGGACAAGATCATGCCGGAATACCAGTCGCTTCGAAAGCCCGATGCAGACGCTATTGCAGACCTTGCGGTTGCTAACTTTATAGAAATGCGTGATAAGACCGCGGACCCTAAATTTCTTTTGCAAAAAAAGATTGAAGCGCGCTTTTCACAAAAATATCCTGATAAATGGATCCCGCTTTACAGCATGGTAACGTATAGTCCCCAGATCCGCTACAGCACCGCCATGAAAGAAGGAGCCAAGCAACAGGCCATTATGGATAAGGTGATGGATCTGCCAGGTATTAACGAGAAATGGGACAGTGAGGAAGTGGAGAAGATAATGCTTTCGATGCTTTCGTAATCTATTTACAAATTTATTATTGACGATTTACAATTTTGACTCTTTGCAGTAAGAGGCAGGAAGCAAGACAATAAGATGCAAGATGGATTTCGGTAATTGAGCCACAGGTTGCGCTGATTACGCAGACTTTTTCTATAATTACAAAAGAAGGCTGGATGACAGGAAGCAAGACAGTAAGAGGCAAGACATATTTCGTAATAGTAGCCGCCGAATTACAAATTCTGCGGTGGGGGGAATCAAATTAAAGAAACAAAGCTTATTATTATGAAATAAGGCTATAATTTCATATCTTAAATGAATAAAAAGAATGAAGTACAAACTAATATTCGTTTTCCTGAATTTGCTGATTGTAGCTTTTAGCCAACCTGGTAATATTGCGAAGAAGTATTTTTTACAAAATTCGCAAAATTGTAATTCCTCAGATGTAATTGAAACAATTCCTAACAACTATATTGTTTATGGGCAGACATTTGATACAGTTGGAAACAAGATTATTCCAAAAATAACCTTGATAGGACTAGATCAAAACGCAAACATTACATGGAGAAAGTCTTATGGAGACTCCACTTTTACTTATCTTAAATATATATCTACCAGCGCTTTTTTTGTAAAGAAGAATTCGTATTTGTATGGAGCACTTTTTGGCTACGATAAGAATAATTTTCAGCCGGGAGTGTTTATTAAATTTAATTATAACGGCGATACAATTTGGCAAAAACGTTACTATGTGAATGATGATCAGTTTTTTTTTACTTCTGTTTGTCCCAGTGCAGATAATGGTTTTTTAATCACTGGCGCTGTTCAAACGAACACTCCTGGCTTTAACTCTCATCCAATAGTTGCTACTTATTTAATGAAAGTAGACGCGGATGGGAATAAGTTATGGGATAAGCGATTTTATAAAACAAACCTGGACGAAACACAAGAGGGATTAAAGATTATTCAAGATAGTATAACGAAGAAAATTGTTATAGTAGGAGGACAAGACGTTGGCACCACACTATTAAGCAGTTTAATAATTCTCGATAGTCTGGGGAACATGTTAAGCCAGAAAGGGAGCAATGGGGCTTTCGGTACCGTTTTAATTGATATTATCAAATTGAAAGATGGAAATTTTATGGCTGCTGGCGCTTTCGCCCATCCGGAATATGTTGTTAACGGGTATCAAACTGGCAAGTCTTATGTTGTTAAGTTCGATTTAAATGGAAATATTCTTAACAGTGCCCAACATGATAGTTTATTAGTTGCAAATGATATTTTCCGCATACAGGAATTAAATGATGGCACTTTCATTACAGCTGGCACTATTGAAACACTAATGATATACGGCACTGGAATAAATAATATTTTTAGGATAATGAAACTTGATAAAAATGGCAACCTCTTATGGAAAAAGTATTTTGATAACTATACCAATAATCTTGTGAATGAATATCTTAAAGGAATGAATATAACAATAGACGGGTCTATTATTTTCACTACCGAAGCGCTCGGTGGTTATACGCTCCCGTCGCCTTATACGTTTTATAAAACTGATTCCACTTATTGCGACTTTAATTCTATAGGGTGTTATGATTATGTCGGAGTTGAAGCTAACAAGTTATCCCGCAAAGAAATTAATTGTTATCCAAATCCTGCATCAAGCTTCTGCATACTAAATTTTAATAATTTAAATGGCTTTAGAACTTTCAAAATTAATTTGCGAAACACCCTTGGCCAATTATTACTATCTGAAACAGTTCCTTCATTATCGAATTTTGTTTTAAATACAAACGCGTATTGCGATGGAGTTTATATCATTAGCATTACCGAAAACAACCACGTTGTTGCTGAACAAAAACTGATCATTTTAAAATAGAAATCCCATGAGAAAAACATATCTACTCTGCCTTTTTTTTATATATACGATAATCGGTGCTCAAACCTATAATCCTTTTCCAAACGACAGTGCTACCTGGATAATAAATAAATACTGCAGTTCTCCCGCTCCGCAAGATTTACAATCAGGCGGAACTATAACAAAACTCTGTGGCTTAGATATCTTTACATAATCGCCACAAGTATCTCTATCTCAAAACACCTTTACTGTATTAAGCTCAATTAATCGGCTACACTTAAAATGCCCAAGCGGACAGGCTTTATAACCATGAAGTCCGCAGGGCTTACATTCCAGGCCCTCTACCTGAATTACTTGTGAATGGTCGCTTAATGGTCCGAAACCAAAGGCGGGCAC
>JACDDR010000172.1 GCA_013816895.1 Bacteroidota bacterium
CTTTAGTTCCGGTTTTTTTATTTTCAACCACTTTTAATTCCGCTTCCTGCACGCCTTTCGAATCGCTTCCAATTAATTTATAACCGGTTTTAGTCATGGGCCCACCGATCTTAACAAGCTGTTTTCCGTAACGCACGGTAAAGCCGATACTGTCAATATGCGCAAAAATTGCGGTTCGAGGTTTCCCGAAAATTAAAATGATGTTATCCTGAAACTCGGGCCCGGTAAGCACTTTGGGCTTTACTTTCCATTGTTTTGAATTCTCACTTATATAATAGAGAATAAATTGTTTCATGGCCACTTCATTGCCGCTGGGTGCAGGAATGTGACACATCATTTTCAGGGTTTCAAATTTGCTTATTTTTGAGGCCATATTATATCGTTTTAATGTAATGCAATTTTGTTTTATATAAATTTTTTATGCTTTCTTCCAGCTGGTTTGAATTTTCTTTTTTGATCCGGAAAATTACTTCGTTTGTTTCCGTGTAATTTTGCGATAATATTTTCGAATCCGTATCCTTTATAATTTTCATTACAGGGTTTATATCTTCAAAGCTAAACTCTATTTTATATTCAAACAAGATAAATCTTTCTTCAATTCCTGAATTGGACAAAGCTTCTGCGGCAGCTGTTTTATATGCGTTTATGAGTCCGCTTACACCAAGCAGACTTCCCCCAAAATACCTTAGCACTACAATCAGGCAGTTGGTTACGCTCTTGGCAAGTAATTGCCCTAAGACAGGTTTACCGGCACTGTTGGATGGTTCTCCGTCGTCATTGGCCCTTGTGGCTAATCCATCCGCCCCGAGGCGCCAGGCATAACAATGATGATTCGCTCCGGGGTGTTCTTTCCGTAATGCAAGAAGATGTTCTTTGATTTCTTTTTCAGAATGAACCGGGAAGGCAAATGCCAGGAATTTGGAACCACGGTCTTTATAAACTCCCTGAGCAGCCTTTTTAATTGTAAAGTATGAATCCGAAAAAAGCATTAGATGGCTATCAGAATGATGGCAATTAAAGCGAGAATAATTCCTGCGATATTTTTAACAGATAGTTTTTCCTTAAAAATCAGCCAGCCGGTAATAGCGGCCAGGGCAACGTTGCAAAGATTTAAGACAGGGAATAACTGAGCGCTGTTTAAAATATGTGTGTCAAGCGATTTAAATATAAAATAGATGCTGAAATAATTGGGTACTCCAAGGGCTATGCCGGCAATTATGTTTTTGACGTTGAAAAATGTTTTGACGCTTGCTTTCTGTGTGACTAGCTGGTAGAGTACAACAATTATTCCAAAACAAAAGGCTGATAAAAAAGTAACCGTGGTAAATGCCGCGCTGTCGTTGGACGATTTGATTTTAAAAGCGTTGGTATAGTTAAGGGTCACGTCAATAAAACCACTTCCAAAAAAAACCAGGATCGGAAGCCAGGCAAGCTTCTTTAAATAAGGTTCATTAGAAGATGAAGCAGAGGCCAGATATACTGCAAGCAGCGCGAGGCAAACGCCGCAAAGTTTTAACAGTGGCAATTCTTCGTGAAGGTAAAAAATAGAAAAAAGTACGGGAATAACCACGCTCATTTTATTGGCGACCGAGGCAGTGGCAATACTGATGCGTTGCGTGGTTTGCGAAATGAGATAAAAAATAAATAAAAATACGCCGCCTAATGGAACCGCTATTGGAAACCACGCGCTTGAAACAATTTTATTTATTTCAATGGGCTCATCGAAAAACAACATGCCGGTTGTAAAGGCTACGATGTAATTAATAATAATTGCCGCGAAACTGTTTACCTGATACCGGGTAAAAAGTTTAAAAAGGAAAAGTAAAAAAACGCTGATGAATATAGTGGCAATTATGTAGAGCATGATATTGGTAAAATTAGAATTAATTTGGCTAACTTTACAATATGATCAGATGGGTTCTAAGCGTTGTATTGACTTGCACCGTGGCAGTCAATACGCTTATGTCGCAGGATATTTATTACAGGAATGTGACCGGGCAAACCCTTAAATTGTTCGCGGACTCCGGCAGTAAAATCGTTTTTAAGGATGATGCTTCAAAACAATACGCACAGCACTTTAATTACGTCCTTAAATTTTTCGATAAAATGGAGTTTCACAGCGTACAGGTTGTTTTAAAACCTTCAAAAAAAACAATGCGCATTAAACCTTCCTTCGCCAGCCTTTTTCAGGCGCCACAAAACCGTGATTATAAAATATATTTCAGCAGTTCGGGTGTTTCAGCGCTTGACAGCATAACACTTCAGAATCTTAGTGTAAACGAGCAGGTAGGCTTAATAGCGACAGGAGTCAGCCACATCGAAAATTTAAGCACCAGTGGTTTTTTTGAAATGTTGTTCTGGCACTTTAAACAGCTTTCGAAGAATGCAAAAACAAAACTGGAACGGGACGTCGAATTGAAAGTGTTAGAGGTGGGGCTAGGATATCAGTTGCTTGCACTGGAAAAGATCCGCGAAGAAAAACTGAAAATAGAAAACTGGAATAACGCGGGAGCTTATTCTTCATACTTTAAACATTACAAGGGAAGATTTTTGAGCGCAGAAACCATAGGCAATTTTTTGAATGATTTGCCTGTTTACGCCACAAATCATTTTCAGTAACTTTGAATCATATTTGTTATTCATTAATTTTAAACTCTCAACTAAATCATGAAAAGTCTTTTTAATAAACAGGATGCGCAGGAATTTATTGATCGCATTAATAAACTAACACCTTCAACCCCTGCGTTGTGGGGCAAGATGAACGTGGCGCAAATGCTCACGCACAACCAAAAACCTCTCGAAATAGCTTCCGGAGCCTTAAAACCGAAAATTAATAAAATCATAAAGTTGTTGTTCGGCAAGCGCGCAAAAAAGCAATTGCTGAGCGGAGAGCCATTTAAGAAAAATCTTCCGACTTTTTCAGAAGCTATAATAGTAGACCAAAAAGAGTTTGAAACAGAAAAACAAAAACTCAGGAAATTGATAATGGAATTTCAACAGAACGGCGTGAATGGTTTAACGAAAGATCCGCATCCTTTTTTTGGGGGTCTTACGCCGGCGGAGTGGGATATTCTTCAGGTGAAGCACCTTGATCATCACCTCTCGCAGTTTGGTGTTTAGTTTTGCTCAAGAAGCGGGGCTTCAAAAGAATAAATTTTAGCATACACAAATTGTAAATCAAATCTTAATTACTTCAGATGTTTAAGCCACGGATTACACGGATTGCACAGATACATTATATATTAACGTTAACTTGTGAGACCTGTATTGTAAAATCGTCAATCGTCAATCAAAAATAATATGTCTTTTATCTTATCACAGCTCACAGGAAATGTATTGGTTCTCACGCTTAACAGGCCTGATAAATTTAACAGCTTTAACCGCGAAATGGCGCTTGAGCTTATTTCGGAACTTGAAAAAGCCGAGAAGGATAAGAATGTAAGAGCCATTTTAATTACAGGAGAGGGCAAGGCTTTTTGCGCGGGCCAGGATCTGGCGGAAGCGCTTGATCCGAACGGACCGGGAATAAAACGCATTGTGAATGAACACTACAATCCTATTATTTTAAAAATAAGAAATATTGAAAAACCTGTTATAGCCGCAGTTAATGGTGTTGCTGCCGGCGCTGGCGCAAACATCGCACTGGCCTGTGATATCGTTTTTGCCGGAAAGTCGGCCAGCTTCATTCAGGCTTTCAGTAAAATTGGCTTAATACCAGACAGTGGAGGAACTTTTACATTACCACGTTTAGTGGGCTTTAACATGGCAAGCGCATTAATGATCACCGGCGATAAAGTAACGGCTGAAGAGGCTATGCAATACGGCATGGTGTATAAAATTTTTGATGATAATAACCTGCTTAGCCAGGCGATGGTGAACGCCCAGCATGTAGCATCAATGCCTACCCGCGCCATCGGGTTAACCAAACGGTTGTTAAACCAATCTTATACAAATACTTTACAACAGCAACTTAATGCGGAGTGCGATGTTCAGGTGCAATCTGCATTAAGTTACGATTACAAAGAAGGTGTTAACGCCTTTCTGGAAAAACGCAAGCCGGAATTCAAAGGTGAATAAATATTAATTAAAGATCAGCCTGGTAATATCATTGCTGTTCATGTTCTTCACATTATAGCTTTGATTGTAGGTAAGCGTTACATTTCTGCCTTCCTTCATTTCTTTCAGTTCCTGAGGCTTTGTTACCTGCATAAAGCCGTCATCAGAAAAACGAATGACGTAATTAGGACCTTTCTTGTAATAATGGCCCTGCAGCGTGTTCCCGCTTTGATTTAATGGAAAGCTGGTATTGATACTTTTGTAAAGCATCAGGTTGTGATCCAAAATTGACTGCTCCGGTGCTTTTTCATATTTCACAAGAAGATCTTCCATTTCACCATTATGCAGGTAGCAGTCTATGTTTTTAATTCCGAGTCCACTTTCAATTAAAGCAACGCCTACTTCATTTTCCATCATATATGTATCTCCAAAAGAATAGGGCGAAACAACGCTCACGTATTTTATCCAAGCCCTGAAATCCATAGCTTTTTCTTTCACGTCCTGAAACTGCCGACAATATTGCCAAGCTGTTTTCTCCCGGCTTTCAGTATAACTGTTCAGGTTATTGAAGTCGTACGATTTAAAGCGACTCGTTTTATTAAAGAGTTTTGCTTCGCGTGCAAGTGCATTCGTGAATTTTCTATTTAAAATTTTGCCTCCTTTTTTGCTGATGCAATAAGTGCCGTTGTCTTTTCGGTATGCTAATTTACCGGTTAACTCCAGATGAGATTTTTGCGTTTTAAGATCGAGACTTGTTTCGCTTCCCTGTGAAGTTAAACGGGCATCCCAGCATAGGAGTTTACGGTTAAAGGTTTTTTTAAATTCCTCCTTGGTTAAATTGCCGCTATAAATAAAATAATGTCCGGCCAGGTGTGCAAGGTGCTCAGG
>JACDDR010000173.1 GCA_013816895.1 Bacteroidota bacterium
GATTTGGATGGAGGAACCTTGTTCACGCAGTTCAGTCACTGGATCGATATCATGTATTGGGTGTTCGGCGATATTACCAACATTCAGGCGAAGTTCGCCGATTTTAATCATCAGCAATTGACAACATTTGAAGACAGCGGTTTTGTAAGTTTCGATTTTGTAAATGGCGGAATGGGTTGCGTGAATTATTCTACCGCTGTGTGGGATAAAAATCTGGAATCTTCTCTCACTATTATTGGCAGCAAGGGAAGTGTGAAAGTGGGCGGGCAGTATATGGACCAGATTGAAGTTTGCAACATTAAAGATTACACCATGCCTGTTCTGGCGGAAACGAGTCCTGCCAATGATTACGGGGCTTACAAGGGTTCAGCAAACAATCATCACAATGTGATCGAAAACGTTGTTGATACGCTTACCGGAAAAAATAAAATTACTACGAATGCCCTGGAAGGAATGAAAGTGGTGGACATTATTGAACGCATTTATGCATTGAGGCCTTCAAACGTGATAAAAAATCAAAAATCAAAATAATATATATACAGGATGAACCTATACGATAAAATAGTTAAGAAGGATGCCACAATTGCAGTGATAGGCCTTGGATATGTTGGACTACCAATTGCTCTCGCTTTTGCCAAAAAGGTAAAAGTAATCGGTTTTGATATTAACGAAAAGCGCGTTAATATGATGAAAAAGGGAATCGACCCCAGCCAGGAGCTAACTGCTAGCGATTTTAAAAAAGCGGATATTACCTTTACGCATAAGCTCGAAGATCTTAAAAAAGCGAACTTTTTTATTATTGCAGTTCCAACGCCAATTGATGAGCATAACCTGCCGGATCTGAAGCCCCTTATCGGAGCAAGTACTACCGTTGGTAAAGTCCTTAAAAAAGGAGATTATGTGGTTTACGAATCAACTGTTTATCCCGGCTGTACCGAAGAGGATTGCATTCCGGTACTTGAGCAAATGAGCGGATTGAAATTTGTAAAGGATTTTAAAGTTGGTTATTCGCCTGAGCGCATCAATCCGGGCGATAAAGAGCATACCATTACAAAAATTTTAAAAATTGTTTCAGGATGCGATAAGGAAAGTCTTGAAGTAATAGCAAAAACATACGAAATTATTGTTGAGCCGGGAACCCACCGCGCGCCTAGTATTAAAGTAGCGGAAGCTGCCAAGATAATTGAAAACACACAGCGTGATGTGAATATCGCGCTCATGAATGAATTGTCAATTATCTTCTCCAGGATTGGTATCAACACGTACGATGTGCTCGAAGCTGCCGGAACAAAATGGAATTTCTTGAAGTTTTTTCCGGGTCTTGTTGGCGGACATTGTATTGGCGTAGATCCTTATTACCTCACTTACAAAGCAGAGGAAATGGGGTATCATGCACGTGTTATCAATAGTGGTCGTTATGTAAACGACAGCATGGGGTTTTACGTAGCAAAAACCTGCGTTAAAAAAATTATTGCTGCGGGTAAAAATATTTCCAAATCAAAAGTACTGGTAATGGGGGCAACGTTTAAGGAAGACGTGAGCGATATCCGCAACAGCAAGGTGGCCGACATTGTAAAGGAATTAAAATCGTTTGGTGTAAAGGTGGAGATCGTTGATCCGCATGCGGACAGTGACGAGCTGAAACACGAGTATGGTTTTGGATTAAACAAATTGGGCAAAGGTTACGATGGCGTAATAGTAGCCGTGAATCACAAGGAATATAAAACTCTGGATGAAAAAGACTTTAATAAACTGCTTTCTAAAAAAGGCGTTCTTGTAGATGTGAAAGGATTGTACAGGGGTAAAGTGAAAAACTTAAATTACTGGAGTCTGTAAGATTAATTTATAAATCGTTAAAGAAGTGGTTAATTTTTAACCACTTTTTTTATGATCTCTTTTTCATTCGTGCTTATCCTAAGAATATAAATCCCCTGGGGCATTCTGAGTTCCGTTAAAACTGCAGTTTTATCATTTATTAAATATTTTTTCAGGAATTGTCCGGTCGAATTAAATATTTCGATCGTTTTAATCTCATCATTAGAAGTTATTTTAAGAACGTTATCGAATGGATTAGGCGATAATATTGGTTGGCTATTTAAAATCGGAATTTCATTCACTCCTGTTGGAAAATTAAAGGGAGCGCAGATTTCATTGTCTGAAAAATTCTTGTCGGTTTCTCCGTTTGGCACTGAAGAATAAAAACAATACGTAACATTTGGATTTGATGGTGAGGAAATAGTTTTTTGAACGAAGGTATTAGTGGTTACTGTTATTGAATCTCCCGGCATTAGGGCTAATCCTGAAAACTGTTCCTGATAAAAATTGCTTCCGCAGTCTATCTGTGGATACATGTAGCAATTAAGTTTAAAGCTGTTGATCTGTGTATTTCCTTTATTTCTCACTTTTATTTTTGCCCGTAAATACGAAGAACAATAATTTGGAAAGGGACATTGCGAATAAGATGAATCTGCAGTAACGGATATAACGGCAACATCAGATGAGAAGTTGTTGCTTGAAAATTTATTGATTTCATTCAAAGACACGAAAGTGTGCTGGCCCCACCCGACAAAACCAGTAGTTGCTTTACTATCAGAGAGAATAGCGACTTTGTTTCCGTTTAAACAAATTGATCTTTGAGTTATTTGCTGAGTGGTAGTCGTACTGGTATATGAGGTATTGAAAGCAGTATCTGAGATCATATACCTTTCCGGAGAACTTGCAATGATAAATAAAGAATCATTTTTACTGGCATAATCTTTAACACTTAAAGCGGATGAACTGTTTCCGGTATAATTGTAAGAGGTCGAAGTTTTATAGAGAATTCCGTTAGTTCCCAGTCCAATTATTTTTTGCCCATTATAAAAAGTCATCTTCTTTAATAAAGCAGGGAAAGTTGTCATATTCACTGTTGCACCGGTTGGTGAAATTTCAATGAGTGAATTCACAATTGCCTGTTTTGCGCTTAAGAGTATGTTATTGTTCGGTAACAAGATACAGGCGCTGATATTTTTGAGTCCTAAGTTGGTTTTTGATATAAACTGTCCTGTTTTACTATGCTTGAATAGAACGCTGTCTGTAAAAGAAAAATAGGACGAATCAGAATATTGTAGAGACGCTTTGTAGCTATCCCAAGGTGATACAGTATACGTTGAAAAAAATACGAAGCCTGCTGTAGAGTCTATTTTCGCAATAAAATTCACCTGTGTGGGCCCCAAAACGTCACAAATACTGTTCCTGCCCGTAATTAGTAAATTATTATCGATTGTTTTATAGGCAATCTCAGGAATTCTATACCCTAAAATATTACTCCTGAATTTTAAAACACCACCGTTATTATGTTTGTAGATATAGCACTTACCCACTTTATAGGCCTCGTTAAGATTTGTTGTAAAATAAAGGTCGCCAAAAATTTCTACCAATAATGAATTTGAGGCTTCATTTTGGTCGTGGTAAGACCTGTTAAAAGCAGATTGAGCGCTAGTTTTCGCAGAGAAAACTAAAAGTATAATAAAGTAGATTATATTTTTCACGCAGTTAAATTTATTCTAAATTTACATAAATTTAAGGAACATGAAAATTCTCATTACCGGCGGTGCCGGATTTATTGGCTCCCACGTTGTACGCCTGTTTGTTACCAAATATCCCGATTATACCATTCATAATCTGGATGCCTTAACCTACGCCGGAAATCTGGCCAACCTTACCGATATTGAAAACAACTACAATTATAAATTTGTAAAAGGAGATATTGTAGATGGTGCTTTTATTAATTCACTTTTTGAAAAAGAACAATACAACGCTGTAATTCATCTTGCCGCTGAAAGTCATGTCGACAGAAGTATCACCAATCCGCTTGACTTTGTTATGACCAACGTGATCGGAACGGTTAATCTTTTAAACGCAGCTAAAGCCTTATATAAAAAGGACAACAACGCTTTTCAAAAATTTTATCACGTAAGTACAGATGAGGTTTATGGAGCATTGGGTGAAACGGGAATGTTTACCGAAGAGACCTCTTACGATCCGCACAGTCCCTATTCCGCTTCAAAAGCAAGCAGCGACCATTTTGTACGCGCTTATTACGACACTTACGGTTTGCCCTGCGTTATCTCTAATTGCAGCAATAATTATGGTCCAAATCATTTCCCTGAAAAACTGATTCCGCTTTGCATCAACAATATTAAGAACAACAGGCCTTTACCCATTTATGGAAAAGGTGAAAATGTACGCGATTGGTTATATGTGCTTGATCACGCACGCGCCATTGATGTTATTTTCCATAAGGCTAAAACTGGCGGCACTTACAATATTGGCGGGCATAACGAGTGGACAAACATTGACGTAATTCGTTTATTGTGCAGATTAATGGACAAAAAACTGAACCGTGAAGAAGGTGCTAATGAAAAGCTGATCACTTTTGTGAAAGACCGTGCGGGTCATGATTTACGTTATGCCATTGATGCTACAAAATTGAAGAACGATCTGGGTTGGGTGCCTTCGGTAACTTTTGAAGAAGGTCTTGAAAAAACAGTGGATTGGTATCTTGCCAACGACGAGTGGTTGAACAATGTCACGTCGGGTAACTATTCCAAATATTACGAATCGCAATACGTTAAGCGTTAATAAAGGAGGCTGTTTCAAAGCTACTGAATCGTCTTTGCCGGACCTTTGGTTGAAGGAAACTTCTGAACAATAGAATAATCATTCAGCATGCTATCAGCGCGGAGATATATATATTCGATTTTCCTTTTCTTCGCATGGGCAGGCAGCTCATGGTCACAAGTGAACGACTCGCTTCTTAACGCTATTAATTTAAAAGCCGATGATACCACTAAAGTAAATGAGTTAAACGCTTATACCCGCGAACTCATTATTACTGCAGACTTTATAAGCGCCATTCCGGTTGCCAACAAAGCCTTGCAGCTTGGAGAAAAATTAAATT
>JACDDR010000047.1 GCA_013816895.1 Bacteroidota bacterium
CTTTTAGTGCGAGTCCTTTAATTCCTTTTTCAATTTCAGCGAGGCTCATCAGTTCAGCGTTACGCAAAACAGGAACCATTAATCCTTTGGGAGCGCTTACCGCGATACCAATATCACAATACTTATTGTAAACAATTTCTTCGCCATCAATCATTCCGTTTACTGCAGGGAAATGATATAAAGCTTCGCAGACTGCTTTTGTAAAGAAACTCATAAAGCCAACATTGCTTCCGTGAACCTCTTTGAATTTATCCTTGTATTTGGCGCGAATCTCATAGATAGCGCTCATGTCAATCTCGTTAAAGGTAGTTAACATTGCCGTTTCGTTTTTAACAGCTACCAAACGTTTGGCAACTACTTTACGAAGTGAGGTCATTTTGACTTTTTCCTTATCGCGACCCCCCTGCCAGCTATTGCTCAGCACTTTTTCGGCAGAAGGCAAACCGTTAGCAAGCGCCGCAAGAACATCCTGCTTGGTAATGCGCCCTGATTTACCGGTGCCATTTAATTGTTTGGAGGATATGTTGTTTTCAGCAAGAATTTTGGCAGCAGCAACACTTGGTGTTCCGGCTGCGTAGGTACTGCCTTTGTCAACGCTAGAAGTGACAGTTTCTTTCTTGGGTTCTTCTTTTTTAGATTCAGTTTTTACCTCCGCTTTCGGAGTTTCTTTTTTAGCTTCCGGCTTAAACGAAGTGTCAATTTTCACAACTACTTGTCCTACTTTTACAGTATCACCTTCAGCGGCAAGCACTTCTATTTTCCCGCTTTCTTCTGCGTTGAGTGTAAGTGTTGCTTTATCAGAATCAATTTCCGCGAGCACTTCGTCTTTTTCAACAACATCGCCTGTGTTTTTAACCCAGCGCGCTATCACTACTTCTGTAATTGATTCTCCGGGACTTGGTACTTTTAATTCTACTATTGCCATAAACTTTTATAAGATTTTAGATTTAAGAGGGACGATTTTTTATTTCACAAGAACTTTATTAAAAATGCTTGTCATTATTTCTTCATTTTCGGCGGCGTGACGTTTTGCAAATCCTGTAGCAGGACTGGCAGCAGCGTCTCTTCCGATGTATTTAAGATTTAATGAACGAAGATTGGCATCTACAAATCTCCATGGGCCCATGTTCTCGGGCTCTTCCTGCACAAACAGGAAATCTTTAGCCTTACTGTATTTTTTTAGAATGGCGTCCACCTGTTTTTTCGGGAATGGATAAAGTTGTTCAAGCCGGACAAAGGCTATGTCGTTAACCCCTTCCTTTTCCCTGCGTTCAATGAGGTCGTAATATACTTTGCCGGAACAGAACGCGATGCGAGTAACATTTTTAGCATCGATCGTATCATCCAGAACTTCCTGGAAATTATTTTTAGTAAAATCTGCTAGTTTACTTACACAACTCGGATAGCGTAATAATTTTTTTGGAGTAAAACACACTAACGGTTTGCGGAAGTCTCTTTTCAATTGCCTCCGGATCACGTGAAATTGTTGAGCAGGTGTTGTTGCGTTAACAATCTGCATGTTGTTTTCCGCGCAGGCCTGCAGGAAGCGTTCCATGCGGGCGCTTGAGTGTTCAGGCCCCTGCCCTTCGTATCCGTGAGGAAGTAAAAGAACTAATCCGTTCATACGGCGCCATTTGTATTCGGCGGATGTGAGGTATTGATCAATAATAATTTGGGCGCCGTTAAAAAAGTCGCCGAACTGTGCTTCCCAGATGGTAAGCGTGTTTGGCGCTGCAAAAGCATAACCGTATTCAAAACCAAGCACACCGTATTCACTTAACAAAGAGTTGTAAATGGTGAGTTTTGCTTTTGAGTCGATGCTGTTTAGCGGTGTATACTCTTCTTCGCTGTCTTCCAGCTTAACAATAGCATGACGGTGCGAGAATGTGCCACGCTCAACATCCTGACCGCTGAAGCGTACCGGAAAGCCCTCTTTCATTAAAGACGCATAAGCCAGCAATTCGCCCATTGCCCAGTCATAATTGTCGTTGGTGATCATGGCCTTGCGATCATCGAACACCTTTTGTATTTTATTGAAAAACTTTTTATCCTTTGGAAGTTCAGTAGTTTGTTTAGCCAGTTCTAAAAATAATTTTTCGTCAATGGCTGTTTTCGGCGAATCTTCAAAATCTTTATCCGAAGCCATTTTAACGCCCTTCCAGGTTCCTTCCAAAAAAGAAGTGATCTTGGCTTTATCTGTTTTTTTAGCTTCGTCGAGATTGCTGTCGAGTTCTGCTTTAAATGTGTTTTCTATTTCTTTCGCTTCGGCGGCAAGATCCGGTTGTTCTTTTTCAAGTTTCTTAACGTAAATGTCCTTTGGGTTGGCGTGGGCCGCAATGGCCTTGTATAACAGAGGTTGTGTAAACCGTGGTTCGTCACCTTCGTTATGACCGTATTTCCTGTAACACAATACATCCACAAACACATCCCTGTGGAAGGTCTGGCGAAACTCCATGGCCAGTCTCGAAATAAAACACAGCGCTTCAACATCGTCGCCATTCACGTGGAATACCGGGCTTAACACCACTTTTGCAACATCCGTGCAATACGTAGAAGAGCGCCCGTCGGTAAAGTTGGTAGTAAAACCTACCTGGTTGTTTATAACGTAATGCACCGTGCCGCCGGTTTTATAACCGTCGAGCTGGCTCATCTGTACAAGTTCATACACCAAACCCTGGCCCGCAATTGCAGCGTCGCCGTGTAAAACAATCGAACAGGCTTTTGAATTATCGCCCGCGTGAAGGTTGTCTATTTTTGAGCGAACAATTCCCTGCACCACTGCTGCGGAAGTTTCAAGATGTGAAGGATTTGGCGTTAAACTGATATGAACTTTTTTTCCTCCATCACTTAACTGATCGGATGAATAACCCATGTGATATTTAACGTCACCGTCAAACAAGGAGTCTTCGCTTGGCCGGCCTTCAAATTCCGTGAACACATCCTTATAGGTTTTGTTCATGATGTTGGTAAGTACATTCAGGCGGCCACGATGCGCCATTCCCAGCACATAATCCTGTATTCCTAAATTGGCACCATGCTCCATGAGCGCATTAATAGCAGGAATAACAGCTTCGCCGCCTTCCAGAGAAAAACGTTTCTGGCCAACAAATTTTGTATGAAGATAACTTTCAAAGACAACCGCCTGGGTAAGTTTTTTAAGAATAGTTTTTTTCTCTTCCTTGGTAAATGAGGGCGTATTGCGGTTCTTTTCCATCCGCTCCTGCAGCCACTTTACAACTTTAGGTTCGCGCATGTATAAATACTCCACGCCAATGCTCTGGCAATAAGTTTCTTCCAGGTGTTCTATAATAGCTTTTAATTTGGCAGGACCAATGCCGATTTCATTTCCGGCATGAAATGTAACATCAAGATCTTTTTCTGTAAGGCCAAAATTTTCAAGGTCTAATGAAGGGGAATATGTACGGCGCTGGCGAACCGGATTTGTTTTTGTGAACAAATGTCCGCGCTGGCGATAACCCATGATGAGGCTGATGACTTTAAACTCTTTGCTTACGTTTTCAGGAATAGCTCCTCCGGAGGAAGAATAATCTGTTTTGGCAAATTCAAAACCTTTAAAAAAATCCTGCCAGGTTTTATCCACTGCGTTTGGATCTTTTTGATATTGCTCAAAAAGCCCCTCGATCGCGTTCACATCGCTGTTTCCTAAATAAGAAAATTTGTCCATTTTATTAAATTACAAGGTAAATTTAGCAAAATAATAAAGCAATGTGAAGGTTTTTTACGGATAAATTAAATACCCGAAAAATTGATCGGGAATTTTAAAATTTGACCGGCGTTTTAAAATTATTCGCGGGTATTTACCAAAACTTTTACCTTGTATTCAATCTCTTCAAGGTATAAGGAACAGACATAAGTTCCTGATATTAATTTACTTTGGGGGATGATTGGAATGGTAGAAGATGCTTCCTTCGTATAGAATGATGACATAAACAATACAGCACCTTTCATGTCGCGTAAAATAATTTTTATTTCGTGATTATTTTCAAGGCCTGAAATGTTTGCAGAGAACTCTCCTGAATTTGGATTAGGATAAATAACAAAGCGAAAGTTTTTTTCGGGCACTGTATTAACCGAAATGATAGAGCTGTATATAAAGGACTGATCTTTGTCTACCTGTTTTAACCGATAATAGCTTAACCCTTCCACCGGTTTTTCATCAGCGGCCTCATAGTTTATTTTTACCGAACTATTGCCATTAATGGCTTGAGAGTTCACATAAAAAAGCGTTTCAAAATCAATTGCGTTCGAGGACCGTTCGATGTCAAAATAAGAATTGTTTTTTTCCGTAGCTGTAATCCATGTAAGGCAGATTTTATTCGTATAACATTCCGATGCGGTAAAAGAAATAAGTTCAACCGGCAAGGCGGCGCTACAATTGGGCAAGGTACTCGGTACGCATTGGGGACCTGAAAGGGTTCCCATGCCGGCATTCCAATAAGTAGTGCCGCAAATTTGTATATAGTTGGCATTTCCTCCTCCCGTTCCGGGTTGGATGGAACCTCCGGACATAATATAGATAGCCGAACCACACGCCATTTGCAGCTTACTTCCGCTGTTAAATTTTATAGTTCCATAAACAGTAATTTGCATGGGTGCCCCGCAACCCGAATTATTTTGCTGACTTGATATAGTAACGGTTTTTCCTGCCGGTATAACAACCGAATCGCCACAGGTAGGAATATGGCCGCACGACCAAAGTGCGGGAGTAGCCCAATCGCCATTTCCTAAAGCAATGCACGTTGCAGCATTATATTTTAAAGAAAAAAATATAAATACAAACAGAAGGATTTGGAACCTCTTTTTTTTCATAAAATCCAAGTAAATATAGCAAATTTTTCGCAAAAGTTGTCTAAAACGAATTAAGAAGCCGTTATATAACGCTTAATACCCTTAAAATCACTTTTGGGAGAGAGAACTAATGTAAATAAAGACGGCGTTTCAGGATCACATAGGCCATGCGATTATATTGTTCCTGCGTGAATTTGCAGCGGCAGCCGTAGTTGGACATGATGTTATCTACCGGAGGAACATAATACTTGCTTTTACCATCTGTTTGCCCCGGAATTTTATTAAACCAGCAGGTAAAAACCGGGGGCGAGGTGCTGTTGAACTGCTGAGGATAAGGATCTGCCTCTGTATCGCAAAAGCCGTCACCATTGGTGCTGCAGTTGGTGCGGTCTACAAACTCTCCGTTCAAAACTCCCGGCGGCGGCGGTGGTGTAGGGGTGGGGCCTATTTCATCAAAGGTGTTAGGCAAGCCGAAAAAATGTCCCACCACGTGTAAACCGCCACTGCCTGTAAAATTAGCGTTATTCACCGTGAGCAAAGAGCCCAGTGCTACTACAATCACATCCTTTGCAGGTGTGGTGGAGGTAGAAGGTACTGGATAGGTGTATCCATCTGTTTCATTGGGCACAGTGCTCGTAGCCTGAGAGGGCAAATAAAAGTTTATGGTTTTATCAGTATACCAGTTGGCCGTTACTACAGGGTCTACAATGTTTTGATTCCACTTGTTAAATGGATAATTAGGTATTACTACCGTTGAGCAATTTGCGAACGAAACGCAGATCCGTTTAAACGTAGCGTTTAATAAATTTACAAAGGGAGTAATGGTATTGGTGATGATGTTATTGAGAACGTTAGCATTCGGCACACTCAGATTATAAGTACTGTCCTGTATCAGATAAAACACGATTGAGAATTTTTTATTGAGACAGGTATCGTGCTTAAGAGTAGAGGCCAGATTTGGATATGTAGGATTTTGCGAATAGCCGGTAAGTCCAACAATCAAATAAAGTATGATGAGGGTTTTTTTCAAATTGGCATTTTTTGGCTTGTTATTTGTTATATTTGGTATAATCAAAATTAAACTATAATTCATTATGTTCAAACAAACCCTTCAGATTTTTCTTCTTCTGTTGTGTTTGAATGCATTTGAGTCACGGTCCCAGATCGTTGTATCTCCTACACTAGGATGCGTTCCGCTTTCCGGAGTAAATTACTCTGGTCCTGCCGGGGCTACCGGAATCATCTGGAATTTTGGTGATGGTATAACTTCCAATCAGGCAACGCCCACTCATAATTATACAAGTTCCGGAAATTTTATTGTGACGTATAATGCTACAGTTGGAGGGTCACCTGTAACTTACACCGCACTTGTAAAAGTTTTTCCGAAACCCAACGTAAATTTTACCTTCGCACAGCCCCTGAGTGGTTGTGCTGTTAAAACGGTAAGCTTCACCGATCAAAGTACCGGCGGTGGTGGAACCCCGATTACCGGGTGGAACTGGACCTTCGGTGACGGAGGTTCAAACAACAGCGCCGCGAATCCGCTTTACGGATATTCCATTGCCGGCAGTTTCAGTGTTACTTTAAAAGTAACGGATGCCAACGGTTGCGATAATACATTAACCTTAGGTACAATAAATGTTTCAGCTCCGCCAACAGTTGTGATCGGTTCAATACCCTCTCCGCTTAATTCGTGTGTAGCTCCTTTTACGCCTACGTTCAACGGATCGGGCTGCGTTTCCAATTCTCCCACCGGAGGAGGTCTTACCTATAACTGGAATTTTGGAAACTCGCAAACGTCAACGCTGCAAAATCCCGGCGCAACAACCTATCCTCTCGGCAATTACAATGTAACATTAACAGTAACGGATAATAACAATTGCAAAGCGAGTACTACTGTTCCTGTTACTGTGAGCCAGCCATCGGTATTAGCAACGGTGCCGGGAACTGTATGTTATGGTTTGCCTTTATATGTAACAGATCAGTCGAACGTTCCCTTTACTTTCTGGAACATGGGTGACGGATCAACCTACAACATTCCAACTTCAGCAGCCTCGCAATCCATTCACATTTATCCTAACCCGGGTGTTTATACGATTAATATTACAGCATACTCCGGAACGTGTCAGGCCACAGCTACAAAAACAATTTTGGTGCAGCAAGTGGTGGCTAATTTCTCATTCACTCCGCCTTCTTATACCTGCAGTCCGACAATGATTGCAAACTATACCAATTTATCATCGTCCAATGCGGTGTCTTTTACATGGACAGCCTCCAACTACAATGGCGGTTCCACTTCCCTTAGTAATGCAACCAATCCAACATTTACGCTTGTGCAGGGAAGTTTGAATCCCTATACAATTTATACGACCTTTTCGTCTAACGTAACGCTCATTGCCAAATCTGCTTTCGGGTGTATCTCCACCCAAACGGTGCATGTGTTTGATTCTATAAGAAGGCCAACGGCCTGGTTTAATAAAGATAAAAAAGAAGGCTGCGCCCCACTGACCGTTAAATTCAGGGACAGTAGTTTTACTAACACGACAATTTATCCGATAACCAGTTATACCTGGAACAATGGCGCAACGCCGGCGCAACTGGTCACGGGTACAATTCCGCCTCCTATGGTAAACCCGGCATTTACCTATACGGCCGCCGGAACTTATTTTCCTTATCTAATTATTAAAACAGCGACAGGTTGTATTGATACCTCATTTATAGACACGGTTCATGTCGCCAATCCGCCAAACGTTAGTATTGTTTTTTCGCCGAGTGTTGCCTGCTGGAATACGCCGATACAAACAACACTCAGTACGATTCCCGCCTCTACACCCGCAGTTCAGCATTGGCATGTGGATGCTGACAACGGATTTTTTTCCGGATGCGTGAGTGATCCTAATCCTCAATGGAATTTTACCCATACCGGTGTGCATACATTTTCAGTAAGCGGATATCTGTATAGTTGTAAGGGAACAAACACATCCACGGCATCGGTGACAATCAAGGGACCCATTGCACAAAGCAGATTTGAAACCAATTGTACGGCGAGGAAGACGGTAAATTTTTATTCGAACCTGGATGATGTTCAGAATGCAACGCTGAATTTCGGAGATAATAGTTCGGTGGCAATAGCAGGAGTGCCAGGAAGCGTTATCGCGCATTCTGTGGCGCACACCTATTCTGCTACAGGAAACTATACAGCTGTTTTAACCGCAAGTAATACAGCCAATTTATGCGGACCGTATACTTACACCATGCTTGTAAAGGTGAGGGATGCCGTTGCCAGCTTTACCATGCCGGCCGTGGCCTGTGCAAGTGTTGCGCAAACATTTAACGGATCATCCTCGCAGGATGTAAGCATTGGTTGTGAACGTGGTTACGTGTGGTATATTGATACCTATCCGCCAATAGACACAACCTCGGCAATTTACAGCATCGGCTTTTCTACTCCGGGAACGCATACGGTAACACTGATGGTGAAGGACGAAAACAGTTGCGCAGACACCACCACAAAAACATTCAGAATAAGTTCGGCCACACCTTCTTTCAGCTTCAGTTCAAATCCTATTTGCCTTTCTACAGGAACAGTTAATTTAATCAATACAACAACACAACCTCCGCCGGATTTCATCACAGGCTATGCGTGGAATTTCGGAGACGGCAGCACTTCTACTTCCTCCGTAAGTCCACTTACGCATGCCTATACTTCTGCTAATATTCCAAGTCAAACTTATACTGTAAGCCTTAGTGCCACCAACAATCAGGGTTGTACGGATATTGTAACACATACCATTCAGGTGAATAATCCCAGCGCGTCTTTGAACATCAATCCATTATTGCCATGCGTTGGAACTCCCGTTTCTTTTAACGCGCCTACAGGATACACATCGTACACGTTTAATTTTGGTGCAGGGTCTTCGCCTTTAACAACAAGTACCAATACCGCTTCCTATACTTACACTTCAGGGGGAATTTATACTGCTTCTCTTTCAGTACAAAGCGGAGCTTGCCTCAGCAGCAGTTCTTCCACGGTGAGCGTACAGGCTTATCCTGTTGCTAATTTTGGGTTTAGCAGTGCTGGAGCAACCAGTACCAATAACATATGCACGGGTTCACCGGTTACTTTTACTTCAACATCCATCAGCACAAACAGCCTTAATTATACCTGGAACCTCGGTAACGGAAGTCCGATCATTAATTCAGCCACGGTTGTAAATACATACACGAATGTGGGCCAGGTATCCATAAGCCTAACGGTTACCACTATGCCGAACGGATGTGCGGCAACGATCACAAAAACATTAAGTCTGTATGGAGCCAAAGCTAATTTAAACCTGAACAAGCTAACGGTATGTTTAGGGAACGCCATTAACTTTAATGTAAAAGACTCAAGCACTGTGTTAGCCTGGCAGTGGGACTTTGGTGACGGAACAACCTCCAGCACTATAACAGCAAATCCGCCTCCTCCGGGAGTTTTACCGCACGTGTATTCCTATTATCCGCTGCCGAACGGAACCACGACGGTTTCCCTGATTTATTATTCATCCAATTATGCGTGCAAGTATTCGGCTACGCAGCAAATACAAATCATAAAAATAAATACCGATTTTAAACGCAACCTCGAATCCATACCCATTGATAGTGTGCATTGCATTAATATTCCCGACCTGTTTACAAATATCACACCGGGATCTGCGGGTTACAATTTTAACTGGGGCTTTGGTGATGGCGGAACATCAACAGCTCAAAATCCTTCTTATACCTATCCCCTGCCGGGTGCTTACCAGGTAACACTAACGGTTGTTGATCCAGTCAACAACTGCATGGGTTTAACAACAAAAAACATGACCATTAACGCCTTACCGCTCGTCTCTATTTTAGGTCCGGATTCGGTTTGTAAAGGCGCGCCCTTTAATTTAAATAGCAGCACTTCACCAAATGTAACTGGCTATACCTGGACTCCGGCGTCGATGGTCACTTCGCCTAACACGCCGTCTACCAGCGCCACCGCAACTGTACTGCCAACATCTTTTTCTTTGCAAGTGACAGATGCAAATGGCTGTAAAAATTCCGCTATAAAAAATGTTTATGTGCAGGGGCCGCCGACAAATCTGGCGTGGGATTCCACTGTTATTATAGGACAAATAATTCCGCTGAATGGTTACGCAGGAACTAATTTTAATTATACATGGACTCCCGGTACCAGTCTGAGTTGTACTTCCTGCCTCTATCCTGTTTCAAATTCAACCGTTGATATAACGTACTCGGTAACCATTGAAGATCCGCAAGGCTGTTTTAAAATAACAAACACTTATACCATTCATGTTGATCCGAAAGCGACAGTGGACGTGCCGACGGCCTTTACGCCAAACGGGGATGGTACGAACGACTTTATAAATGCTGATGGATGGGGTATTAAAAGGTTGAATTACTTTAGGGTTTATAACCGCTGGGGGCAACTATTATTTGAAAGCTACGATATTAAAGTTGGTTGGGACGGCACATACAACGGCGTGCCTCAAAATATGGAAACATATATTTATCAGGTTTCGGTAGATACTTACATTGATAAAGAAGCGCTCTTAAAAACCGGATCCTTTAAACTGATACGCTAAATTGAGAGGAGGAAATTTTATATGGATCGCAGTGATGCTGTTTCTGAATGCTAAACATGCATTGAGCCAGGATGTGCATTTCAGTCAGTATTATTTATCTCCCCTATCGTTGAACCCTGCCAATACAGGGAATTACAAAGGCGACTACCGTTTCTTTGGAAATTACCGGAGCCAGTGGAAAGATATTTCAAAAGCATACAATACGTTTTCGGCCGGAGGAGATTTTAATATTTATCCTAAAAATCAGCAAGTGAGTGGCGGACTTATTTTTATCAATGATAAAAGCGGCGGAAATTTAATGGTGAATAAAATACTTCCTTCTGCGGCGGTTCACCGGAAAATATCAGGATTTAATCTGCATGCTGGAATTCAGCCGGGCATTGTTATTAAAACAATTGATTTTTATTCGCACTCATTTCCAAATCAGTTAAACTGGAACAGCGGAAAATTTGACAACACGCTGCAGAACAATGAAACAAACGTGAGTCAGCGTTTTACTTATTTTGATTTGAATATTGGCTTCGGAGCTTCACGTAAATTCGGAAAATGGGAACCTGAAATCGGATTATCTTATTTTCACATCAACCGCCCCAGGGAATCATTTTTAAATAATAACAACAAACTTCCAATACGACAGGCCTATAATATTGGTTTAAATTATTATCTCAACAGCGAAATTATTTTAAGAGCGTACACATTATATGGCACCACCACAAAAGTGAACGATATGGTGAGCGGCTTTAACGTTGAATATATTTTATCAAAAGGACCTTTCTTTACCAATTCGGTATTTGCAGGGATTATGTGGCGCGATGGTTATCAGCGGAACGCCGATGCGGGCATAGCAACAGTGGGAATGAATTATTCGCATTATACCATTGGCTTCAGTTACGATGTTACCTTTTCGAAGTTAAAAACGGCAGTAGATAGTAAAGGCGCTTTTGAAATAGCTATTATTTACCGCGCAAAAAATACCCGGTTAACAAAAAAAGAAATTCCGTGTGAAAGGTATTAAACTCATAGTGGTATTTCTTTTGTTTTCTTTTGCAGCGCTTGCACAGATAGATTCTATGCTTGTGAAAAAATCATCGGTAAAACAATTAAAGAAACTCGGAAAAAATGCAATGAAGCAAAACGACTTGGGCGCGGCCGTTGTGTTTTTTGAAGCATATCTTAAAAAGAGCCCGAAGGATGCATCCGTTATGTATCTTCTCGCCAAATCGTATTATGAAATAGGTGATTACGAGCTTGCGCAGGGTTATTTTGACAGAGCCTACACCACAGATAAAGAAAAGAGTGGCGAAGCACTTTACTACGAGGCGCAGATGATGAAGTCGTTGGGCAAGTACGACAGCGCGAAACTATTTTTCCAGAAATTCAAGAAAGAGTATAAGGGCGATGAAAAATCATTAAAAAAGCAGGCGGGAAAAGAAATTGCTTTTTGTGATTCGGTTCAAAAACTAATTGGCACTGAAAAAAAGATCGTGATAACACATCTCGATTCCACGATTAACAAAGTAAACACAGAAGGCGCCCCTGTTCATGCGGATGAAAATACCATGGTGTTTACTTCTCTTCGAACAGATAAGATAGAATATGTGATTGAAGATGATACAGCGAGTCCGGTTATTAAAAAATTGTATTACGCTAAAAAGGAAAACGGCATCTGGAAGTACGCGGGTGAATACGGCGAAAACTTTAACGTGCCCGGCTATAGCACCGGCAACGCGTGTTTTAGTACCGACAGGCAACGGATCTATTTTACGCGATGTAAAGAGAACCAGTCCGGGAAAATGATCTGCGCTATTTTTGTTTCTGAAAAAAAGGGCGACAGCTGGTCGGAGCCGGTGAAGCTTCCAAAGAACATTAACAATCCTAAATTTACTTCTACGATGCCAGCAGTAACACGCGATCCGGTGAAAGGAAATGATATTGTTTATTTCGTGAGCGATAACAAAGAGGGAAGGGGAGGGATGGACATTTGGTACACAGTGTACGACTCTAAAACCAAAACGTACAAGACTCCGAAAAACGCGGGAAATAAATTAAACACTACGGAAGATGAGATCAGTCCGTTTTTTGATAACGATACACGTACGCTCTATTTCAGTTCAAATGGATTAGGCGGACTTGGAGGTTTTGATATTTACAAAGCAATTGGTGACGGAAAAAAATGGTCGAGCTCTGAGAACATTGGCAAGCCTATAAATTCGGGTGCAGACGAAGTGTTTTATACCATTGCTCCCAACAGGGAAGAAGGTTTTTTTGTGAGTAACCGCAAAGGTGGCACCACGATAAAGGGAAAAGGATGCTGCGATGATATTTACAATTACAAGCTCTCTGAATACATAAAAATAACACTGGCGGGAGTGGTAACTGAGAAAGACAATCCCGGGCAGGCTGTTCCTGGCGCCACTGTTGAGGTGTATATTAAAGATAAAAAGACCGACGAAAAATTTATGATCAAAAATTTTATTGCTGATGAAAAGGGAAAGTACGCTACTACGTTGGAAGCTGATCGTGATTATACTATCATCTTCAAAAAGACAGAATACCTTGGAACTAGCGGCGAGGTAACTACAAATGGAATCAGAACAACCACCGATCTGATAAAAGACGGGTTGCTGGAACGCAGGCCAAAAGATCCGATCCATATTCCAAACATACAGTATGAATTTGACAAGTCGAACATTATGGAGGTGAGTAAAATTGCCATTGACACAACAGTGCTGAGGTTGATGGAAGCTAACCCCGAAGTGATCGTGGAGATTCAATCGCATACCGACAGTAAAGGAAGTGACCAGTATAACGAAAAACTTTCTCAAAAACGTGCTGAGAGTGTAGTGACGTATTTGATAGGAAAAGGCATCAACCCTTTGCGACTTAAGGCTAAGGGATATGGTGAAAGCAAACCCATTGCGTTAAATGAAAATGCGGATGGAAGTGATAACCCTGTAGGGCGCGCGCAAAACAGACGCACGGATTTTAAAATTATCGGCACCCTGGATATAGAAGTTTTAAACGCCGGAACGGACGCCGAAGAGTAATCTGTACTTGAATACCAGTTAATATGGGAAAATTAGCAGAAATAAAAACGAAAGAAACCGGTGTAAGTCCTGAAGAATTTATCAGTACCATTGAGGATGAACAAAAGCGGAAAGACAGTTTAACGGTACTCAAGTTAATGAAAAAGGTGAGTGGCGAAAAACCAAAAATGTGGGGCACTTCCATTGTTGGTTTTGGTAAGTTGCGCTACAAGAGCCCTTCGGGAAGGGAAGTGGATTGGTTCAAGATCGGTTTTTCGCCACGCAAAGCAAACCTTACATTGTACCTCGCATCAAACGTACAGGTTCACGCTCAGTTATTGAAAAAATTTGGTCCGCACAAAACAGGAGGGGGTTGCCTTTACATAAAAAGGCTGGAAGACGTTGATGTAAAAGTTCTGGAAACAATGCTCAGAGAAACTTTAAAAAGCAAGTAACAAATACTAAGGGTTTGGAGCTTTACAGATAAAACAATAACACTATATTTTAAAAGATGAAAAAAACATTACTCACGGTATTTACAATTGCTGCCTCGTTCGGGCTTGGCTTTGCTTTTAATAATTTGATCACTAAATCAAAAGACGTTGTTGCTGTGAAAAAAGCAACAGGCGTTGGCGGAATTTTTTTTAAATGCAAGAACCCTAAAAAATTAAAAGAATGGTACAGTAGCCATCTTGGCCTTAATACCAATCAATACGGCGCTGTGTTTGAGTGGTACCAGGGGGCAGACAGCACTAAAAAAGGATTTACGCAATGGAGTCCCTTTATTGAAACCACAAAATACTTTGCGCCATCCACCAAAGACTTTATGATCAACTACAGAGTTGAAAATTTAAAGGGACTGGTTGCGCAACTTAAAAAGGATGGTGTGACCATTACCGATACCATTGAGTCGGCCGACTACGGAAAGTTTGTTCACATCATGGATATAGAGGGAAACAAAATTGAACTCTGGGAACCAAATGACATTGAGTACGAAAAGCTTGGCAAACAAATGGGCAGCAAGACTACGAAGTAGGAGTGCTGAATATTCAAGATTTCTTTTTACCAAAACCGCCGCACGAATTGTGGCGGTTTTTTCTGTTGGGAAATTTCGCACACTTCAGAGCTAAACGTTATCAATGGATAATTCCCTGGGGCAGACCTTTTGGATCAACTATAGGCATTACCAGGTTATGAAGGTATGTTCCTCTGAATTGGCTGAACAATATCCCTCTGCATGTGCTTAAAGAAATCGAGTTAATTACATCAATAAACGGAGTCGGTAACAATGTCTTATTTTCCTTGTCGGTTGTTACCACCTCATCGTAATTTTCAATTCGGTATGCAATAGTAACTTCAAGAGAGGCTGCGTCAAATTGTGTCGCACTATCCACAACACCAATTGAAACAGAAGCTAATAACCCTTTCTCATTTGGCATCATCCTGAATTGAATTTGGATATTAAAGGCATAGTTTTCGAATGAGGCAGGCTGCTCACTCGGTTTATTTATTTTTACAGCAGATAATTCTATGCCGCTGATCGCAAAATTTATTGTATGTTCTTTGTTTTTTTTGTCATGACCCGAGTTTTAATCGCCAGGATTTATTTTTCAAAACCGTTTCTTTTATATCTGAAACAAAAGATTTATCACTAAGTGAACAATTAACATAATGTTGCAAAATACCAGGATTAATTTTTGGAGACAGATGTGGACTAATAATATAAGTTGACCACTCAGTCAGAGCTTTCCTGTTTTCGCCTGTTAACGCTTTTACACTAAAAAAATCTGAATAAACAACGGGCGACACATACTCTTCCATGAGCTCAGACAATTTTACCCCAAAAGCCATAGCTATATCTGACAGCGTATCACTGGTGAAATTATGGGCGCCGCTCAACCATTTAGTGATTTCAGAGTTTTGTTTGTCTAATTCCTTCGCCAAGGTACTCTTGTTCCAGTTTCGTTCTTTGAGTAGACGATCTATATTTGCAGCAATGCGCATCCGCGTTCTCACCCTGTTTTCCTCAACAGGACTTATCTCAGACAAGATCTCATCCAGTGGGTCTGTGTTGTGAGGTATAAATATGTTTTTATTCTTCTTCATCTTCGCCAAACTTTAAATTACCAACTAACTTATTTGTAAAAGGGTCTAATTTTATTTCGCCCTCCCTGGTTCGTAAATAATAATCCTGTGATACTTTAATCATTAACTCTGCCGCCCCTTTTAAATCATCTTTATCCTGCCATGCTTTGGTTCCTTCCGGTTTAGTGCCCCCGCCTCCAATAATTACCGCTATGGAACCAAAACGAATGCAATATAATCTTAGTTTGGATTCATCTAAATCATGTAAAGCACAAACTAAATCACCCGGCACAACCTTCTTTATCCTTAAAATAATGTTCCCTTGCACCCTCTTCCTTTCCCATTATTTTCAGTCGCGCCACAATGTCTTTTATCTCATCCTTATATTGTTCTTTATGATTTTCAATAAACTTAGAAAATTCGGTTTTGTCTTCGCCCTCTATCCTAATCGTATATATTCCGGCGGCACTTCCTGATAGTTGTGAGAGCTCTTCTATACAATAATTCACCTGAATATAAAGTTAATAAGATTAATACGAGTTTATTGGCCATAAGTTTCACTTATAAGTGAAATTATTGCTAAAATTATGCCTTTTAACTGGATCGTCCAAAAAAAATCGAAGACTGACAAGCAAATGATTTTCAACACGTTATTTAATACATGACTTTAAATTTCCTATTAAAGAACAATATTTTGAGTAAAACCCGCCCCAAACTGAGTGAAAAAATTGACTTTCGGGTTGTCTATTGCTAACTTTGATATAGAAGTGATTTACTCAACATACTGAGGTAGCGCTCTTTGAAATGATGGAAGCATGTAAGGAAGTTCTTGTGGTTGTCCTTGCCTTTTTTTTAACAACTAAAACGCATAACAACATGAAAACAATCATCAAACACATAGCAATTCACTTAGGAATATCACATATTGTAGCACTAGTGTCACATACAATAATTCCAACAGTCTTAAACGGGTACGCACATCAACGGGTATAAGGAGCGACTACGAAGGATTTTTTCATGTTTCATCATAAAAGAGCATACTGTGCCGAAAAGGCTGGTTTGATGTGCTACCGGCAGGCTAATTCCCTGCCTACCCGACCCAACTCAAGGCTTTCCGTACTGGAAAGCCTTTTTTCTTTCTCGTAACCAGTAATGCATTGATGCTTTATGGAGTAAAATCCTGATTTTCATTCCTTAAATCCACCCTGTCCTATGAATACCGCCGTACACAGCAAACCTGTTTCTTTTATCTGGTCTATTGCCGACGACTGTCTCCGCGATGTTTAAAGGACAAGAACAACATCAGCTTTCTGATATCTGGCGCTGTTACCATGAAGAAAATGAAAGTCTCGGGGCAACCGGTTGCGGACTTTAAAGAATATGCAGGCGTTTACCTTCCTGCACAAAAAAATACCATGTTAAGGCCAATGGAAATTGTTGCGGGTAAAGACAGACTGTTTCGTTACCTTTCTTCAGAGCCTGATCCTAAAAATCGCACACTTGACCTGCAGTTCGTAACCGGTAATATTTTCTTTTATACCGATGGTAGCCAAAGAAGTATTGAATTTATTCTTAATGACAAAGAAGAAGTAACAGGCTGCGTGCTGAGAAGGTGGGATGGACAATTTACCTTAACCAAGAAATAGTAGCGTTAAGCTAAATGAATAGGCAGGACATAAAGTTCTGCCATTTTTATTTGGACTAAATCAATTTTGCACGTTTAAAAGATAAAAACGCATGTCCAAAAAAAATCCCGGGGTTACCGGGATTTTTAAAAGAGATTTAATTTGATCTTATGAGTTTAAACATATAGTTTCTGCCTGCATCTACTACCCTTACAAAGTAGGCGCCTTCCGCTAAAGGCCTGACATCAATTTCCTTGTAATCAGGATTATCTTCGCGTTTTATTTCTCTCAGCATCCTGCCTGTGCAATCAAAAATCTGTACAAGGGTTACGTTATTACTGTTGCTGATATTGAAGGAAAGATTAGTGGGATTAGGGTAAAGATCAGGCGATGCATTTACAGCATCCACTGGCACAATACCGGTTGCAAAAGGTTTATGCGTGCAGTTAGTATTGCTAACAACGGCTACCGTTTTTGTAGAAGCACATCCGTTGGCCGATGTAACTGTTAACGTTACTCCGCCCGCAGAAGTTATACCAACAGTGGATGTTGTAGCGCCCGAATTCCAAAGGTAAGTGCCACCACCTGTACCGGTAAGTACCAGCGTTTGGCCGGGACAAATAAGCAGGCTGCCCGAGATGCCCGCGGTAGGCGAAGGAATAACCGATACTGTTACAGCGGCTGTGCCTTTGCAACCGAAAAGGTTGGTGGCCGTTACCGTAAACACACCTCCCAGGCTTGTTGTAATTACGGATGAGGATGAACCTGTGTTCCATAAATAACTGCCAAACATGCCCAGTCCGGATGCGGTAAGCGTTGTGGTTTGACCAGAGCAAACAAGTGTGTTGCCTGAAATAACCGGTACCGGCTTCGGATAAACTGTTACCGTTGCCACGGCAGATGATGTACAACTGTTGGCTCCCGTAACTATAACAGTGTACGCGGTAGTTGCGTTTACTGAAACTGCAAGTGAGGAAGTGGTAGCGCCTGTATTCCATGAGTATGTTCCGCCACCGGTAGCGTTAAGCGTTGTGGATACTGGTCCGCAACCTGCTGTTGCACCCGACACAGCTACTGTAGGAGACGACAACACGTAAACCGTTATGGTGCTTGTGCCAGGGCAACTTGGGCCTTCCACCCCTGTTAAGGTATAGGTTGTGGTTACTGTAGGGCTAACTGCCACAGGGTTTGAGTTACTGCTGAAACCGGGAGCTGTCCATGTAGAGGAAGTTACTCCTGAGGCGGTTAATGTGCTTGAGCTTCCCGCGCAGATAGTAGCCGGACTTGCACTCACCGGGAAGGATGGTGTTCCGCCCGAGGTTACGCTTACGGTTACTGTTTTAGGACAACCGTTAGAGCCGGTGATGGTGAGAGAGTATATCCCCGGTGTTGTTATGCATACCGTTGATGTAGTAGCGCCGGTGCTCCACGAAAACGTGCCGGCTCCTGAAGCTGTGAGTGAAGCACAACTGCTGCCACAAATAATAGTACTGCCGGTTATAGTTACCGTAGGCGCAGGTAATACCGTTATGCTTATGGTTTTAACGCCAATGCACGGACCGTTACCCTGTATGCCTGATAATGTATAGGTAGTGGAAATTGTTGGGCTCACCGTTACGGGATTGGCAGTACTTGTATAGCCAGGGGCCGTCCAGGTATACGACGTTGCGCCGCTTCCGGTTAAGGTAGTGCTGAAGCCATAACAAATGGTGTAGGCTGTTGCGGTGGTTGTTAACGTTGGTGTAGTACCCATGATTACGTTAATTGTTTTGGTTGTTACACATCCGTTGGCTCCGGTTACAGTAACCGTTTGTGTTCCGGGAGACGCGCAGATGGTTGAAGTAGTTGGGCCAGCGCTCCATGAATACGTTCCACCACCGGTGGCCGTTAGTATGGTGCAACTCGCGGAACAAACGGTGGTGCTGCCGGTTAGAGTTACCGTAGGGTTTGGCAACACCTGAACCTGGATGGTATTTGAGCCCACACAGGCTTTGTAGTTTGGCGTTCCGTAAACAGTATAAGTTGATGTAACAGTTGGCGTTACTATCAGCGGATTGCCCACAGTGGAAGCAGTAGGTGGTGAAACCCATGTGTAAGAAATCGCCCCGCCACCAGTGAGGGTGCTGGATTGACCCGCACAAATAGTAGTATTGCTTGCGCTTACAGATATTGGTGCGATGGACAATACACTCACGTTTATTGTTGTGGTGCTGATGCAACCATAAGCATTAACAGCAGTGATTGTATACACCGTGGAAACTGTAGGACAAAGTGTTACCGGATTAAGAACACTGGAAGAAGAAGCAGAGGTCCACGTATACGATGTACCGCCGGTTGCAGTGTAGCTAACGCAGCCGCCGATACAAATATTGGTAGAAGTAACACCTGCAATTACAGGAGGAGAGCCCACATACACCGTAGCCGTTGCTGTGGCAGTGCAACCGCTCTGGTTTGCTCCCGTTACAGTATAAGTTGTTGTTACGGCTGGCGTTACAATTAACGGATTACTGCTAGACGTGGTTCCTGCATACGACCAGGTATACGAGAGAGCGCCGCCTGCTGTTAATGTAGCGTTTGAGCCGGCACAAATTGAACTTGTAATTGGCGACACTGTGAGCGTTGGTGAACTCAGAACAGATATCTGAATTGTTTTGGTTCCTACGCAACCTACCGAGTTGGTAGTTGCAACCGTGTACACAGTTGTAACTGACGGACACAAGGTAACAGGGTTGGCACTGCTGCTGAATGAAGGGCCAGTAGTGGTATATGTAACGCCACCTGAAAGTGTAGCTGTGGCACAACTGCCATTGCATATAGTGGTAGATGAAATTGCCGCGGTAACAACAGGTTTAGGTTTTACGGTAATACTAACGGTTTTGGTGATGACGCAGCCCGTAGAGCTAATACCAGTTACTGTGTAAACGGTACTTACCGTAGGGGCCGTTACATAGGGGTTGCCAACGTAAGTTCCGGAAGCTGATGACCATGTGTAGGATGAAGCTCCCGATGCAGTTAGAGTTTCGCTTGTGCTTGCGCATATAGTACTTGAACTTGGTGTGATTGTAATTGTTCCGCCGGGCGATACAGTTACCTGTACCGTTGCGGTAAACAAACAGCCCGAACCGTTAGATGCTGTAACCGTATAAATGGTAGTTGCCGCAGGCGAAGCTACAAAAGGATTTGCAACCGATGAACCTGAAGACCATGACCAGGTGTAGGACGAAGCACCTCCCAGAGTATACGTGGTACTGCTGCCCGGACAAATGGTGCGGGACGATAAACCTGAAACTGTAAACCCGGGACTTACATATACTGTAACGGTAGCCACCGCAGGACAATTTTTTTCGAACACGCCGGTAACCGTATAAATTGTTGTTACTGTTGGAGAAACAATGTATGGGTTGGTGGTTGAGAAAGGAGCCGTCCAGGTGTAGGAAGTTCCGCCTGCTGCGGTAAGCGTTGCGCTGCCTCCGGGACAAATGGTGCTTGTTGCAGGTGAAGCAGTAATGGTGGAAGGAGATGCTACATTAATAACAAAGGTTTTAGTATTTACACAACCACTGCTGCTGGTAGCGCTAACGGTGTAAACAGTAGTAACCGTTGGGCAAAAAGTTACGGGATTAGACGTTGAACTAAAGCCCGGCCCTGTTACCGTATAGGTAGAGGCACCAAAGAATGTGGCGGTAGCACAACTACCTATACACACTGTATTGGTTGTTGCGGTACCTGTTATTACCGGTAAAGGATTTACTGTTACACTCACGGTGTTGGAGCTTACGCATCCACCGGCGCTTACATTGGTTACAGTGTATATTGTGCTAACTGAAGGTGTAACAATATACGGGTTGCCCGTTGTTGTACCGGCCGGGGAAGTCCAGGTATAAGAACCGGTTCCGGAGGCGGTTAATGTTTCGCTGGTTCCGGCGCAAATACTGGAAGAGCTTGGCGTAATGGTAACTGTGCCCGCAGGTAAAACAGTTATGCTGATGGTTGCAGTACCGGCGCATCCGCCGGCGTTGGTGCCGGTAACAGTATAGATTGTGCTAACCGAAGGATTAACCGGGTAAGGATTCAGTAAAGAAGTTCCGGAAGCGGAAGACCATGTATAGGACACTGCACCCGATGCCGTTAACGTGCTTGTGCCGCCCGAACAAATGGTAGCCAACGAAGCAGAAACGGTAAGCGTTGCCGTTGAAGGAATTAATGTAAGTGTATTGCTGTAGGCAACATACGGACAAACCGTTGTTCCATAAGCAACACGGCGTACGTACACCGGATAACCGGTAAATGTTGTGGGCGAAACCGGAAGAAAATTAGTGGCAGCCCCTGTTACCGTTAGCGTAGGTACAAAGGTAGGACTGTAAGAATATTCCCAGAAATAACCTGTAGTATTACTGTTATCGCCACTAATGGTATATGAGCTGTTCGCGCAATAGTTGGCCGGAGCAGTTATTGTTCCTGCAATTGCGGAAGGTTTAATTTTAATAGGAACCGAAACGGTGAAGGTAGATGTACACCCGAAACGTGTAACGGTTACAAGCACCCACACAAAATCATCATTTGCATACACGCCTGTATTGTTAAACGTATAGGTTGGACTAATTGCGTTTGACCAGGTAATTGCATTTGTATATGTAAATGACAAGGTGCCGGTACCTGTAGTTGGTGTAATTGAATTGGTGCAGGTAGAATTAGTGAAGTACTGAAAGGTAATGGTGTTTGTTACAGGCGCTGTTGAGGTTTGTGCAGCCATTTCAAGATCGCAGGTTGGAAAACCGCTGAGCTCGAACATATTGTTGATGTTAATAACAGCATCGGCGTTACCGCAAATATCCGGACCGCTTGGTTCCATGTGATACTGGTTAAACTTTAATGAAGTAAGAGAAAATACATCGCTGGCAATCCATATATCTGTATTACAATACTGATCATGGTATTTTGCCATTCGGCGGTAAGGCCTGCACGAGTTGGCTGTAGATGTTACAGTTAATGAGGAGAGCGTGGCTCCGGTAATATCCACCCATGAACCCGAGTTGATCTGCCACTGGTAAGCAGGATCAGGATCTGCAGGCGCGAGCCAGCAAGGGCGGGTTAGTGAAAGGGTAGTTGCGGCGCAATACTGAACATACTGATCGGGAGAAATCATATTGGTACCTGTGAGTACGGCAGGTGCAATAAAATGGCCGCCCGACATAGGATTCGGCGCGCAATCATTAATGGTATGCACAAAGCCCTGAAATATACTAACGGTTTGCGTGATGGTTTCGCAAAGTGTACGATACGTTAACCTGAAATATTTGTAAGGGTTTGTGTCGGGAGTTTTACAAAGATTAACATATACATCAATGCCCGCAGAGGAGTATTCGGAAATTAACGGCGTAATCACCGGTGTAAAAGTTATATTATTAAAAGATTCTTCTACATCTACCGCCAGCACTCCGGCATAGCTCCAGCCATTCTCGGTAATACCGTAAGTATTGGGATGCGGAAAATATTGCCTTACGCAACTTTCGGTTACGTCAGACATGCAGGCAACATCGTGGTTCTGCAAATCCATCTCAACATGCGGTGTATTGCCCGGCAAACATTGCATTCCAAAATAAGAATAAGAATGCAGGATGCCCGGAGTATTCGCTTCGTCGGCCCTTGCAAAAAATGTAATGGTAATGGTTGGAGATCCGCATATATATTGTGTAAAATCAAGATCCATAAACTGCCAGCCGTTCATCACATCAAACGTAGATCCGCCGATAACAACCGGAGCGGTAGCAGGGCTATTGATGGCATCGGTAACCATGTCGTTTAAAGGAAAAAAGTTGCCGCTGTTTGTACCGGTGTGTTCAATGCCTTTGTTTATAATACCACCATTAACGCCAACAAAATCGTAACTGCATACAAAGCCAAAGGCCGGCCTGCAACCCGTTGGAGAGGAGAAGGAATAATAATACGCAGCGCCTGATACAGGATCCTGCTCTTTTACTCCCATGTAATACACGCGCATTTTTGAATTTGCACTGGTTGGCGAAAAGGTATAGGTCACATAACTGGCATCGCCCGCCGGTAATACTGTTGTAGGAGTTATCAGTCTGCCAACGCGCATTACGTTAGTAATACCCGGAGGCAATACAGCGCCCGGAAAATTAGGATCGGCAATTGCATTCATGATACTGAACGGATCATTTACGCCGCCGTTAGGATCGGTTGGGGGAACCATGGTAAGTGTAGTGGTAGGATGAACGAATGCCGGCGAATTATCATAGGTGCGCGCCCAACCTCCTTCATACTGAATCCTTTGCCAGCTGCCTGCGTTCCACCCTCCGCTCATATCGGTGTTGGCCGCGCAATTCGGTGGCGGCACTACCTGTATGTTTAACGTTGGTGACTGAAAACACAGTGGACTAGTTCCAGCAGTGGAGGCATTAAACACAATTGCATAATTTCCGGTAGCCGTAAAGGTAGCGTTGAAGCCAAGCCCTACACCGGTTTGAACAACGGTGTTATTTGACTGATTGATCACCGACCAGCTGAAGGTATTGTAAGGTCCGCATGAGTTTGCCGTAAAACTGTAAGAAATAGGACCGGGTGCTGTAAGCGTTAAAGTGTTTACCAGTTGAATGCCACTTACCGAAGTAGTTGTAATTGGATTAATATTTACCGTACATCCAGTGGCAATACAATTGCTGTTACACACCGCTGAATAAAGTAATGAGTTGCGCGGACCTATTGTATCATCGATCATAAAATGCATACGCCTCACCTGGCCCTGTGTAAATGAATGCTGGCATTTCCAGTCGCCATAATCCATGTAATTATTTGTAAGATCATTAATATCGGTGGCTGGCTGGGTGCCATCGCCTAAAGGAGCAACATCAGAATTACAGGTATTGGTAGGTGTAAGACAGGTGCCTACAGTTGCATCCTTGCTGAAATCAGGAGGTGTATCGCAAACCATATCGCCATCAAATAAACAGTTGTTGTTTGTACACGAACAAACGTTGCTTAGTGTTGTGCAGATGCCGAATGTATGAAACATGCCAAGGTAATGACCCATTTCGTGGGTAAGCACCGTAGTGTTATAGGTAAGGTTGTTAGGAAGCGCCGGCGGAAGAAGGTATTGCGCTTCAATATAAATTCCGTCAAAACTGCTGCCATGCGCGGGCGGCATGTAGGCGAAGCCCGCTACACTGCCGGCAATGTCTTCCACCACATATATATTAATGTACTTTGTTGTTGGAAACCTTCCAGAGCTTTGAACCAGATTGCTCCAGGCGGTTATCTGCGGCTGGTTGGTATTATCAAGAGGTGTGGAAAACATGGCATCGGTGTAAGTATAACTTGTTATGGCGTTGCCAAAATTATCCACCTGGGCCAGGCAAAACTGTATGTCGGTATTAACCCCTGCTGCTTTGCCGTTTGTAGCTGCTCCTGTAAAAAGTGCGTTCAGTGTGTCGAGGGCTGTTTTAATTTGAGCCTGTGTTAAATTATTATCCGTTGCGCTAAACGCAGGGTTTGGATTGGTTGTGTTCTTTATAAGCATGTGAAACACTACCGGCAAAGTAGCAAACTGGTAAGCCTGCGTGCTGTTGCCCCCGTTAAGCTTATTGGCGGAATTATTTGTGCCAAATTCCATTGCTCTTTTCTGGTAACCTGAATTTATCTTATCAAGTTTGCGCCTGTAATCGGGGCTTTGTTCGCTTAAGCGCAGGTGAAGCCCGTCGGTGGCACAATGGCCCTGGCCGGGAGTTGTGGTGCGCGGCGATTTGGTTTGCGCAAATGCCGTGTTAACAACACAGGCAATAATTAAAGACAAAATAATTTTTTTCATGGGTAGCGTATTCAGTCACAAATAACCGCAAAGAGGCGCTACCAAAACACCCAGAATGTATTAACGGCGGTTTATGATGAATAGATGGCGGTTAGTGAGCAATAACTGGTAAAACGGCCTAAGCAGCACTACAGGCTCAACCTATGGGTTTACGCAGCCTTGCCCGGGCATATACACAGGTAAGCTTTTGCTTTTGAATTTTAAACAGAGCATTTTCTTTTTGAAAAAGAGAAAGTTATTTTTTAATAAAGTCTGTGCTGGTAATTGTTCGGGCAATTCTGAGAAGGATGCCAACCGGGCAAATTTAAATTTAGTGATTTTTAAACCAGACGCGCGCTTTTTTTGGGATGCTCAAAAAAGAGCACCAGGTTAACACATAGTAATACCTGTGGAAACACATAGGTTTTTAATATATAGTTTTGGATTAATAGGTGCTTAATCCATTTGGTAGAAAGGGACGCCGAGCTTTTTTAGCTCTGCGGAAAAATTAGCCTGCTGCACACACCTGTTTTTTTAATGTGGTTTTGTTTAGTTACTTAGGAATCAGGTTTTAAATGTTATGTGTTTCCCGGTACAACATTCTTATTAAAACGCAGGCCAGGGTCTCTTAATTTTTGCCTGTATTTTATTTCCTTTTCCGCGGAAACTTTTCATTTATTTCTTAATTAAAAAACGGAGCATACCGAAAATCCGGAGAAGAGTAGGTGGGAAAACGTCAACGCGAGAATGAATTATATTAAATTTTTTCTTCTACTATGTCTTGTTGTTTTCAACTCGTGTAAATCTCCGTCCGTAACACGGCGATGTTTAAACACAGGCGTTCAACCCGTTTTAAAAGAACTTATAGTTAATCAGAAGGATACGATTATAGTTTGTGCTATTAATCCACGCAATCCATCAGGCATTCTTCTTAAAAAAGGATTTACTTATTCGTTTGAAGTCATACCCAACAATGCTACATGGAGAGTCGGTTGGTTAATGCCCTTTACGGCTAACGGTAGAATTGCACCGCATTTCAGTTTATTTCATTTATTTAAAAGGAAAGTTTCGGTAAAATGGTTTGCGTTAATCGGCAGTGTTAGCAATATACGATCTACGTATTTTAAAATCGGGATTAAAAGAGAGTCATTTATGCCTGAACACACAGGCGAGTTGATTTGCTTTGCAAATGACGTGTGCGGAGATTATTTCTACCGGCATAACAACGAAGGTCAATTGACCGTAATAATTACAAGAACCAAATAATACTAAACCCTTTAAATATGAAATCAAAAACTGTTTTAGCCCTTGGTTTAATTTTGTTCATCTGTTCATGCAGTGCCTGGAAAACCAAAGTAAAAGTAAAAGAAGATGCTTATTCTTTGAAAACCGTTGACAATGCGCATCTTGATCAAAGCGTTGATTTTAGCAGTTTTGCAGAACCGAATAGTAGGGATAATCAAGACAGTTCGCGACTGATCATTTACTGCGCAAGTGGCGGTGGCGCCCGCGCTGCTTCTTTTAACACCGGTATACTCTTAGAGCTAGAAAATATCCTTACGGATATTGCTCCAAAAAAATCGAATTCCAATGTATTAAATGAAATCGATTATTTTTCTACAACCTCAGGAGGGGGGTGGGGAGTTTCCTCTTATATCGCTTATCTGTATCAGAAACAAAAATACTCGGCCCCGCAATATCAAAGGGCAATCAAACAGTTTAATGATAGTTTAAATAATCCCGGATCAAAGGATTACATAAGTAACTATCAAACCTTTAATCAATATGAAAATTATTTGGCTAATCGTTCGGACTTTAGATATTTTAAACATCAAACGAAGTATATTTTCTGGTTTAACACAAGTCAACGGTCTACAAGGATTATAAGTAATAGGATGAACGCAGGTTATTTAGGGTGGATGTATCGCGCGAATCTAGAAGAAAAAACGTGGAAGTATATATACGGAGATAAAGTGCCGTTTAATACATCCAAGGTAGATGAAATTTGTTTAGGCGATATATTTAAGCCAAAAGGTGTTAGAACCCAGATCCCAATCCAAATAGCAAACACAACAAACGTGGACGATTATAAACTGGTTCCTTTTACGCCAGACAGATTATTAAATTATGGGGTCGTTGATTACGTTCACTATTTAGATAAAAAGCCGAAAGAAGTTCATAATAATAATGTATTTAACTATGACAGCATACCTTTTGTTACAGGTGTTCATGCTAGTAGTGGCATTCCATTTGCTATCGGAGCCACAACCTTGAAAGCAAAAAAAACCATTAAGGGCAAAACCATCGAATATTATCTGCATTTGCAAGACGGTGGGATTGTAGAGCAGCAGGCAATGCATTCCGCAAAGGCAATTTTACGCGCGCACGATAAAATTAAAGACAGGAATAAAAGAATTGTTATTATTGTTGATGCATCAGCTTCCGGGCTTACCAGCACTAAAAAAAGAAAAAAAATTCATATTGGAAGATGGTATAATGGCTTCAGATTGCTAAGTCCAATGGTTGCACCTAACACCCAATATCCTATAACCAGGGAAAGGATTAAATTGCTGGAACAAGAGTATAATTGCACAGTCATTTATTTGGGTACCGAGTTATTACTTTCTGATTCTCTCGGAAACCAAGTTACATTAAATCGAGATTTAAAGGCAAGTAAGAAAGAGCTGACCAAAAAATTTGAGAAATATTATGACGCCGTTAAAAAAGATAACGCTGCTTTTCTGCAAATAAATAAGGACGAGAAAAAACTTCTGTATGCTTATATTGAACAATATATGTATACCGCTTGGTCGTCGAAAGGTTCAAAAAAGGGAAAATATCTGGATAGTAAATTTACCGGTACTGCGATGGTTATGTATTTGGCGGGTAGAGGTGTAGTACAGTTAAAGAGAAGGGATATCCTGGAAATAATGGATAAAAAGTGATAATGTGTGCTGATTCGGCTGACAATAGCCAGAATTATAATAACTTTTTCCTTAAATTCGGATAGTATAAATAGCAAATCTTATGGCAAAATTTCTTAATACCACCGGTGTATCTTATCATTTAGAAGAACTTATTAAAAACACAAAAGACAAACTAATTCTTATTAGTCCTTATTTGCAGTTTACAGATAGAATAAAGGAACACCTAACTAATTTAAATATTCAGAAGAAGGACATTCGAATTGTGTACAGGGAGAATAAATTACATTTTGAAGAAAACAACTGGCTGGAAAGTCAGATTGGCATTCGTACTAGCTTATGTAAAAACCTGCACGCTAAATGTTACATTAACGAGAATGAAGCTATAATAACGTCTATGAATTTGTATGAGTTCTCGCAACAAAACAACAATGAAATGGGCGTTTATATATCAAAGGCATTATAGACCGCTGCTTGCTTCTAATCTGAATTGAATAAGCACCCGGTGTTAAGTGTAACTCAGAATATTCTTTCCTGCCAATTAAGTTTGTTTCGGTGTATACGGTTTTTCCTATTGCATCGTAAATTTCTAAATTGTACTCAGAAGAAATGTTTGGGTCGATGGTAAGCTGGCCATTGGATGGATTAGGATATACAAGTAGTTTATTCAGTGGAGTAAGAAATTCATTTGTTTCTGTTACAATGCTATTGTTTCCGAAGAAAGCCACGAGCCCATCATAAGAAACATTTCCAAGAGGCCCGGATAAAGTATCTTTCCCATTACTGTTTTTATTAAAAACCGCTTTACCCCAAAATGGTCCCGCTACTGCGAACTTTCCGTTCTGGATGTTGGAGGTGCTTCCCCACATTTGCCCGTTGACGGTTTCTACCATGTTTATCGTGTTCCAGCTGCCGGCTGTGTCTGCCTGTAAAACAAAAAAATCGAGATTGTATCCATAATAATCCGGACTTGAAAAACTGTAGGTTCCGGTTTGCGTACTAATGTTTAATTGGCTGCTATAGCCTCCGGAAAGCCAGATTGTTTTGTTAAGCTTGTCAATGTTAATAGAAGAAAATTTGGCGTAAACATTACCCAATGTTTTTGTCCAGCAGATTGTGCCGTTCGAATTTACTTTATACATACAAGCCGAACCTTGTGGCGCTGCGTTATAAAGCTGGCCATCCATGTTGATTTGATTTTGGAACCCCCCAGCTGCATATATATCAGTTCCCTCGCAGGCCAGAAACATTTCTTTCAGATTTGACGAAGTGCTTTTAGCCCAGATTGGCTCCCCGCCCGAAGTATATTTGCTAAGGAAGTTGCC
>JACDDR010000174.1 GCA_013816895.1 Bacteroidota bacterium
ATTGGATACCGCCCCGTTCGATGAAAAAATTCCGTAACAGGCCGTTGCACCTAATGCCGGAGCAGGAGGACCTGTAAGTACAGGACTTCCGCAACCTACCGGCATATACGCTAAAACACCATCAGTAGTTACAGCTCCTGTCGTAGAAAAAGCACGTCCTTCAAGGGTATCGCCTGTATTCATGTTAATGGCGGCATTGTTGGCTATAATGGTGCCACGCATAGTGCTACCTGCTGCTATACTTACAAGGCCTTCTACCTTCCAGAAAACATTACAGGCCTTTGCGCCATTTAATAATTTTACACGTGATGAAGCATTAGCTGAAAACGCGCCCTGGATCTTAAATACGAAGACTGCGTTAGGATTTCCCTGACCATCGAGGTTAAGGAGGAGGTTAAGTGTAGAGTTTGCACCAATTGAGTAAACACCAGCGTTAAGGGTTTGACCATTTCCGAGCGACGAAGATGGAAAAAAACCAGGCGTTAATGCGTTTAGCTGATTGTATGCGATAAGCAGGTCTGTGGCACACTGGGCGCTTGCAGCATCACCATCGTGCATACCACCGTTAACGTTACCAAAACCTGTGCTTGAGCCGTTATTGGTTCCTACATTACCGGTTACATGCGAGTTGCCAGAATTAGTAATCGCGCCATTGCTTGAAAACAATACAAAGCCGGCAGCTGAGCCAAGGTTGGGCGCCTGTGATAAAAAAATTGTCGGGATTAAAAGAAAAAGTCCCATTAAGGTGGCTTGTATTTTTGTATTCATTTTTAGGAATTTACGTTTGGAACAATTTCCATAACGAGTCAAAGGTACACCCCGCATTACCCCGTTATGTTACACAAAGTAGGGTAATATGTTACATAAGTCACACTTTATTGTACACGCCAATTGCCGGAAACTGCCTCCTCGAAATGGTTTGGCTTCCGCATCATTGTTGGTTAAGCGAGGCTTAAATAGTCTTTTACCATATATACAAATTGCCTAAAGGATAAAGTATGACGTTAAAAATAGAAGTAGTGAGACTATCATTCAATCATTCCTCTGCGTCTTGTTGCACGACAAGTTCGTTGTTTGCTAAAAGTAACCGATCAGCAATAACACGAACGCTTCGTTTTACTTAAAAAAAAGATCTTTGCTGCTTCTATATAGGCCGCAGTTGATGTTGCTTTCAGGAAGCACCGTTTATTTTACAAAGAAGAAAAAAAACATGGCCGCCGCCGCGTTTTTATCAGAAACATTTTTGTTGTAGTGACCTAAAGTACGGTAAGAAGCATCTTCTACTTTTCCATCCTTTACATAGCCAAGCGTGCGATAGGATGCATCCTCTACTTTACCGGAAGTATTATAATAGCCAAGAGTTTTGTATGAGGCATCTTCAATCTTTCCGTTCGCGTTAATGTAACCAAGTGTGCGATAGCTGGCGTCTTCTACTTTTCCGTTTGTATTGATATAACCAAGCGTTCGATAAGAAGCATCTTCTACCTTGCCGTTATCATTTATGTAGCCAAGCGTGCGGTAACTTGCATCTTCTATTTTTTGTGCTGTAAACCTCAGTGAGGCCAATACACAAAGTGCGATAATTATGATTTTGCTATTTTTCAATTAGTATTTTATTGCGCTCAATTAGTATGTCGTTTTTGAACAAGTTAAAGAAATATAATCCCGGATTTACATTCAAATTACGAATAATTTTCTCTTCGCCAGGTGAAAAATGTTTCACCAAATATAGTGATCCTGCGGGACTATATAACTCAAAGGTCAGCTTATCATTTACCTCAGCGAACCCGTTAAAGTTTAAGTAATCACTGGCAGGATTAGGAAAAATTTGCCCTCCTGAAAACATCTTTTTTTCGCCAACACCAATAGTATATACCACACAGCCGTTACTGGAAAAGAAGTTCATTGTTTGAGTAACCGGCGAATTATAAAATACGCTGGCGCCCATTGAAGAAGAAACTGTGAGCAGACTGCTTGTAAATGTTACCGGCAACGTACCTGTGGTAGCTGACGTGGTACATCCCTGACCAATGCCAATACTGTTGGTTTTAATAATCCCAATATTATTATTGACACCACTCCCAATTATCACGAAATCACCATTGTTACACTCAAGAACATCTTTTGGAATTAATTTAACTTGTTTTGTCCATACTGGATTTAAAATAGAGTCTGTTTTAATTAAATAATAGACAGAGTCTTTTCCTGTAACAAACGTATACCCTTTGTCTTTAAGCCTGTGAAAACAGTTACGTGGTGAATTGTATGGAAACACATTATAAGCATAGCCTGGAAACGGCTTATCAAAATCCTTCGACCATAAAACATTCCCCGAAAAATCCGTTTGCAGCAATGAAATATTTCCGGTGTTTATATAGCACAGGTAACCGCTTGAATTTATTATAACGTCTCCCCCGCGGCCAGTTTCGGGCTTTTGGCAAGCATACTTTTTGCTCCACTGAACAATCCCGGCTTTATTTATTTTTACAAGTATCGTCGCGAAATATGGAGAATTATTTATTCCCTCGAACCCTGTAAAAATATAACCGGAATCCTGCGTTAGCTTAATTACCTGTGCCATCAGCCTCGAATTACCAGTCGCATACATCTTAAACCAATTCACATTTCCCGTCCTGGAAATATTTGCAACGAAACATTGGGGCTGGGGGTTCACATAAGCACCTGCGAGCCCACATATTGTATAAGAAGAATCCTTAGCAAGAATGACGTTTGCAGCTTCCATACTGGTAAAACCAGGCGGAGCTAATAACTTCCACCATAACGTATCGCCATTTGGTTTGAGCCGGGCTATTAAAGCGCCTGTTTTATTTTGAACGCTATTATGGCCTCTGCCAGTTATAATAATTGAAGAGTCGGCATCAGTTAATACATCGTTAATGAGAGTTTCAGGACTAACATTGCTATTAATATCATACAATTTTGCCCACAAGGGATTTCCCTGCGCGTCTATTTTTAAACAAGCACCGTCGCCCGCTTGACCAGCGATAATAAAGCTGCTGTCTTTTGTCATAGCACAGGTTTGAACACTCATAGGTTGCCCTGTAAGGATCTTTGAAAATGTGTTGCTTTGGCTTATACCAGGGATATTACAAAGTAACAAGGTGCAAATGACAGCATAACAAACAACGGTTTTAAATTCTTTCTTTAGTGTTGCCACGAACTGAAATTTTGGTTTAATAAAGTTAGCATATTTTTTAATAAAAAAAGCCCCAACTTTTGTTGAGGCTTTTATGTTGCCGTTCGAGTTAAGTCAGTTCGAGTAAGTTTAATGCAATAGCATTAAACTGTATCGAGAACATTGTCCGTTCGAGCGAAGTCGAGAACTATTGCACTAAAGCAGTAAATCCTGCATCAGCACGCATTTTGATGAATTCTGCATCATCCTTTGCCCATGCCTTTAAAGCTCCGTCTTTTTCAATTGCTGTTTTTAAGTTGCTTAACACTTCCGCGTTGTTTGCAGTACGTGCAGCAGCAACTGCTTTCAAGTAATAGCTGTATGCCATTTCTTTTTCGTTGCTTCCGTCAACTGTTTCTTTCACAGCTGCAGGTGTACCTGCTAATAATTGTGCTAATGCTTTGTTATGTCCTTTGTAATCTCCAAAGTCAGATACTGCATCAGAGTATTTACCATTACGAACATCAAGGATACCCATGTTGTATTTAGTTTCAGGAGCACCGCCTGCTTTTTTGTAAAGATCCATTGCAGCTATACGGTTACCGTTTTTAGCTTCGATGATACCAAGATTGTTGTAAACTGCAGGCTGACCATTAGTTGTTTTTTCAGCGCGCTTAAATGCTTCTCCAGCTTCAGAAACTTTATTCTGCATCAATAACGCAACACCTAAGTTGTTTGAAGTTCTCCAATCGCTTGCATATTGCTTTTCAGCTGCCTGGTAAACTTGTACTTTGGTGTTCACGTCGTTAGTCATGTTACCACCGTATAATAATTCTTCAACTGATAAGCTGTCAGGATAAGAAGTCATTAATTTTGTGATCTGCTCATCTGTACGTGATTTTTTATCAACGTTAACAGTAATTTCAGAACGACGTAATTTTGGAAGGATTTTATCCGCTAACTCAACATAAGTTTTAGATAAATTCTTAATTTCCTTACGACGCTGATCAGGATCAGAATACATTGTTAAAACACGAAGAATAAGATCTTTGTCGGCCATTGTAGAAGCTTCCATTAAAGACTTGAATCCTTCCCAGTCTTCTTTAGTTGTTCCAATCTGATATTGCTCTTTTGTTTTACCAAAAGTAATATCCTTGTTTTTATTCTTTTTGAATTCTCCCATCACCGCAGAGGAACCTGAGTTAGCGCGGTCTTTAGCAAGATTTTCATTCTTTTCAGTTTCTCCGTCTGGTGAAGCATATGCAGAAACAGTAATGCCTTTGAACTCATACCATGGTGAAGCCTGGTTATCTGTCATGAATTTGTCAAACGATTTCATTTCTTCCGATTTCATTTCGGCAGGGCGAACGTTTGACTGGTTAATAACATAATATATATGCGTGGTTTGGTTTGCAGGTATTGTTTTAACAAATGCATCCTTTCCCATGATTCCTTTTTCGTCATTACGCACTAATAGTGGAGTAACGATTGTTCCATCGGCTATTTCAACCGGCGCGAACGCTTTCTTTTTCTTCTTTACTGAACCTTCGCCGCGTAGTTCAACCTTTGCATTGCGCATGCCCGGCTCGTAAGCGAATTTTTCAGATGTATAATTAAATGTTCCACCGGAAGTATAGCCAATTTTCTGGCCGCTTCCTGTAGCTTTTTCTCCCACCAGGGTTACTGGCTTAAGCACTTTTTCGCCGCCCGTAGAATATTTTACAACCGGCGTTAATGTTAAAGTTACTTTTTTAGCAAATAGCTTTGGGTTAAAC
>JACDDR010000175.1 GCA_013816895.1 Bacteroidota bacterium
GCAATTCACAAACCATTGAGGTGGAAGAAACCTTATCGTTGCAGGATAAAGAAATTGATATGATTCGTAAAGCATTGCGCAAGCATAAAGGCAAGCGCAAATACGCAGCTAAGGAACTCGGAATTAGTGAACGTACGTTGTACCGTAAAATTAATGAATATCATATTGAAGAATAAACGAATCATACTGTTATTTCTTTTTTTGATCAGTGCTTTTTTTTCCTTTAGCCAGGGGAAAAGCCGACGGGATTCGCTCATAAGTGCTGCTGCACGTACATCCAGCGATTCACTCAAATCAGATATTTATCTTCGCGTTGCACGTGACGAAATTTTAAGCAACCCAAAAATGGCCTTGGTTGATATTCAAAAGTCATTACAGCTTTATTCCCTAAAAAATGGTTTCCCTTATTTAAGATACCAGAATAAAATGACCGCGATGCGTTTGCTGGGGCAGGTTGACTCCAGCATTTATTACTGCAACCTTGTGTTAAATCAGGCATTAAGAGATAACAAACCGGTATGGATAGCGGACTCCTATGGAGAATTCGGGCTTATTTCCATTACGCAAAATAACTTTTCAAAGGCCATTGAGTATTTTAATAAACAATTGGCAACCATAAAAAAAAACAAATTAACTCATCCATATTCAGGGGTATATAACAACATAGGAATTGCTTACGGAAATAAAGGCGACTGGGATATGGCTTCTGAATATTTCAACAGAGCCACAAGGGACGACATCTTAAATAACCGGCAAACCGCTCTGGGTAACGATTATAATAATCTCGGAATTGTTTCCATTGTAAAAGAAAAACCTGATTCAGCTCGAAAGTATTTCCAGTTAAGTCTGGATTATAAAAGAATTACGAATGACGTTTTAGGAATAGGAGGGTCTATCAATAACCTTGCTTTGCTTGAACAAAAGATAAAAAATTATCCAAAAGCATTAATACTGGCCGACTCGGCTTATAAAATTGCTACTGCGAATGGTTTTAAAAAACTACAGGTTGAAATTTATGATACTTATGACCAGATTTATTCGGCTATGGGCGATTATAAAACAGCCTATGAATATCTCAATAAAAAAAACCAGCTCAATTCTCTCTTCGAAAAAGAAGAATACACTACCAAAGTTCAGCAACTGGAATCCAATATTGAACTGGAACAAAAACAAAGTCTTTTGCTAGAAAAGGATCTGCAGCTTACAAAATCAGAGCAGCAAAAGCAAAAGCAAGTCGGAATTATTATTCTCGGTGCGGTTTTGGTGGGAGCGCTTCTTTTGTTCCTGATTAATTTTTTCAGGAACAATAAAATTTTAAGAGAACGTAATTCAATTATCGTGAATCAAAAAAATCTTCTGGAAGAGAAGCATAAGGATATTACCGACAGTATTAATTACGCGCAGAAAATTCAAAGCGCATTGATCATGAGTGAGGAAATGCTTTCTAAAAATGTAAAGGAAGCCTTTGTAATTTTTAAACCGAGAAATGTAGTAAGCGGCGACTTCTACTGGTTTACCGAATATAAGGGCAGAAAGATCCTGGCGCTTGCCGATTGTACAGGGCATGGTGTTCCAGGCGCTTTTATGAGCATGATTGGCATTACCTTGCTGAACCAGGTTGTAAAGGAAAAAGGGATTACCTCGCCGGCGCAAATTCTCAACAATATGAGAAAAGAGGTAATTGCTGCGTTAAGTATTGATGGTTCCGACAAACGGGACGGCATGGACATGGCAATCATTTCTTTCAATGACACCGAATTGATTTTTGCCGGGGCAAATTCATCTGCCATACTTGTAGAAAATAATTCGGTTACAGAATTGAAGCCCAATAAACAGCCCATTGGATCCTACGAAAAGCACGAAGAGTTTACCGAGCAGAAAATAAATATTACTCCGAATTCGAAAATTTATCTTTTTTCCGATGGTATCGTAGATCAGTTTGGCGGACCGGCCGGAAAAAAAGTAAAAGTGAGGCAGTTCAAAGAATGGCTCGCCTCCAGCATGGATCTTTCGTTGATAAAGCAAAAGGATATAATTGAAGGAAATTTGAACAAATGGAAAGATGGATTTGATCAAACCGATGATATTTCATTAATTGGTATTAAATTGAGCTAATGTTACTGAGAAAAATAGTAGTCTTAATAAATGTTGCGGTACTTTCAATGCTGGCATCGTGCAAACCTACCGTTTCATTAAGCGGCGCCAGCATTCCCGAAGAAGCCAAGACCGTGTCGGTAGGTTTTTTTACAAATAACACAACACTTGGCGCACCTAGTTTGTCGCAGCGTTTTAGCGAAAAGCTGAGGGACGTTGTATCACAACAAACCCGTCTTGCTCTTATCAAACAAAATGCCGATCTCCAGTTTGAAGGCTATATAGCGGATTATAACGTGGCGCCTGTTGCCGTTCAAAGTACCGACCAGGCAAGTTTAAACAGGCTCACCATAACCGTACAGGTGAAATACACGAACCGTTTCGATGCCACTAAAAATTTCGAACAGGCTTTTACGCGTTTTGCCGATTTTAAAAGCAGTGAGAATATTTCAGCCAAAGAACCCGAACTTGTAACCGAAATTTACAGGCAGTTAACAGAAGATATTTTTAATAAAGCATTTAATAACTGGTAATGAGGGCGGAGGAGATAATAAAATTTATTAAAAATCCGGAACTGCTGGACAGGGAAAGTGTGTCCAGCCTCAAAAAACTGGTGGCGGAGTTTCCTTATTTCCAGAGTGCTCATTTATTGTTAAGTCTTTCTGCAAAGAAATGGGATGCTTCGGTGTACCAGCAAAGCCTTAAGAAAACAGCCATTGTTGTTACCAACCGCAATCATTTTTATAAACTTGTTCATCAACTTGAAAAAGGAGCTGAAAAAGAAATAAAAAATGAAGTGATCTCTTTAGAGGAGACAACAAAGCAGGAATTAAATATTTTAAAGTCGGCGGAAGTTTTAACTGAAGAAGTGAAGCAACAGGAAGAGCCGATTGCAGAACAACCGGTTAAGGAAAATAAAAAACAGGAAGACCCAATAACCGTTATCAAAAAGGAAGTCTCTGCTGAAAACACTGTTGAACAGGAAATAAAAAAATCACTGGTTAATGCTTTTGTTGAAAAGGAAATTTTAAAAACAAATCAGGTTAACAAGCTCGAAGACAGAACAGAGAAACCTGAAAACTTTAGCGACTGGTTACAGTTCCTCAAAAAAAATAACGGACAATCGTACGGGGAAATTGAAAACGAAGTAAATAAAGAAAAAGTAAAGACCGCAGAAAAAATAAAGCAAAAAGAAAAGGGCGAATTAAAAGGCAAAGAAAAAAAGAAGGCCTTGATTGATAAAATCATTGAAAATAACCCCGGAATGATCCGTCAAAAGGAAGAACAGAAGTTTTTTAAGTCGGATTTTAAAGCCAAAGAAAGCCTTGTTGAAAATGAACACCTTGTAACTGAGACACTTGCGAAGATATATGCCCTTCAGGGAAATATTAACAAAGCAATCAGAGCTTATGAAATATTAAGTTTGAAATTTCCACAAAAAAGTGCTTACTTTGCATCCCTGATTCAAAAATTAAAAAGTAACCCTTAAACCCATAGTATGATTTTCTCTGTTTTAATAATTTTCGTTTGTTGCCTGTTAATTCTTGTTGTGTTAGTTCAAAATTCAAAAGGCGGTGGAATCCAAAGCCAGTTTGGCGCGGCAACTCAAATCATGGGTGTTAAACGCGGAACTGAATTTATTGAAAAAGCAACCTGGGGTCTGGCTATCGTGTTAATTATTTTAAGCGTGTTAATGGCCCCTAAAGGCAGCCTTACTACACCAACAGCTGAAGAAGAAGGATCTATCTCTAAGAAGATCGCGCCTAATGCAGTTGCTCCTGCTGCACAACAACCGGCTCCTGCAAATAACAAGCCTCGCTAAGCGTTTAAATATCGCTTAATTTTATTATTTCTTTTTTTCGTACTCCCTTTTCCGTTTTTTCAAGCGTTACACATTCTATTACAGGATCGTGCTCAAAAAACAACACCCAGTTATTATCTGCGGCTTCATTCAGGATAATTTCTTTTTCCTTTAAAGTCTCAAGCGGACGCATATCATAACCCATAATGTAAGGAAGCGGTAAATGCCCTGCGCTTGGCACAAGATCGGCCATGTAAGCCACCGTAGTGTTATTGTATTTTATAATGGGAAGCATCATTGCTTCGGTGTGTCCGAATACTTCTTTAAAAGAGATGTTTGGAAAAAGTGTACTGTCCTTATCAATAAATTTAAGCTGTCCGCTTTCCTGTATAGGTAAAATGTTTTCTTTTAAAAAGCTTGCCTTCTCGCGCATGTTGGGGTGAATGGCCCACTCCCAGTGTTTTTTATTACTGTAATAAGTTGCGTTTTTAAAAGCTGGTTCAAGTTTTGTACGGTCTGAATTATACTTTATACTTCCGCCACAATGATCGAAGTGCAGGTGCGTTAAAATCACGTCCGTAATATCATCATAACTAAAGCCAAGATTGTTTAAAGACTTCTGGAGCGAATCATCTCCATGCAGATAATAATAACCAAAAAACTTACTGTCCTGTTTATCTCCCATGCCGTTATCGATGAGTATTAAACGGTTGCCATCTTCAATTAAAAGACAACGCAAGGCCCAACTGCACATGTTATTATCATCCGCAGGGTTTACTTTGTTCCAGATACTTTTAGGCACAACGCCAAACATGGCACCGCCATCGAGTTTAAAATGTCCCGCGTTTACTGAATGTAGTTTCATGATCAGAGTTGGTTTAAGAGGTCTTGCACAGTTTGCCTGCCGGCATTCTCAAGGTTAGTATCAAAATTAGCGATAAAGTCCTGCACAAAAAACTTTCGTCTCTGAGAATAATTCTTCCTGTAAAAATTTCCCTCCACACGGGTATCAAC
>JACDDR010000176.1 GCA_013816895.1 Bacteroidota bacterium
CTCATACAGTGAATACCCACCGTAAAAATATTATGGCAAAACTTGGCGTTAACAATACGGCAGGTGTAGTAATGTTTGCAGTTAAGAATCAATTACTGGAAACAAATTTCGAACTCTTCGGTTAGGGTTTACTTTCCCTGAACAAGTCATCATAGCCCGCTTCGGGAATGATATAAAGCCTGCTCCATTCTTCTCCTTCCATTAATTCCCAGGTATGCCCTTTTCCGTTAAGGTCGTTCGCAATCAATATTATTCCCGGTTCAATAACAAACGAATCGCCGTTTGAAACAGTGAATTTTAATTTGCCTTTCAGGGTAACAACAAACTGGTAACGTGGTGCGGGATGAGCAGTCAATTGGTAAGCTTCAATGCTTGTCTGCGCGAAAAAATAATTTGCTTTAATGTGTTCAATCTCCGGAATAAATCCTTCCACAAAAGATGATTCGGTGCCGTTGATATTAATAAGTTTAAAAGCTTTCATTTCAACATCAATCAGCCAAACCTTTATAAGATAAACTTAAGATCAGCTTGTATATTTCCTTTTTCTCAAATAGAAACTGATTATTCCTAATACAATTACCAGGGCCAAAGGAAGAACAACATTGGTCATTTGCCACTTGGTGCGTTGCAAGGCTATTTTCTTTTTGTCCAACTGCCTTAATTTAACCTCGCGCGAGCGCAACTGCAAAAGGCCTTCATCATCGAGCAGGTAATTAACGCAATTGAGCAGGAATGTTTTGTTTGCGTAAGCCTGCCTTGAATATTTATCATATCCCAGCGGATAGAATCTTCCGGAGCTTCTGTCGAAATCATTTTTGCCCACATCGCCATCAGCAACAATAATCATTTTTGTGCGCTTGCCTTTATCAATGTATTTAAATGTGGTGTCTCTCAACAACGCGCTTGGCAAACGGTATTCCACAAAGCTGCTGAATTCACCTTCCAGTAAACAGGCTATGCTGAGGTAAGGATTGTGGAACTGTGATTCTTTTTGCGGATATAAAGCTGAGCCAACAAAAATCCGCGCGGGGGTGGGCTGTGCCTTTGATGTTTTTGAACTGCGTAATAAAATGGTTTTTTTAATTCCCTTTGCCGTGACCGTATCCAGTGTACTGGCAAAATCAAATTTAATGAGATCGAGATTTTTTACAATGGGATGGTCCAGATCCGGCATCACCAACGGCGAGTAAACCCAGGGGAAGAATTTAAAATTAGGAGACCCTTTAAAACCTACATTAATAGGCACCTGCGCGCATTGAAAATCCTGGATAAGTAAAGGATTTAAGCGAACGCCATATTTAAAGAGCATTTCTTCTACGCCGGTGTTGCGGGTTAATCCAAGGGTGTAGCCTTTTATGTTAAAAGTATCGCGGTTAATGTAAACGGGATCTATCAGCCACAGCACTTTGCCTCCGCTCATAATATACTGGTCAATAATAAAACGGTCGCGGTCGTTGATCGTGGTGTCGGGCCTGTTGATGATGATGGCGTCGCTGCCTTTCAGCGCAGCAAGTTTGCCGAGAATGGGTGTGCGGTTAACGTTATAGTATTCGCTTAATGCGCGCATAAAGTCGTACTGATGCAGTGTATCCAATTCCTGGTGACCTTCAATAAAAGTAACTTCCAGTTTCTTATCGCGCTGCAGTTTGCGAATAGTTGTAGTAAGAGAGTATTCCAATTCTTCCACGCTGTTATTAATACACTCTTCTGCGCTCACTCCCAGCTGACGTTTAAAGATCTGCCATACGGCTTCTTTGCCTTTAAAGCTGGCTATTGCTCCAGGCCAAATAACCGTCTCCAGAGTTTTGTCGGCCTGCTTCTGAACGATCTGTTCGGGTATTAATCCTTTCTCGCTTAGCTGACGTTCAATGTTTTCTTTTTCAGCGGGAGCTAAACCTTCGCCGGGTGTAATAAATTCATATTGCACCTGGTTATCAGAGTAGGCCCTGAATTCATCAAGGATCTCTTTGGTTTCGTTTTTTAACCTTGTGAAATCCGGATTAAAATTGCCGTTGAGGTAAACTTTAAAAAGCACTTCTTCGTTTAATTCAGAAAGTAATTTTTTTGTGGATTCAGCAAGCGTGTATCTTTTTTCGGAAGTAAGGTCAAAGCGCTTAAAATAAAAAGAGCCGATGAAATTTACCAGTATGATAATTCCAAATAGAACAAGCAGCAGACTTACATCACGCCGTTTATTGCCACTTGTATTTTTTTTATCGTTTACCATTTCCGGCTTTGTAAAACTAATTTGGTAATAAGATTAAACACTGCCACAAGGCTTATGAAATAAAGTGCATCACGTGTATCAATCACGCCCCGGCTCATGCTAACGTAATGCGCGTTGATACCGAGCCCTTTGAAAAGCGCGTCATATCTTCCAAACACGCCGCTATCGGCAATAAAGTCAAATCCTATGTAACAAAAAAAGCAAAGCAGTAAGGCAATGATAAATGCAATTACCTGGTTTTCGGCAATAGCGGAGGCAAAAATACCTATGGAAACAAACCCTGCACCCAGGAACAAAAGCCCTATATAGGAGCCCCACATGCCTCCGGTGTCAACGTTTCCCTTGGGATAGCTTAACACGTGAACGGTGTAGTAATAAATTAAAGTGGGTAAAAGCGAAATAACAACGAGTGTTAATCCTGCAAAATATTTAGCGAGAACGATCTGTAAATCGGTAATCGGTCGCGTTAAAAGTAATTCGATTGTCCCGGTTTTTTTTTCCTCCGAAAACGTACGCATGGTAATGGCGGGAATAAGGAAAAGATAAACCCATGGGCCGATGGTGAAGAGAGGATCAATATTGGCGAAACCATTATCAAGAACATTCGAGCCGCCACCTTCTGAAGGAATGATCCACATAAAAATTCCGATAAGCGTAATAAACACGCCAATGGCTATATAACCGATCAGCGAACTTAAAAAACTTCGGATTTCTTTTATGTAAAGCACCAGCATGAAGGGGTAAAAATAAGCTTAATTGTATTATATAGCTATAAGCCCCTCCGGAAAATAGTAACAATGAATAGTTAAAGAAATCTGGTTCTCGACTGCCCCTCGTCAAGCTTGGGACAAGCTCCTCGAACTGACATCCGTCGACTGCGCTCGAACTGACATACCTCGAACTGACGTTTTACGCAGAGAACGCAGCGTTTCTTGATTCTTGTGTCTTGTTTCACTGTGATCTCTGAAGCCTCTTTCTCTCTGTGTTTAATTCTTCCTATGTTTTCTTTGTAGACCTTAAGAGCTACTTGCAGATATCGCGGATATAACCGTTAGGGTCGGCATAGCCCAGATCCTGCGCCTTACGCCAGTCTTCACAGGCTCCAACTTTATCGCGACTTTCTCCTTTAGCAGTTCCCCTCGAATAATATGCTTCGCCATCCTTACCATTCAATTGGATTGCTGCGGAATAATCTTCAATCGCTTTTGCGTTTTGTTTTGAAATGAAATAGGCAGATCCTCTTTTCATATAATAACCTCCTTGCTGGTTATTGATGCTAATGGCTTTATCCAGAGCTTTAATGGCTTCCGGCATATTATCAATGCCATAGTAATAATTGCCAAGAAGATAAAAATTAAAATCATCCTTGTAATAACAGTCGAGATACATTTTTAAATCGGACGCAACTCCCGGATCTTTTTGGTTGAGGATAAATTTAACCATGGCCCTGTCGGCATATACCATGTTCTGCGGATCAAGCTGAATCGCTTTATTATAATCAAGGAGCGCCTCGTTGTTTTTCTTAAGTTCTTTGTAAACATAAGCACGGTTTCCGAAATAAGATGAGTTGGAAGGACTTAAACGAATGGCTTCATTTAAGTCTGTAAGCGCTTTGTCGAAGTTTCCCTGGTAAAGATGATTGATGGCTCTTGCTCCGTAAGCCTTGTCGTTCTTGCTATCAAGAGCAATGGCTTTGTTCCAGGCAATTAATGCTCCTGGCAGATCTTTGGCGTTTGTTTTATCATTGCCTTCGTTCATCAGCATTTCATATTCTGTATACCATTTTTTATTGATGAGTTCTTTCCATTTAGGATCGCCGTGCAGCGAGGTAAGATCTTTGTCATTTATTATAGCTGAAAGAACAGCTTTGTTTTCGGCGGTGCTTAATGATACTTCCAGCCATTTAAAAGCTTCTGCGGTGTTGCCTTTTACAGCATAAGGACAAGCAATAAAATATCCGTTTACATTATGTTTCAGTTTATCGGCGGCAAGGTAATCTGCAATTGCTTTATCATATTCTTTGCTGAGGTGATGAAAATATCCCCTGTAGGAAAGCGCATCGGCGTAATCCGCTTTGAGTACTATCGCTTTGTTTATGTTTTCCATGGCACCAAAAGAGTTATTATAAGAAAACTCGGCCATGGCACGGTTATAATATTCAACAGCAGTTTGCCCTACAGCAAGCATAGGCAATAGAATAGAAAGAAAAATAAATTTTTTCATGTTATGTTATTTAAAAAAAGATCGTTTAAAAAATCCCCGGCTGAATGACTGTTTTTAGTTCTTCAGACGGGGAGGGGGGAGCGCCGGTTTCCTTTTTCAAAAAAATAAGAGCCGGCATTTAAATCAATGAGCGATTATGGATTAATCCATTGACACTTTACCAAACCAGAGTACATCGCCTTTCTTGTCAACCCCCAGGAATATCTGGGAATGATCTTCGGTATTGGTGATAGAAGGATATTTGTTTTGCAGATAATAGGTAGGTTTATCTTTCACGGTTCCGAATTTTGTAAATTCACCGATGTCGCCGGAAGCAAGATCAATTTTAGCGATGTTCGGATAAAAAAGTGCTTTCGCAGCTTCGCCGTTACCGGATTCCTTTTTAAAACCTTCAAGTTCCAGCAATGTCCAGTAAAC
>JACDDR010000048.1 GCA_013816895.1 Bacteroidota bacterium
AAATAACCCTCAATTACTTCGCCGTTCATAAGCGTTTCGTCAAACCAGGGGCCGTAAAACAGACAATGCCCGATCCGCGCCCCAAGAACAGTTCCAATAATGATATAAAGCGTGAGCGTATCCAGTTGTTTATCGGTTCGTCCCTCGGCCTTGTAAACACGGTTCATTATGAAATGGCTTGCAATAAAAGCCAGCGCCCACATTAAACCATACCATCGCACCGGCCAGTCAATACCCGGGATCGTAAAAATTTCCGGACGGGGATCCCAATGGATATAAAGGTTAAACATGCAGCAAAAGTAATCTTATTTTTTTTATTGAAGGGCTGGTAATGTGAAAAACTGTTAGCATAATTTATAAGACACGCTGCCTTTATATGGTTATTTTTGCGCTATGATTAATGCTGCGGTATTTGCAAGCGGGGAAGGCACCAATGCCGAAAACCTTTTTAAATTTTTTGAGAACGATACGCGTATTAAAATCAAACTTGTTGTTACCAATAAGGATACCGCAGGGATTATTGCCAGGGCCGAAAAATATAAAAAAAACGTACAGATCATCAGCCGGGAATCACTTGAAAATTACACCTCGCAGTTTATCGAATTTTTAAAACTCGAAAAAATAGATCTCATTATTTTAGCGGGATTTCTCTTAAAACTGCCGCCACAATTTGTAACGGCTTTTCCGAACAGGATCATTAACATTCACCCTTCGCTGTTACCCAAATATGGAGGGAAAGGAATGTACGGGAATAAAATTCATGGAGCGGTGCTTCGAAATAAAGAAACAGAAAGCGGTATTACCATACACCTCGTAAACGAAGAATACGACGAGGGACAAGTCATCTTACAGGTTCGCTGCGAGGTTCTTGAAGAAGATACCATTGAGACGCTCGCACAAAAAATCCAGAAACTGGAGCATGAACATTTTCCAAAAGTGATCGAGCGTTTTTTATAATTACTTTACAGTGATGTAAACCTGTTCCTGTAAATTATCGGGATGGTAACGACAATAAAGGGAGTAGGAAGCAGAATCACTGAAGGTATGTTCAAAATTATTACCCGATTTAATCTTCCCGCTATCAAACGCGCCTACGCTCGAAGTCACAGAATGATTGGCATTATCCTTATTAATAAACTTGAGTGTTGTTCCTTTTTTGATGGTGATCACCGTTGGATTGAATCGCTTATAAAGCAGCCATATTTCGTCATCGCCCTGCGGGGTGTTATCGCCCTTTTTACAGGATAAGATAACAACTATACAAAAAATATAAATCAGGTATTTCATTGGATGAGAATTTTAATTGCTTTGCAGCTGGTTGAGTTTATAATAATCTTTTTTTAATTGAATCAGATCTTCGTGACTTCCCATTTCAGAAATTTGTCCATCCCTCAGGTAAATGATGAGATCGGAATTCCTTATCGTGGAGATCCGGTGACTAATAAAAATGGAAGTCTTATTATTCATTTTATTTTGAAGATTCCCGAGGATGGTTTCTTCCGTTTCCACATCCACTGCACTCAGGCAATCGTCAAATAATAATAGTTGAGGTTCGCCAATTATAGCGCGGGCAATAGATACGCGCTGCTTTTGTCCGCCGCTTAGAGTAACTCCCCTCTCCCCTACCATCGTTTGAAATTTTTCAGGGAAAGATTCAATATTATCATACACGCCGGCATTTTTTGCTGCCTGTTCAACAACAGTAAAATTAGTTTCCTCTGCAGTTCCAAAACTAATATTATTACTAATCGTATCGCTGAACAAAAAAACTTCCTGCGGCACAACCCCGGTGTTTTTCCTCAACACATCCAGGTTATGTTCTTTTATATTTTTTCCGTCTATTAATATTTCGCCGCTGGTAACATCGTATTGCCTGGTTAGCAAGGTAATAATGGTAGATTTGCCGCTTCCCACACCACCCGTTATTCCAACAGTTTCACCTTTTTTAATTTTGAAAGAAACATTTTTTAAGGCAGTTATATTATTTTCAGGATACGTAAAGCTTACGTTTCTGAATTCGATATCACCCAGTAATTCATAGTTGGAAGCATTATTGTTTTTTACATCAGGTTTTACATTTAAAAATTCATTGATGCGTTCCTGCGAAGCGCTTGCCCTTTGAATAAGTGAGGTTACCCAGCCCAGCGACGCAAATGGCCAGGTCATATAAAAAACGTACACAATAAATTCAGGAATATTACCTGCTTCAACCTGCCCGAGTATCGTAAGTCTGCCGCCATACCATACGGTAATAAGAACACTCATGCCAATCATCAGCATCATGGTTGGCCCGAACAATGCCTCTGTATTGGCAAGATCCAGAGCCGTACGCTTATAATGTTCGCTCTTATCGTGCATTTGTCTGGTAAAATATTTCTCCCGCGCGTAAGCTTTTATTACCCGGATAGCACTGAAGGATTCCTGCGACAATGTGGTAAGGTTGCTTAGCTCCTGCTGTACTTTAATGCTGCGTTTATTAATAAGGTCGGATACTTTATAAATAAGAAGCGACAAAACCGGGAGCGGTAAAAAAACCAGCAGGGTTAATTTTACATTAATGCTTAGCATAAAAATAAGCACAGTAACCGTTGTCACAATTGTGTTGGCCAGATACATAATAGCCGGGCCGGTATACATGCGAACCCGTCCAACATCTTCGCTGATCCGGTTCATCAGATCACCCGTTGTATGTTCTTTAAAAAAACGCGCATCCATTTGCTGGTAATGATCGTAAACCTGATTCTTTTGATCGTATTCAATATGACGGCTCATTACAATAATGGTTTGCCGCATCAAAAACATGAAAAGACCGCTGATAAGAGCAAGGACAATGAGAGTGATACCGTGTTTAATAAAAAGAGAAGAATCACCCGAGCCTGTTCCCGACTCAAGAATGCTCATGATCTTATTGCTTCCCTCGCGGACAATAACTCCCTGGTAAATTTTAAAGATGGTTGAAAGAGCAACGAAAATCAGCCCTCCCGCGAAGTGCCATTTATATTTAAGAAAAAAAGGATTTAAAACTTTTAAATGCTTCACATTACAAAAGTAGCAATATAATAGCGCTGCTTTTAGCGTGTTGTACAAATATTAACATTTACATATATTTAAGTTCGTTTTCAATCAAAAAACCCTAAATTTGCGGCGCTTCAAAACTCAACACTATGGAAGTTAAAACACTTAAAGACATTGATCTTTCTCAGAACCCGGTAATTGCTCAAATGAGCTTACACAACCATGAGCAGATTTTATTTTGTAACGATAACGCCACAGGCCTTAAAGCTATAATTGCTATACACAATACTGTACTTGGCCCTTCGCTTGGAGGAACCCGCATGTGGAATTACAACAACGAAATGGAGGCGCTGAATGACGTACTTCGCCTTTCGCGCGGTATGACCTACAAATCATCAGTTGCAGGATTAAACCTTGGCGGTGGAAAAGCGGTTATTATCGGCGATCCTAAAAAAATTAAAAATGAAGCTTTGTTACGCCGCTTTGGAAAATTTGTAGATAGTCTTGGTGGAAAATACATTACCGCTGAAGATGTTGCTATGACCAGCCGCGATATGGAAATCATTCACATGGAAACTGATTACGTAAGTGGTTTGCCTGAAAACATGGGTGGCAGCGGCGATCCTAGTCCTGTTACCGCTTACGGGGTGTATGTAAGCATGAAAGCTTCCGCTAAAGAAGTGTGGGGTAACGACAGCCTGTCCGGTAAAAAAGTTTTAGTGCAGGGCATTGGGCATGTGGGCGAAGTATTGGTGAGCCATTTGAAAAAAGAAGGTGCGATCATTTGCATTAACGATATTAACGAAGATCGTTTAAAGGAAGTTTCGGCAAAATATAATGTTGAAGTAGTGCAGGCTGATAAAATGTTTAGTCTGGACATTGACATTTACGCTCCCTGTGCTCTTGGGGCAACTGTGAACGACGACACATTGAGCAAACTTAAATGTAAGATCATTTGCGGTGCTGCAAACAATCAGCTGGCCAATGAAAAAATTCATGGAGAAGCGGTAACAAAGCAGGGAATATTATACGCTCCGGATTTTGTTGTAAACGCAGGAGGAATTATAAATGTGTTTTACGAACTCGAAGGGTACAACCGCGAGCGCGCACTATCACACGCCGAAAAAATTTACGAAACTACTTTTAATATCATTCAGGCGGCGAAGAAAGATGGCGTGCCAACCTATGTGGCGGCTAACCGGATTGCTGAACAACGCATTGAGTCTATTGCAAGAATTAACGCGGTGCTGTAAAGTTCATGGTTACTAGTTAATGGTTCGGAGGAATAATAACTATACCATAACTATTAACTATTAACCGACAACTATTAACTCAAAAAATTATGCTCAACAGAAGATTCCTAAGGATAAAAGTAATGCAGGCACTGTACTCTTATTTCCAGCATGAAAAGGCCGATAAAGTTCTTTTTGAAAGAGAGCTTTTTAAAAGCATCGATAAAATTCACGAACTATATTTATCCATTTTATCCTTGTTTGAAAGTCTGCACCACGTTGCGCTTATGGTTACGGATGAAAATAAAAACAAGCGTTTACCAACCGAACACGATCTGAATCCAAACCTCAGCTTCATTAATAATTCACTTCTGAAAAGTCTTTCTGAAAACAAAGAATTAAAAGCGCAGGTGGAAAAAAGAAGAGTTACCTGGCAAAACGATTTTGATGTGGTGAGAAGATTATATAATGAGATTAAAGCGTCAGGACTTTTTACCGAATACATGTCGGTGCCCAACCGAGGAATTGTTGAAGACCGCGATTTTTTAATTTCAATTATTACAGAATATCTTAGTCAGAACGATGTACTTGCTTCTTTATTGGAAGAAAAAAATATTCACTGGGCAGATGACAGTTTTGTAGCTTATAATTCGGTGATACGGAATTTTGAAGCCTTTGATGGCGAATTTAAACTGATGCCATTGTTAAAGGATGAAAAAGATGATATGGAATTCATGAGCATTTTGTTTTCCAAAACTATTTTATACCGTCAGGAATTTCAGGATCTTATTGGTAAACATACTCAGAACTGGGAAGTGGAACGCATTGCGAACATGGACATGCTTCTGATGGAAATGGCGCTTACCGAAATTATGCATCTTCCGAATGTCCCTATCAAGGCTTCCCTCAATGAGTACATCGATATCAGCAAGGAGTACAGCACACCCAATAGTAACACCTTCCTTAACGGTGTACTGGATAAAATTATCGCAGAATTGAAGCAGGAAAATAAGATCGTTAAAACGGGAAGAGGCTTAAAGGATAATTAAAAATTACTTGTAACCCCAATATAAGGAATTGGCATTGTTTTGAGGTTGGGTGTAATTTTATTATTTACAGTATTCACATAAGTAAAGCATCCAAATGTATAGGAAGTTTGCTGGCTCCTTAAAAACTTAAAGCCAGCTCCCGCAAATCCGGATTGAACCTCAGGAAAGTACCATCCTTCAAGACAAAGCGCCCAACTTTCATGAAACCTGTTGGCATAAGACACGTTTGCGAACGGCAGATTGATCATTGTATTTTTTGATGCGATCTGCAATACATCCGAATTCAGCCCAAGCACTCCGCCCGAGAAAGAAAAATTATTATTGGAAGTTCCTTTGGTAATCCTGGCCAATGCACCGTAGCCAAAGAAAAAAGCGGGCGTAAACCTGCTGCTTATATTTCCAACTGCAAAAACATTTCCGCCAATATATGTGTCAGGAGCTATTTCGTATTTGCATTTTACACCCAGTGAAATCGGGTATAAGAATACCGTGTTGACCGTTACTTCCCAATTTTTGGTTAAGCCATAGTTCAGGTTTTCCACCAGCAGCCACTGGTAGTTTATATAATTCCGCGGCTCATCAAACACAATTGAACTTGATGAAAACAGGTAGGTATGTGCATGATAATTTTCGCCGAGTATATCTTCCTTTAAAACGCGACGATCCTGAACAGGTTTCATGGAAACAATGCTACTTTTTAAAAATTCATGAATGTGTGATTGCTGCCTGTCTTCGATTACAACGGTTGCAAATGTTTCCCTGATCAAATAGCCCCGCACCGAATTTTGAGTAGTACGTACATCATACTTTACTCCTTGTCGGTATTTATGGATAAAATCGATGGTATCTGCATCCTGCGCCAGGCAATGACCCGCAATAAAAATGAATATTATGCAGGCAATATGTTTCATTCGTTATTTCTTACCGCTTTTAAAAAACGGAGGTTTCCGCTCATGTCGTGGATAAGTTCAGCAGTACTGAACAGCCCGGAGTGCGCGGCATAGTCATGCACCAAGCCGGAAGTAAGAGGGTTCAACTCGAAGTATAAAGCGCCGTTGGTTTTTAGTTTGTGTTTACAAAGATCAATGATGCGTTTATAAAAAATAATTTCGTCTTCCCCGTCAACAAACAAAGCACTGTGTGGCTCAAATTCAATTACATTTTTGGCCAGTGTTTCAGCTTCGGAATGTTTTATATAAGGCGGATTACTGATGATAACATCATACTTTCCTTTAATGTCGTGCCATTTTAATTCATCAAGTACATTTGTCTCAAAAAAATTAACCTCAACATTATTGAGCTCCGCATTCTTCTTTGCTACCAGCAAGGCATCCTTGTCTATGTCACAGGCACTTACATGCGCAAAGGTTAAAACACATTTTATGCTCACCGGAATGCAGCCACTTCCCGTGCCTATATCCAGAAACGATTCTGCTTTCGGATTTTCTTTCACTACAATCGTTACCAGCTCCTCTGTTTCCGGACGCGGGATCAATACCTTATCATTCACGTAAAATTTAAGGTTGTAAAACCAGCTTTCCTTAAGAATATACTGAACAGGTTTGCCCGTCTTTAACTCTTTACAGCAGTCATATATTTTTAAAAGATCGCTTTGATTTATATTATCATTCAACCTGGCAGAAATTTCGTTGCGGTTAATGCCAAGATAATGCTCAAACACAATTTTTATAATTGCATCCAGTTCCGGCCTATCATAAAGAATGCTTAATTCTGAATAATAGAATTCCAGTATGTCGTTTATTTTGTTGCTTCTTACCTGCATTTAGTTCCTGAGTAGCTTGATATTGATGTTTTGTTTACCTGTAACAATCCTCACCAATAAAAGTCCTTTATAAGAATTGAAAGACTCTCCGTTAATTGTATAATTTGAACCGCTAATCTTATCGCTCAAAAGCAACTTCCCTTCAATTGAATATACACTCACGGTTCCCACAACATTTTCTTGTAACTGAATAATTACTTTGTCAGAAAACGGATTTGGATACGCCGTATAATCATTGTTTATCTTCTGCTCTGTTTTACCTGTCACCACACAAAGCAACGCTGCTTTTCCATCGAGCTTGCCGTAACCCCAGGCGGCGTTGGGTAATGAGGTACCTGTAAAATTATCAGAATACGCGCAGTTATCAATGGCGAGTTTAACCATGGAACTTGTGGCAGCTGGATTAAAATTTAAAAACAAAGCCGCGAGCCCTGCTACAACAGGCGATGCCGCAGAAGTGCCTCCGCCCTGAACGTGCATGCTTCCCTGCGCCACCACGCTTGGTGCGTTGGCAATCAAATTAGGCAGCATGCTTAACGGAATATCACTGAACACATAATCTCCCGTAGCCGCAATATCCGGTTTAATTTTACCGGTACGGGTCGGGCCCATGCTGCTCGAAAGCGCGCGCTGTCCTCCAATAACTCCCGTGCTTTGAAGCACATTGTTTACATCGTAATAATTGGAGAGGTTATTATAATTAGCCACCGTTATCACATCGTCGAGACATTGAAAACTGGAAACGATCGTTGAATTTGTATCGGGCATAACATATTTTGAAATGAAGGGATACTGCGAAGCTGTTGGTAGTCCTGTAGAAACAAAATCAAAATTCCAGGCATCGTGAAGGCCCGCTCCTTTACTTTCAATCCGCCAATTTAGGTTTGCAGTGTCGGGATAGATTCGCACAAACAATTCGTAAACACCATAGTTATTAATGCTTGCAGAAGTCTTTACTATGCCGATGCGATTGCCATTGTATTTCAGGGTATCATTTTGTGTAGACTGTAAGCCATAGTTATAATTTTTAAAACCAATCCGGCCAAGGTTAAAAAAATTGGCGCGATTTGCTCCAACGCTTATTTTCACGTTTTTTATTTGCAGGGTATCGGCATAACACCAGTAATAGAGTGTGCTTGTTCCCGTTGTTTTCAGCCAGGTAAAAGAAGTGTCGTTTAAAGGCGGTTGTGTTTTAACATGAAATTTTATTCCTCCGGCATTTCCTGCAGCGGCCACCATAACACGGCCCGGAACATTCTGTATCATTGTTTCAATCGACTTGGCTTCAAGGTCGGTGCCGTCGTGACTTCCATAATAATCGCCGAGACTCGCGTTAATTACGCATGGTAAACCAAGTGCTGTAGCTTTACCGTAGATGTATTGTACTGCATCAGCAATGGTTGGTCCTGCTTTGTTGAAATCAATTGCTACAACAACTATATCTGCCTGCGACGCGCAACCTGTGTGTGTTCCGTTGGCAAGTCCATTCCCGGCGGCGATTCCGGTTACATGTGTTCCATGACCATAATGCGGTAAATCATTATGCGTGCATACGCTTGCATTTATCTGCGCGGCTGTCCATTCTATTCCATAATTATAAGGCATAGGGACAGTGGAGCCGCTTGTAGGAACCTGATCCCACAAAAACTTTATGCGTGTATTACCCGAAGCGTCTTTTAAATCGGGATGATTAAAATCAACGCCGGTATCAATGATCCCGACAAGTACACCTGAACCATTATATGCCTGGGAAAGGGGCGCAGCGCCCTGTTTAACAGCTTTTATCCTGTTTCGAACCAGCATCGTATCATTCATGGGGCGTTTACGTGGTTCGATAAATTCGGCGTAGGAAATTATTTTATCCTGTAATAAGGTACCAAGTGCTGTTGCATCAAGAGTTACAGAAGCGATATTACCGGTGAAGTAATTTACTGTATAACTCATAACAGAAGCCTTGTTCTGAAGCTTAATCATGTTACCCTGCACCAGAATGGTGAATTTTTCGGGAAGGTTCCTGTCTTCCAGCCTTGTCTTTAAACTATTATTTAAAACAGACTGACTATACATACCGAAACAAGTCAAAAGCGATAAACAGAGTGTATAAAAATTCTTCATGTTGCGATTTGTATTAAAATTAATAAAAAAAAGCGACATTTGAGTTATGCATTCAAAGCCTTTAAGTATTCTTTTGTTTTGTATTTGCTGCATTCGGGGGCTTGCGCAAACGGATAGCCTCTTGTATAACGAGAACACAAATCTAAAAGAAGGAATTTTTCTTTCTTATACGGATTTCAGAAAAGACGATCCCATAACAAAAGAAGAAATACAGAGTAATTTAAATAAAGACCAGCTGGATTACTTTGGAAAGGTTATCGATCAGCTGAAATTTACGTATATCAAAAACGGGGCTACCTATTCGGTTGAATCAAAAAACATGTGGGGATTTTTTCAAAACCGTACCCTATATGTGAATTACAAAGAAGTTTTTTACAGGGTCCCGGTGGTAGGCTCAATATGTTACCTGGTGGCTGTGGTAGAAGTGCCAAGTTATTACCCCGGCATATACGGTCCGGGCTTTGGCGGAGGAACGGGCAACACGATGAAAACAAAAGAGATCAGAGAGTTTATAATTAATTTTTATGATGGCATCGTTCAGGAACTTAATCTCGACAACGTGGAATTGCTGCTCAGCAGAGATCAAACACTGTACAAGGAATTTATGGCTTTAAAACGAAAAAAGAAAAAAGAACAGATCTCACGCTTTATAAAAAAGTACAATGAATTACACCCGGTGTATTTTTTGAAGTAGCCGGAAAAGGTCAAAATAAAAAAACCCTTGTCATTAATTACAACAAGGGTTTCTTTTCAAATCATTAAAACCATTATGCTGTAACTTCCACGCGTGGGGCGGCAGCAAGAATTTCTTTATTTGCAGCAGAAGCATACTGTTCGAAATTTTTAACGAAAGATGCGGCAAGACTTTGAGCAGTTTGATTAAACTGGTCTTTATCCTTCCAGGCATTCCTGGGCTCAAGAATTTCGGAAGGAACGTTAGGACAACTCTTAGGAAAATTAAGTTTAAAATATGGAGTAGTACCGTATTCCACTTTATCCAGTTCGCCTGTTAATGCGGCTGTTATCAATGAACGGGTGTAGGAAAGCTTGATCCTGCTTCCAATGCCATATTTTCCACCAACCCATCCGGTGTTCAATAACCAGACGTTTACATTGTGCTTCTTTAATTTCTCACCTAATAACTCGGCATACTTTGTTGGATGCAACGGTAAAAACACTTTACCGAAACAAGCTGAAAAGGTTAATGTTGGTTCAGTAATTCCCATTTCTGTTCCCGCAACTTTTGCGGTGTATCCACTGATAAAGTGATACATGGCTTGCGAAGGCGTTAATTTTGAAATCGGAGGTAACACACCAAAAGCATCGCAGGTTAAGAAAAATATATTTTTCGGAATATCTCCAACAGCTGGCGTTACTGCATTATCAATGTAATTGGAAGGGTAACTAACGCGCGTATTTTCTGTTTTGGTGATGTTGGAATAATCAACCGTAGTTGTTCCTTCCTGGAAATTAATATTCTCGAGTAAAGAGCCAAACTTAATTGCGCTGAAAATCTGTGGTTCTTTTTCGGCAGAAAGATCAACGCATTTAGCGTAGCATCCACCTTCGAAATTAAACACTCCGTTATCAGACCAGCCATGCTCATCATCTCCAATGAGCTTACGCTCAGGATCGGCGCTTAATGTAGTTTTACCTGTTCCGGAGAGACCAAAGAAAATAGCCGTGTCGCCATTTTTACCAATGTTTGCCGAGCAATGCATTGGAAGAACACCACTTTCGTGAGGCAGGATATAATTTAATACCGCAAAAATTCCTTTTTTAATTTCACCTGTGTAACCGGTTCCACCAATAAGAATCATTTTTTTCGTGAAATTGATTATGGCGAAATTATGCTGACGAGTACCATCAATCTTTGGATCAGCTTTAAAACCTGGTGCATTGATAATCGTCCATTCGTGTTTGAAATTTTTGATCTCTTCAACGGTAGGACGAAGAAACAGGTTGTTGGCAAATAAATTGCTCCAGGGGAATTCGTTTACGCAACGAATGTTGATTCTGTACTTTGGATCGGCACAAGCATAAGCATCGCGGATCCAAACTTCTTTTCCACCCAAATAAGCAAGCATGCGGTTATGAAGCACATCAAATTTATCGGCTTCAAAACGGTTATTCACATCTCCCCACCAAACGCTGTCTTTTGTATTTGAATCGTAAACTACAAATTTATCTTTAGGAGAACGACCGGTAAACTCACCGGTATCAATTGCCAGGGCACCAACATCGGTTAGAACTCCTTCTCCGCGAAGAATTGTTTCTTCAACTAACTCACTTGGGTGCAGGTTCCAATAAGCCATATCAACATTAGAAAGTCCAAGCTGGGCTACACTGGCATCCTGAGCCCTTAATCCAATTTCGTTCATTATTTTTACTTTTTTAGTTACGTGGAGCAAAGGTACGTAAAAAACCGGCTTTTTTAAACCGGTTTTTACACAATTTTTAGGTAAATTAAAGATTTTAACTGGTTGATACAGAGACTAATTGACCTGAGGAAGCAGATTTTTTCAACTGCTCAATAAAAGCAGCTTTATCCGAGCCCTCCAATTCCGTTAAAGGCAGGCAAATCTTTCGTTCTCCTTCTCTTCCCTCCTGCTTTTCGGTATACTTTAATTTTTTGCTTTCGATCATTTTTTTAATCTCATCGTATTTCTTTGCATCTATTCCGGTGCCGGGACTCCCAAACGCAACCGTTGCAGCGCACTTCACTTCCACCGCCTTAGGTGTGGGATCTTTTTTTGTTTCCTGTGTTTTTTGCTTGTGTTTACAGCCGCCAAGGCCGATAATTAAAATACTGCTTAATACTAATATAGCTTGTTTCATATGTAAATATCTGATTATTTTTTAATTTCCGGCTCCTTTTACATTGAAAATTTTGTGCCACTAAAATTTTTTGCCCCTTCCCGACAATCCTAAAAATATCCAGCCGGCGATAAAAAAAAGACCTCCTAAGGGCGTTACGGGGCCCAGCATCTTTAAAAAATCGGCATGGTAAAGATTCCGGGTGCATAAAAAATATAAAGACCCGCTGAATAAAATGATGCCTACTAAAAAACAATTGTAGGCGTATCTTAGAAATTTACTTTGAAGGTGAAAACCAAGTAACACAACGGCAAGCATAGCCAGTGTATGATACATCTGATATCTTACAGCAGTATCAAACCCGTTTAACTGTTCGGGCGTTATTAAACCGGAGGGTAGCTGGTTTTTCAACCAATGGGCGCCCATCGCTCCGAGCGCTACAGCCAATGCGCCAAAAATGCTGAGAGTAGTGAGTTGTTTTTTCAAATTATTATCATTGCCGCTAGATGAAAAGCTCATATTACTTTAAGCTTTTTTATTTCTTCTTTTTTGTGAACTCTTCCATCATTTGCTTATCCGTTTTGCCGATTTGCATCAGCGCTCCCTTAGCGCTTGGCACCAGGTCGCTCTTAGGATATTCATCAATGATCCGTTTGTATAATTTCTGTGCCTCCACTTCGCTGTTCAGATATGAATTTTCATCATCGTACAATTGCGCGAGTATGAAAAGAGCAGCGGGAATATTTTTAAAGTCAGGATGATCTTCTATACATTTATCAAGTATAAATTTGGCCTGTGGAACATTGTTAATGGATTGTGAAATTTGCGCCGCCTTAATTAAAAAAACAGGAGCAACGCTATCGTTGGTGCAGTAATAAGAATAATCGGTAAAGGCCTTAATCGCTTTATTGGCGAGCTCTGTTTTCATTTCTGTTTCCTGCATAACGATGCTGTCCATATGCCTGGCTTCCGAAAACAATTTTTTACAATCGTTAAGATAACTCTTCGAATCGCGTGAAACGCTTTTCAGGTAATCGCTTTTTAAACTATCACCTGCAACAGTCTTCTCTTTTTTTTCTTCCCTGCCTGAACATGAAACAAATACAACTGCTATTAAGAAAAGGCAAAAACCTAACGCTGCGTTTTTCATGTTTTATTTCTTAGGCCGGTAGATCCGGGTTTTATAATCAGCGGAAATTTTTCCAACTGATATATCTTTTAATTTGCCGGAGATCATTTTCCGTTTAAAAGGACTGATTTTATCTGTGAACAATTTTCCTTCGATATGATCGTATTCATGCTGAATCACGCGCGCTATAAGGCCTGTGTATTTTTCTACGTGTTTTTTAAAAGTCTCGTCGTAGTATTCAATTTCGATGTCGGGCTGACGGTTAACGTTTTCACGGATCTTAGGAATACTTAAACACCCTTCGCTGAAGGCCCATTCTTCGCCTTTTTCTTTGAGGATACGCGGATTAATAAAAACCTTTTTAAACTTTTCAAGTTCTTTTCGCTGCTCGGGTGTAAACTCGTCCTCTTCGTCTTCATCCTCTTCATCTACTTCCGCAAAAGGAGAAGTATCTACAATAAACAGGCGAACAGCTTTTCCTATTTGCGGAGCTGCCAGTCCAACACCTTTCGCATTGTACATGGTGTCGAACATATCTTTGATCAATTGCCCGAGGCCCGGGTAATTTTTATCAAGTTCCTCTCCTACTTTTCTTAGAACAGGATCGCCGTAAACAACTATTGGTAATACCATTTAAACTGATGGTTAATTTATTTATTTTCTTTTTGTTATTTAAAAATTGTTGGCTATTCGTTAACAGTGAACTTATAACAAATAACTTTCTTACCTGCTATAGTTCGGCGCTTCCCTTGTAATTACCACATCATGCGGATGACTTTCTTTAACACCGGCCGATGTAATGCGGATAAATTTCGCTTTCTGTAAAGAAGGAATATCTTTTGCACCGCAATAACCCATGCCTGCGCGAACACCGCCAATGATCTGGTAAATAATTTCTGATAAAGAGCCTTTATAAGGAACCCTTCCGCTGATCCCTTCCGGAACCAGTTTGCGGATATCATCTTCTTCTGACTGAAAATAACGGTCCTTACTGCCTTTTTGCATTGCCTCAAGTGAACCCATGCCGCGATAGGATTTAAATTTACGTCCTTCAAAAATAATTGTTTCTCCCGGACTCTCTTCTGTTCCTGCGAACATCCCTCCCATCATCACAGTTCCTGCGCCCGCAGCAAGCGCTTTCACCACGTCACCCGTAAAGCGAATTCCACCATCTGCTATCAAAGGAACACCCGTGCCCTGTAACGCGTTAGCTACTTCGAGGATAGCCGTTAATTGCGGAACCCCCACACCGGCTATAACGCGCGTTGTGCAAATAGAACCCGGACCAATGCCCACCTTTACGGCATCGGCACCCGCCTTAACGAGAGCCAGTGCAGCTTTCCCGGTTGCAATATTTCCAACAATGACCTGCAATTTTTTATATTTCTTTTTTACCTCTTTCAGTTTTTCTATAACACCCTTGCTGTGTCCGTGAGCCGTATCAATAATAATGGCATCTACACCAGCGGCAACTAAAGCATCTACCCTTGCCATTGTATCGGCCGTAACACCCACTGCGGCTGCCACCCGTAAACGTCCCAGTTCATCCTTGCAGGCGTTAGGACGCACTTTGATTTTTATGATATCCTTATAAGTGATAAGACCTACGAGTTTGTTGGTTTTATCAACGATGGGAAGTTTTTCAATTTTATGATTATGTAAAACCTCTTCGGCCTGTTTAAGCGTGATACCTTGCTTGGCGGTGATTACCTTTATGAAAGGAGTCATAACAATGGTCACTCCCTTTTTCATGTCCTTTTCAAAACGAAGATCGCGGTTAGTAACGATACCCAGCAACTTGTTGTTTTTATCAACCACAGGAATTCCACCGATTTTATTTTCGCCCATTATTTTTAGAGCATCTTCAATCACTGCATCTTCGTGAAGAATAATCGGATCAGCAATCATGCCGCTTTCGCTTCGTTTCACCTTACGAACCTGTGCAGCCTGATCTTCAATGCTCATGTTTTTATGAAGAACACCAATGCCTCCTTCCTGTGCCATGGCAATTGCCAGCTTATGTTCGGTAACAGTGTCCATGGCCGCCGAAACAATAGGAGTATTGAGTTTAATATTTTTGGAAAAATACGACGCGAGGCTTGCCTGTTTGGGAAGAATTTCCGAATAATCGGGAACTAACAGTACATCATCGTAAGTTAATCCTTCTGCAACAAACTTGTTGGTTAAAAAATTGGAAGCCATGGTTGAATTTTAAGGTTTTAAAATTCGCGTAAAGATAGCAAAATATCCGGGCTTTTGAAAGATGACCAGGGTGGGGTCTGATTAAAGGTAAAAGCCCGCAGAACCTTACGTTCTCCGGGCTTTGAAAATAGGATGGTATATTTTTATGCAGAACGCTGGTTTCCCGACTTCCAGAGCAACCGGGTATGTTTTTCGCGAAGTTCAGAAATTAAACACAACTGTTGTAACTCAGTCTTCTTAAGGTCGGTAATATCAGTGGTAAAGCACCTGGTATGCGAAAACTTGCCGTCTTTTAAAAACACATTAGAGTTTATGAGCACATGTTTTACTTCGCCCGACTTGCAACGCAAACGCGCGTAATAATTAACCAAACGCTGTTGTTTGATAAGACGCTCCTGAATATCCTCAATGACATGCTTGTCTGCGTGGAAAGTGCTGATATGATGGTTTAAATACTCTTCCTTTAAATAGCCAAGGAAATCAAGTTCGGCCTGGTTGGCCCAGATCACAATGCCACTTCCGTTAACGCAATGTAAAGGCAGGATGGCGTTTTCACAAAAATCCTCTGATTGCGGATTTTTCAGTCCGTTATTTTCTTCTTCTCCCCCTGCCGGTGCTCCCGGCCTTCCATTCAAGTTTTCCATTGCAAAATAATTATATACAAAGTTAACCTGGTGAATAGCGATTTGGATTCTTATTCGGTAAAAGGGGAAGAATGGAAGCTATAAGAGTAAAATAAAGCACTCAGAGATTTTACTGGCATCTTTCTTTACGTTCAGCAGCTGTTATAAAATGTAGTAAAAGTATTTATGCCGATTTTTTTTTCTTGTCTTAAAACTTAAATTGCACTATAAACATTAAGCTTGTTTAGACCTGCTCATAGAAATTCCAATTCCAGGAGTATAAATGGCAAAGGTTTGCGGGGCATCTTTTTTGTAAACAACTGTAACCGGGTCGCCGGCTTTTTTATCCACATCGGAAGCTTTACCCATCATGGAAGCGTTACCGGAATATTTAACACCTAGGTTATCGGCGTATGTTACCTTTAAAACCATGATTGTATTGCCCTGCTTGTCAGGTGGAGCCTTAATAGAGTCTACAAGGCCCTGAGTTACCGCTCCATCGCGGAATAATTCCACTGACTTTTTTGCGTTTATCATCATGGCTACTCCGATCAGTTCGAAGAAACTTGTAAGTCCGATCCCCCACAACACACCGGCCATCAGGTCATCGAATTTAAAATAAAATAAAACGGCCATTAAAGGAATGATAAGTAAACTTCCTAAAAAAACAGATTTTATGCGGGACCTGTTCTTTTTAAAAAGGTCATGATTGTAATCAATTGCACGCGGAGGGCTTTGTTCAAGAATAGAGGTTATCATATCTTTTTGTTTATTTGGTCAGTTCAAAGTTAAAATAAGATGTCAGAAATGCAAAAAAATGCTTTTATTGCTATAATCAAAATACACAATTAAAAAACAAATTTCAAAATGGAAAAATTTATTTATTTATTCAAGGGCGGAGAATCAAACGGATCAGAAGATGCAATAAAAGCAGACATGCAAAAATGGATGGCTTACATGGGAAATCTTGGGCAAAATGGCCACCTTGTTGGCGGTGAACCCATCCAGCCAGGCGGAAAGAATGTTAAGGGCACACAAAAAACGGTTACTGATGTGACTTCAAAAGAAGCGGTTAATGGATATCTTATTGTGAATGCAAAGGATATTAACGAAGCAGTTGAACTTTCTAAAGGCTGTCCGATTCTTGAGTCGAATGGAGAAATAGAGATCCGCCAGATTCAGAAAATTGAAATGTAAAAGATTTATCACCCGTTCAAATTTGATTTGATATAATCGTTTAAAGCTTTCATTCCTATTTTTTGTACTTTGTTTTTTAAGAAAGGAGTCCAACCTAATAAGAAGCCTGTTAATCCCAATGCTTGTTTTGCCCAATCGTAAAAGTTGAAACTATCTGTATGCTTAACTATTTTCCCTTTTTCAAAAACAAAACTTGCCGTAATTTCATTAATTACTTTTTTACCTGTTGTTGAAAAAATATAAGTAGCCTTCCAGATAGCAGTTCCGTTTGTTTCATTTGCTTTTATATTACTGAATTCAATCTCCATTTCCTTACCATTGACGCAAAACATTTCCCACATTGCTCTAACCTGTTTTGCATTGAGGTTAACAAATACCGGGTCGTCAAATACTGCTTTATCTGAATAACAAGACTGCATCAATTTGTAATTCTTGTTTTTAAAGCCGGAATAAAAATCTGTAATCAGTTGTTCATTTGTTGTCATCTTTTTCGTCTTAAATTGTCTCCTTAATAATTTGCACACTATCTGGTCACCAGGAATTATTCGAAGAGTAATCCAAAACAAATGCGGCGACTGGACTCTTCCTGAAAGTTTGAAGCAAAAAATAAGCCTCCGGAAATCATCTTCCTTTTTTATTTTTCCTGGCCTCTTTTTTAGCTTGTTCCTCTGCAGCTTTCATAGCCTGGTAAACTTCTTCACTTATCTTATTTTGATTTTTTAATTCCTCTTTTGAAATCCCTTTTTCTTTTTGCTTGATACTGAATTTATCCAGAGCGAACATATTTAGATCGATCACTGCAGAATCCACCCTGCTAAATTCGAACCTAAAACCTGTTGAACTGCCGGTGTATAAAATCCGCACAGGGATTCCTTCCAGGTTTTGCTTTTTAAGTGAACGGACGAGTATGCTAAAATCAAAAGTATTTACTGTAGCATCCAGGTACAAATTGTAATCTTTGATATCTTTTGAAATCCATACGGTTGTATAATCACCATCCGTATTGTATTGACTGATATAAATTTTCGCGCAATCATATCCGTTGACCTTTTCGTATTTGTCAAATTTAATTTTATATTCAGGTGCGTGACCGTGAATAACCTCTTCGTATTTTTGATTTGGCAATAAATTATAATAACATTTGGGTTTTTCCTTAAGATATAACGTGTAAGATTTCCGGGTTGTATCAAATACCGCAAAATTTTCCTCCAGACAATTCCCGTCAAGGCAATATATCCTACTCAAAGAAGTAGTGTCTGATTTATTATTCATGCCATAATACTTATAAATAAAGCCCTTTTGAGGGTAAAGCAAGGAATGGAGAACTACAACAAGGAAAAAGATTAAGATTCTGTACGACATATATCTTTGAAGATAAGGTTTTTAAAAAAACTCGCGTTATGATTTGTCATTTTTAATTCTGAATTCTTTCCTCCAAATTACCATACATGAAAGTAATTTGGTATTTTTGTATTTCAAAAAAAAGGGAGACTTGTCAGAGTGGTCGAACGAGCCCGCTTGGAAAGCGTGTATACGGGTAACTGTATCGAGAGTTCGAATCTCTCAGTCTCCGCGGATGTGTTTAGGGTTTTTTCTGGTTAGTTAGTAAATAACTGACACTCAGGAAAAACCCTTTCTTTTTGGCAGTCATGTCATGTGTGGCATTAGGTCTTTTTTCGGCCTTTTTAGCCTTTTGGTTTGCAAACTGTGTGCAAAATAATTTGCATAACAATTGTAATACATAAACCACATGAAGCCTGCACTACCAAAAGAGTTCACAAGTTCAGTAGATAAACTGACTGAAGAACTCAATCAAAATCAAAAAAGTCTAATAACCTCTACTAAGTCTGGGGCTGCCTGTTCAATTAAGGGTGTATTGCGCTCTTATAAAGCTAAGAAAAGAGGAGTGTATGTTCGGGTAACAATTAACCGCGAACATGAATATTACCCGACTGGTTATTACATTGATGAGAAGAACTTCGATATTGCTTCTGGCTTTGTTAAAGGTAATGAGGAAAAAAAAGAAACCATTAATAGTTATGCCCGGTATCTCATAAACGAACTAGACGGGGTATTAACAACTTTAAAAAAAAGCGGTGATGTCATTTCCACTGAAAATTTTCAAAAGCATTATTCAAAGAGAATTAAAAAGGATTTGAGTTTTGAAGATTATTTTAAAATAGCTTTAGAAGAAAAAAAATTAAGTGTCGAGTCAACTACCATTGAAGTTTATTCCAGACTTATTACTAAAATAAATGAATATAAGCCGGGAATTTCGATAAGGAGTATAGATAAAAAATTTATCACCGATTGGATAAATTGGCTGAAGGTTGAAAAGAAATTGTGCCAAAATACAGTCAATCATTATTTACAAGTTTTGCGAACTTTTTTGATCAAAGCTAAAGATGACGAGGTTATTAATGTTTCACCTTTTGCTAAGATTAAGATTTCGCATGTTGACGGCGAAAGGGATTACCTGGCACAAGAAGAATTAGATGCTTTAATGAGGTTACAAATACCGGACAGTTTACCGGGAGAAAAAAGAGCCAGGGATATGTTCGTGTTTTGTTGTATCACTGGAATCAGATATTCCGATTTAATTAATCTCAAATGGAGTAACATAAGGTCGATCACAAGTGATATATACTTTCAAATGCACAAAACGAAGTTCTTCGTTACCATTCCACTTTTAGATCACGCTAAAGAGATATTGGAAAAACAAGAAAGAGATGGCGAGTTTGTCTTTAAACGGATAACGAACCAAAAGCTAAACGAGCATTTACACGCACTCGAAAAAAGAGCAGGCATACAAAAGTCAATAACAGTGCATGTAGCCAGACATACCTTTGCCACACTTTCCTTAGAAAGGGGCGTGCCTCTTGAGGTGGTCTCCAAAATTTTAGGACACAGAAATCTTAAAACAACTATGATCTATGCCAAGATCACAACCAAAACTCTTCAAACCGAAATGAAAAAACTAAATGGAATGTTCAATTCAATGGTTCAGGCTGAAAATATGCCGCCTACTGATATGAATAATTTGTTAGTTCAAATGCATGGTATCATGCAACAAATGCAGCAGGCGCAGACACAAGTAAAGGAAACGACCGCGCTAGGGGAAAAGGCTTTAATAGGTTAATAACACAAGTCTTTAAGCGTTTAAAGAAACATGAAAGGGTGGTCAGACGGCCCAGCCTTTCTGAACGAAAAGGTACAACATTAGTTGAAAAATGTTCTGCGGAATTGCCATAGCCACTAACCAAACAGTAAGTTTAAGAGATATGGCTGGGAGTAAGATTGAAGATAAATTTCATCCTGCAGCAAGTAGGAAGTAAGGAGTTTCTAAGCAAGTTGTAGAGCGGGGATATACACTGAGGCAATACTTATTATACTATAAGCTAAGAGACTGCTCAAAAGTGCAGCCTCTTTCTTCTTGTGGTTTTAATTAATCATAATGAATAATATTTTTCACGATACCTTCAATACGTAAATCCTGGCGAACTTCAATTAAAGGATATTTTTCATTTAGTGAATGAAGAATAATACGAGAGCCTACTTTCAAAAATTGTTTGATTAAAACTTTTCCTTCGTGTACGCAAATAATTAATTCTCCAACGTCGGCGTGATTTTGCTTTTTAGCGATAATAATGTCGCCGCTTTTAATTTTCGTTTCCATCGAATCACCTTTCGCCTCAACTATGAATGCTTCAGAAGATGCGAACTTAAGTAAACTAGTAGCAATAGGAATCCTTTCGATAGGAATTCCATCTAAAATACCTCCGTCAGGTCCACATTGAGCTGTCCCATATTTATTAATATAAACTACCGCCTTCTCAGGAGTGTCCATAACTACATAATCTTTTGGGTTATTTGGGTTCCGTTTTAAAAGTCCTTTTTTTCTAACTGTCGAAGATGATGATATAGAACTCCTGGTGATTCAATTCCAGCCTCTTCACTTAACTCTACCATAGTAAGTGGATTAAGAAGATTATCCCTTAAAAGTTTAAGTATCACTGTTTGCTTATGGTGTAGCTCCTTCATGGTTCAAAAATAGAACATTAGTTGTTAATAACAAAGTAGAGTTTGTTAAAAAACTACAGGATTTACTCTAATTTATTTTTTTAATTTTAATTCCAAATAATAAAAATACAAAAAACCATGACAAAAATCAAAAACGACGACCCTAACATGAAGGGAGAAAATAACACTTGCATAGACTGTCATTCGCGCATTGAACAAGCCGGATTTTGATTCATTGGCCCGACTTGTGATAACCACGGGCTTAGGGGTGTTTACTTCAAACTTTACTCCTGGTATGGCATTCGGGTTATTAATAACCATAATTGCCCCACCAGCTAATAAAACACTCCCCACTATAAGAATAATTATAATTGATGCATAACTTTTCTTCTTAACAGGAGGTGGTAGAGGTTTTTGGGAAGACTCCTTTTTTGCTCCCGAGAAGTGGCGGCGTGCTTTGACTAAACAACTCTTTTAATTCGTCAACTTTGCCAGCTTCTGTCCATTCCGTAAGGCCCTCATACCATAGCGACGTATCCTTTTGTATGTTTTTCGCTTTTAGATCTGCAATATCAAACGGACCTGTTTGGCCATTTTCTTCGTGTAAATAATACTTCTTCATAGGAGGCTACGTTTTTATTTTGTTACAATTAATTTCTTTGTAACTCTTTCGTTCCCGATTTCCAAACTCATCAGGTAAACCCCTGCTGGCTTGTCAGTCATGTCAAAAGAAATCGATTTTTTTTCATCGATTAAGCCGGTAGCAATTATTTCTCCAGTAACAGTTTTAATTTCATAAAACAGTTTACCAGGGCTCAACAAGTTATTTTTGATTTCAAATATCCCGGTCGATGGATTGGGAAATAACACAACACTATTATTAAGATTATTCTCCTTTATTCCCACCGCATTATTACTCACAACATTCGACGAAGAAAAACTACCGTTGCTTGAACTTCTTACTGTTGGAATACAATTAATTCCCCATTGGGTCCGTACCCTCCAGGAGGCTGTGTTTTGAAAGTTAGAGTAATTAGGGTCAATAATAAACTGTTGTGTTGCAGCCACACTCCCTATTGCCTGCCAGTTTCCGTTACTTTGATTATCTCTTTCAAGAACATAAGATATTACAGGATTTGCTCCGCCCTCTATGGAGTATAATTGTGGCCAAGAAAACGAACCGTTCGTATTTACAATGAATAGAGTATTATGATACGGACTAAACTCACTTTTTTCACCACAACTATTCCTTGTTTTAAGTTTATAACGGTAGGTTCCAACGTTAGGGTTGCCTGTATTAGGAAAGTAAAGAGTTTTCACAGTGTCTACAAACTGGCTCAATGCCGCATAAGGTCTCGATTCTATTAATTTATAGATATTTGTTCCGGTCTCGCGGTAAATGAAAAAACTATCTGCCGTTGCAAATATTGCCTTGTCCCATGTGATTACGTTATATTTGGAAACCGAATCTACCGTTACATAACAAATCGGAACAGAGGCAAATGTAGGTGTGTTCAAGGCTATGCTAAACTGACTTGTCACCATGCAACCATTATTGTCGGTCGCAGTTACGTTATAAATACCGGGATTAATATTAGACACTACACTCCCGGTTGCCGAGGTTGACCAGGCGTAACCCACTTGAGCGGCGCCATTTGAAGTGGCAGTAGCAGAGCCAAGGCTCCCGCATGACGCATTTGTTACATTAACCGTTAGAGCCAATGTGGGAGTAAATAATATGCTTACGGTTTTGGTAGCAATGCACCCGTTCGCGTCGGTTACACTTACAGTATGTATGCCAGGCGCAAGCCCCGTTCCTATCGCGGTTGTTGATGTGCTACCTGACCAAGTGTAAACATTCGGACTTCCAGCTCCACCGCTCACTGGCGCTATGGCCGCACCGTTATTATTACAGGTAACATTTGTCTGCGTAATATTAGTTATTAAAAACTGCGTGGGTTGGGATATAATAATATTTAGTTGCTCTTTGCAACCCTTTCCATCAGTCGATGTAACAACATAATTTCCGGCACAAACATTTGCATAGCTTGTTCCTGATCCTAAACCTCCGGTCCATGTATAGGTGTAGGGTGCCATGCCGCCGTTTGCATTTATGCCCACTGTACCATTGCAAACTGCATAGCATTTTGCGTTAACTGAGGTAGCGCTAAAATTATAGGAGCTTACTTTTCTGATCCTGTTGTTAAATCTGTCACATATATAAAAAGCTCCGCATCTGTTAGCTACAACTCCACTGCAATTGGAAAGATTTGCCGATGTAGCAAGGCCACCATCTCCGCCATATGCTGCTGTTCCGTTCCCTGCTACAGTATTGATGGTCCCGTTTGTTACTTTTCTAATTTTGTTATCGGATCTGTCAGCCAGATATATGTTTCCTAATGAATCAACGTCCACATCCCAGACATCTTCAATACTTGCCGATGTTGCAAGTCCACCATCTCCATTGTTTCCGTATACGCCGTTGCCAACTATTGTTATAATATTGCCGGTGGCAGCGGACACTTTACGGATTCTGTAATTAAACTTATCTGAAACATACAGGTTATTATTTTTATCAAATGCTATACCGTAAGGAAAATTTAGTTGAGCATTAACTGCTAAAATATTATCTCCGTTGTATCCGGTTGTACCGGTTCCCACAACCGTGCTAATTATCCCAGTGCTTTTGTCTACTCTTCTTACCCTCATATCACCTAAATGCGAAAAATACACGTGTCCGGCTGTATCAACAGCTATACCAGTAGGTTCGAATAGGGCCGCAGAAGTTGCTTGTATGCCGTCACCGTTGTATGCATAGGCACCTGTTCCCGCAATGGTGGTTATAATGCCGGATGGAGAAACTTTCCGAATCCGATAGTTTGAATAATCAGCGATATATACATTACCCACTTTATCCACAGCAACTGCCACCGGACCGTTCAGCTTTGCTAACTTAGCTTGGCCTCCGTCTCCGCTAAAGCCAGATGATCCTGTGCCAGCGATATTTGTTACAAGGCCCGTAGCAAAATTTAGTTTTCTTACCCTGTTATTTCCATAATCGCAGAAATACAAATTCCCTGCTTGGTCGATTGACATGCCGCCTTCCGGAACAGCTACGGCAGTGGAAAGCCCAGGAAGACTATCGCCTGTATAACTTTGATTGCCGGTACCCACAACCGTAGTAATAATTTGCGCCTCGATGTTACACCCAAACAGCACGAATAGAATCAATAAGATTCTTGCTTTTATTGTTTTTTTCATTGTAGTTGAATTTAATTTTTTCGAATTATTTCCAATTTACAATCAATTATTTACCTGATCGCGGGTAAATGTATAAGTGTCGGGTAGTAATGTACGGTCGACAGGATCAGGAAATCCGAGACAGAATATCCATGACTTCGGCGTGTTTCCTGGCAGAAATTGGCACTTCTGAGCTATCCTTCATTAAAAGTATGCCATTCCCTTTCTTTTGTATTTTTTCAATAAAATGAATATTTACCAGATGCGAATTATGCGGTCGGAAAAATATTTTCGGATCTAACATTTCTTCATATTCTTTTAGATTTTTAGAGACAACGATCTCTTTCTTTTTATACAATATAAAAGTTGTGTAGTTGCGGTCGGCCTCACACCGAACTATCTCATTTTCCTCAATTATGTGATCCTCACTTTGAGTTTTAAGAATAATTTTTCTACCCTTGTAGGAACCGGACGTGTTATGGTTGAGTACAGAAAGTTTCCCCTTTTCTTGTTCACTATTAATTTGCTCGCACGCTTTATTTAATGCGCTGACTAATTCATCCGGGATTACCGGTTTTAATAAATAATCCAGCGCACTTAATTTTATTGCTTGTATTGCATACGAATCGAATGCTGTGATAAAAATTATTTTAAAATTAATGAGGCTTATATTTTTCACCAAATCAATACCTGTTCCACCTGGCATTTTTATGTCTAGTAAAACGACATCGGGCTTATTATCTCGAATGGCCTCTTCTGCACTAACAATGTCCTCTGCCTCGGCAACTACTTCCGCATTCGGATAGTGAAGTTTAAGAATATTCTTAATAGATGAACGTATTCGCTTTTCATCATCAATAATAATTACTCTAAGCTGTTTAACTTCCATAATCTTCTATCGGTATTGAGAAGGTTACCTCAGTTCCAGTGGTTCCCCCCGCTTCACTTTTAATTTCCTCAATAGAAAATAAGAGCTTTTTTTTCTTTGACTTGTTTAAATAGACTAACCTTTCTTGTGTGATCTTCATAGCCATTGATTTATGTGTTTTATACAGGTCTTTCTGTTTTTGCGCCTCCACTATTCCAATCCCATTATCCTTAATTTTTACTAAAAGGGATTTTCCTTCAAGAGTAAATATAACTTCAATTATCCCAGCTCTTTTAAGGCCCCTGAAACCATGCTCAATGGCATTTTCAATAAAAGGTTGCGTCAGCATAGGTGGCAATAATACCCGATCCTTTTGGAGATGTTTATCGATAGTGATAGTGTAATCCAATTTATCATCAAGCCTCACTTTTTGTAAAATTAAATAGTATTCCAGGGTTTCAACTTCTTTTTCCAGAGTTATATATTCTGATTCCGAGTTTTCAAGTATTAATCTCATTAACCGCGCAAATTTCGCAAGGTAAACTCCGGCCTCCTTTGGCTGATGTTCATAAATAAAACTTTCTATATTTTCGAGACTGTTAAATATAAAGTGTGGATTCATTTGTGTTCTCAAAACCTTTTGTTCCAACCCGCTTGCTGTTTGCCGTGCCCGCAGCCTGTTTTGCCGAATAATAATTATCGCTATGAATACCGCACACACCAAAAGCAAGCTGATACCGTAAGTTAAATATCTGTTTCGCTCAATACTAAGTTCTTTAACTTCGCTTTGTTTTGATAAGAGTTTTATTTCGTTTTCTTTCTTTTCTGTCTCGTATTTTACTTGCAACTCTGAAATTACTTTTTCTTTCTCTATCCCATACACGCTGTCTTTTAAAGCTACATATTGTTCTTGAAAGCTAAGAGCTTTTTCAAACTTTCTTGTTTCCTTAAACAATTCAATGTAACGTTCATAAGCGGACATAATAGCATAAGGAGAATTAATTTTACGGGCAAGAGCAAGAGACTTTTCCAGATTTTCTTCTGCCAACCTATATTCTTTTTTAATTAGATAAATACCTGAAATATTTCCCAAAAACTCTGCCTGTCCAAATTCGTTACCAGTAATTTTACAAAGCTCAACAGCTTTTATAAAGTACGTAAGTGCAACATTCTGCAATTTTTCCGCACTAAATATCTCCCCCTTTTTTAATGCAGAATCACTTTTAGAATAGTATATTGTCCCTATATTTCCTATAACTATTGCTGTTCTTATATGATCTTTACCTGCCTCATATATTTTCAGCGCCTTCTGATAATAAGACAAAGCTCTGGAGAGGTCTCCTTCGTCTCCGTATAAATTTCCAAGATTGGTATATCCATTTGCTATCTGCTGTTCGTTATTGATTTCTATGGATAAGGAAAGGGATTTTTGGTAATATTCCTTGGCTTTTTCATTTTCCCCTGACTCCTGTAATATTGTAGCAATATTATTCAGGCAGTCGCTTTCAGTCCCCTGGTCCTTCGTTTTTTTGGCCAGCTTTATAGCTTTGTGATAATAATTCAACGCTTCTGTATTATTCCCCAGGTCTGAGTAAGCCACACCAATATTACAAAGTACCATGCAGCATTTATCCTCACGTTTCAGTTTTTCCCAAATCTTAAATTCATTTAAACGGTACTCAAGTGCGTGGCGCGCATCTCCCTTCGCACTATAGGTGTCGCCTAAAATGGAATAACATAGGGCTTTGCCCCTGTCCCAATTTATTCGTTCCGAAAGTAAAAGAGCTTTGTTGGTATATTGAAGGGCTTTTTCCGGACTGTAAAGTGCCTGCTCCTTTCCTATTTTTGTAAGAGTGATTACTTTTTGAGAGTCATCCTTCTGAATCGACAGCACACGATATAGGCTATCAAGCTTTTGAAAACCTAGAACTTTTAAGGTTAAACAATTAATAAAAAATATAAATAAATATCTTAATCGCATAACTTGAAAGACATAGGACACTATAAAAATAGGATAAATTATTTATACTGATGCTTGTTTGAAAATTTTAAGAACAGCATGACGTTGTCATTTTGCCTTTATTTTCTTCTTTAGGTGATAAATTTTATCTAAACTTCCGTCACAATCAACCCGCTGTAAACAAGTGTCTCTGATTAAACACTTTGACAAATTTTGAACCCTAGTCAATTGAACCGCATTCCAGTTAAACATGTAATAAATTAGAAATCTATTTGTTTTATAATCCCTTACAATATATTCGCCACCTTTAATTGTAATTCTTTTAACAACCTCCATAGGTATACGACAACTTAGTTGTCCATTCACACACGACTTGCTGCATTTACCATTAATAAAAAATTCGGGTAAAACATACTTTGAAGTAATTGGGTCTAAAAAGGATATCTCTATCGAATCTTTTAAACTGGCGTCATATGATTCTATTCCATTAAGTTTATTTGTTAACACTTCATGTGAATAATCGTACAGCAATAACGTATCTTTGCTAATTTTCCACCTTCCCGAGTATTCCTCTTTCAAGCTATTATCAGAATAAAAGTATGTAAAAGTCGAATCAATTCTCAATGCCAATTTCTCTGTAAAGTATGGCTGGCAACATTGTTGATCGTATTCAATCAACTTTTCTGCCTTGGAAAAAACCTTAGGCAGCACCTTCTTTTCTGATAATCGAATTATTAAACGTGTCCCATCAATATTAGTATATTCCAGTAATACAAAGCCATACTTGTTATTATAAAAGCTTTTTAATTTAGTTTTAAAAAAATATTCGCCATCTATAGCCTCTCCATAACTTTCTACGACTTTGCATTTGAGATTTCCCAACGGGGTCTTCAAAATCTCATCGAACGTGCGTTTGTATCTAAATTTGATATTAATGTTTCTTTTTTCTTTTGTCCAGCGTTCATCAAGGTAGAAATCGCCAACCTCTCTGCTATAAGACCATTCCTTTATTGATTCATCCAATACATAAAACGGAAACGGGTTAAATTGAAGAATCTTAAAAGAAAAACTAAGTGGGGGATGTAACCATATATTTTTTCTATTGTCGATTAGTCCGGTAATCTCATCCGGAACTACGTTTTCGTTTTCTATTGACAAATACCTATATCTGATTAGTGTTTGGGTGTAATTACTGTCAGGTCGGAAATATGAGCCCAAACCATCGTCAACCGACAATTCAATTTTCTGTATTACATTTTCAGAAACATCTCCATCATTCGCAAGGTTCATTGGATTTTTTAGGCCAATAGAATCAGTTTTCAAGAACTTTCTTTTAAATCCAGTTTTATCCAAGAAGTAGTAGTCAAAAATAAATTTTTCAAAAAGCTTGTAAGAAATATTGTCTTCAGAATAAGCAAATATATTGTGGTTATTGTGGTTCTTCTTTTCAATAAAAATCCCGTCCTCGAATCTTAGTTCTTGTCCAAAAGAAGGCAACAAGTAAAAAAAGAAAAAAAATATTATTAAGAATATCTTCATTCTCTTGACTTTATTACTTTTTGTAGCCGATAATACTCTATTGTAAATTCCGGGCAAAGAGCCCCCACTTTTCCGCATGAAAGAGCCCCCTCATTTTGAACTACCATTTTTAGTATAATCTAATTCTGTTTTGCATTGTTTAGCTAAGTTAGTTTTTTAAATTTTGT